>NZ_WLZY01000003.1:0-300000 GCF_010122465.1 Phytoactinopolyspora mesophila | reverse complement strand
ACACGTACGGGCGTCCGAAGAGGGTTTTGGCGACGAGAGCCGGCATGGCGACGGTCGCGGGTGTCGAGTAGACCAGCCAGGCGTCGACTGATCGCAGGATTCGCCACCTCAGTGCCGCCGATGCGCCGAATGACAGGTAGGTCATCGCGCGTCGCACCGCCGAACTGTCGTGACTGGGCACGAGGGGGATTCGGTGGACGTGGATTCCCGCGCGGAACTCGTATTGGTAGGGGCGTATGCGGTAGCCCGGGTAGATCCTCCCTGTGGGATAGTTGGGGAAGCCAGTGAGCACGTGAACGTCGTGTCCGTGCCCGGCCAGCGCGCGACTGATCGCACCGGGGACCGCGGCGGATCCGGTCTCTGGGTCGTACACCTGACTGACGACGCCGAGTCGCACCGTCACAACCCCACGATGTCTGGTGCTCTGGCGAGGGTGACCGCAGGCCGCTGCGACCCATGGGGTCCGCCGGCAATAATGGCGCGGAGCCCGTTAATCGATCTTGTATTTCCACTACGACGCATAATTTACCAAATCGCCCTTTCTTCGCATTTGCGACCAGCCCTATAAACCCACACCAAAAAAAAGCATCGCATATCAGGGGTCAACTTGAGAGTCAAAGACGAAAATGTGCGAAAGATTCCTTATAGGCTGTGGTCAGCGACCCAGAATGGGTTCGATCAGGCGTCCGGACCGTGGCGCCCAGCGTTGGCAATCGAAGGAAGCGATTCTCCGGAGCAGTAGGGGAGTCCGGCCGTATTCATCCCGTACACCTACATCGGAGTGATCTTCGCGCCCGCGACGGCGGGCAGCAGCCTCACGCTGGCCGCTGCAGTGTTCACCGGTGGCGTGGCGGATGCCGTGGGCAACGTCGCCGCGGGCGTGCTGGCTGACAATTCCGGTGGCATCCGCATCGTGGCGCTCGGCATCTCTGAACTCGGGCGGCGTCTCGCCCGGCGCCCGGCGGAGGGTAGCGTTCTCGATGCTGTAGTCCGTGGCTGGCAGGCCGCGTGCATCAATCGTCGATAGCCCAGAGTTCCCGGGCGTCCTCGGCGCCTGGGCGAAACCGGCCATCTCGTGATGAACGGATTGGGCCGAGTCAGGCTGCCGGGGTCTCATCGTGGGGTTGGTTCACGCGGAGTCGGTGGGCAGGTCGGTGCGTGCGGAGGTCAAGCGAACGGTGTTTCGTCCGTCGTTTTTCGCTTCGTAAAGGGCGGACTCGGCGGCGAGGATGAGTTCGTCGAGCGTCGATTCGTTGCCCGGCACATGAAGGACACCTCCGACAGGCGCGCTGATGTCAAGCGGTGCTGTGATGGCGCTGCCTTGGAGGGGTTCCACGACCACTGACTGAATGCACCGGCGTATGCGATCCGCTACCCGGCGGACGTCGTGCATGGCCGTGACCTCGGCGACCATCACGGAGAATTTGTCGCCACCCCAGCGGCCACAAGTATCCGTTTCGCGAACTCCGCGCAAGAGATCATCCGCGACTGCGCGCAATACTCGATCTCCGTGCGCCGACCCATGGATGCGGTTCATGGCCTTGAAGTTGTCTAAGTCAACGAGCAGGATGCCGAAGTTGTCGCCCCGAAGGCGGGCTCGCTTCAGCATGCTCTCGGCGCAGTCATGCCAGTGCTCGGCGGTTGCCAGGCCTGTCTTTGTGTCTATATGTGTCGCATGTTGGTACTGGTTGACCAATGCGCTGCGTGCGAGCGCCGCGATGGCGATGACGACACCGGGTAGCGCGATGGGGTTGACGATGAGCAGGATCGCCGAGACGAGCCCGAGCCCCAGCGCACCCGCTTCCAGAGTTTGGTCGCTGAAGTTCTCGAAGAGATCCTTCGTCCGCAACATCGGATCCGCCAAGGCTATCGCCGCCATGATCAGTCCGGCGTTGAAGGACCATCGTATGGTCCCTGCCAGCACGATGATGCTCAGGTCGATCAAGTTGGTCGGGGCCTGTGCGGAGGGCACGCCAGGGTAGCTGCTCGCCGCGACGGACAGCAGGAGTATCGCCGCGTGGGTGCCAAGCAAGACGGTTGCGCACGAATAGACCCATCGGTAGGGGAAGCCGTTGTCGTGCTTGACCCTGATCCAGCAGATGATGAACGTGATCACGACCATCGCTGACGCCAAGGCAGGGGGTAAGACTATGAGCGCTGCGAACGACTACACCGCGGAGGTGTCGCGCTCCATCATCTGGCGGAGGGCCTTGGCCTCTCGATCTTCTGACGGTCTGGCCTGCGCCGGGTTCGCCGCCTGAGGCCAACCAGGTCGCTGCGCACTTGGCGCATCTCGGCGAAAGGTCGCCTCCCCATTGCCGATCGGGTGATGACATGACGGAGCTGATTCCGGCTTCCCCAGCGTGCTGACCCGACCAACTTGCTAGGCCGAGTCGGCATGCGGCAGATTCGTCGCCGGCGGGTCGGTTTCCGTGGGCTCGGTCGGCGCGGCCAATTGGTTCGCACTCAGGCGGACGGTGTTTCGACCGCTGTTCTTCGCTTTGTACAGCGCGGTATCTGCGGCGAGCAGGAGATCATCGAGTGTGCCGTGGTCTTTCGCGGAATAGAGCGTGCCCCCGATCGAAACGCTGAGGTACACGGGGGTCCCGGTGCCGTCGTTGTCGGGTGCGTCAACTGCAACGGACTGGATGCGCAGGCGAATGCGTTCCGCGACCCGGTAGAGGGCCTCGCGGGTCCCGATGTCCGGAAGCAGGATTGTGAACTCTTCGCCGCCCCATCGGCCGCACGCGTCAAGCTCGCGGACTTCAGCCCGGAGTTCATCCGCGACAGTTCGGAGAACCTTATCGCCGAACGGGTGACCGTAAGTGTCGTTGACCGCTTTGAAGCGGTCTAGGTCGATGATGAGCAAGCCCAAGGGCGCATTCCGCTGTTGAGCGACCTTCAGCATGCCCTCGGCAAACTCGTGCCATCGTCCCGCCGTCGCGAGTCCAGTCTTGGCATCGACGCGGGACGCTTGCCGGTATTGACTGACGAGAAGACTTCGGTGGAGCGCGATGATGGCGATCAAGATGCCTGGGAGCGCGAAGGGGTTGGCTGTGACGATCACCGCGACCGCAAGCCCAAGTCCCAACGCGCCGGCTTCGAGAAATTGTTCGCTGAAGTTGTTGAACAGGTCCTTGCTCCGTGCAGTCGGATTCGCGAGTGCGATCGCTGTCATGACTAGGCCTGTGTTAAATACCCACCGCACGGTGGCGGCCAACACGACAACGCCCAGATCCTTGAAGCCTGTCATCGACGTTGGATCGGGCACGCCTGGGTAGTTGCTCATGCCAGCTGCGAGCACAAGCCCGGCTACATGTGTTCCTAGCAGCACGGTAGCTGCGGAGTATGTCCAGCGATACGGGATTGCCCTGCGCGTCTTGACCCGCGCCCAGGACAGGATGTAAGTGACGGCAACCATTCCTGAGGCAAGAGCAGGCGGAAGGATGATTATCGCCGCGAAGGACCAGACAGTTGTGCTGTCGACGTAAGCGACCGTAGCGGCCGGCTGGTAGGAACGGATCCGTTCGATATGGCGCGTGAGTTCGATCGCTGCCCATGCGCAACCAGCTAAGAGCGCGAAGCGAGCTAGATCGCCCCGGTCGATATCGACCAGAAACGCCGTTGCCGCCGTGACGATGACTGCGCTGGCATTTACGACCAGTACAAGAATCAGGGCAGGTCGCGGCAGTTGCCAGAGCGCCCACTCCTGGCACCATCGTCGTGCGCGGCCTATCACATGTGGCCCCCTGCCTCCGCCGGTCGACCTCACCCGTGCCCCCACACGCTGCGCGCAAGTCTCTCATATGCCCGGAGGACAGTGAAGGCATTCTTCGACAAACAAGGACAATAGGTCCAGTAGTGGTACCAATCTCTCATGAGGTGCGTCCCGGGCGAGGTTTCGGCAACGAGAGGTGGTGATTCGGATGCGTGACAACAAGTGGAGCCGTTGATGGTGGTGTTGGTGGCCCGTGGGGTGAGAGGTGGTGATTTGGATGCGTGACAACAAGTGGAGCCGTTGATGGTGGTGTTGGTGGTCCGTGGGGTGAGAGGTGGTGATTTGGATGCGTGACAACAAGTGGAGCCGTTGATTCGTGACGTACTAAGAGAGTCATCGGACGGCCTTGGACGGAGTGGCTACAGCCAGCGGTCCTGTGACGGTTGAGTCGGGTGCCTTTGTGGCCAGCTAAGCGTTGTCGGTCTCGTCATGGGCGGGGAAACTGGGGTTGGACGAGACTGCTCGCAGCCATCTTGTCGCTGCTACGGCCGTGACAACGGTTCCCAGGGCGGCTGCCCCAGCGATGATGGCTGCCGGCGTCAAGAACTGGGCTAAAAGGCCCGCCAGGACGATACCGAGGCCCTGAGCGGCACGGAGTGCGGCGATCGCGACGCCGATGGCCTGGCCGCGGCGGTGTGTGGGAACGAGCCGCACGTATGTCGCCTGGGTGACGATGTCATGGGCTGAGAACACTCCGCTGAGGGTCCACAGCACCAGCGTAATCGCGAGGCCCGGCGCCCAGGCGGTAGGAAGCAATATCAGGCTGCTGAGCACGGCCATGGGCCCGAGAATCGCAAGCCGCCGGTCGGGCCGGATCACCCGCAGCAGGGTCATGCCGATGACCGTTCCCACCGGATTCGCCGCCAGCAGCCAGCCGACGGCGACGGTGCCACTGCCGATTTGGTCGGCATACGGCACGGCAAGGCCTTCCGGCACGGCATAGAAGCCTGAGCAGCACGCGATGGCGAGCAGCGTGCGTAGTTGCGCGCTTCGAGCCACGATGGCCCATCCCGCGCGGATCGTCTCCCATTGCCCCGGGGCGGGTTCGCCGGCTGCGGGTCGCGCTGGCCGGTAATGGTGGATGCCGTAGCGAATGATGAGCGCAGACAGGACGAAGGTGCAGGCATTGATCACCAATGCGGTGGAGACTCCGACTTGCGCCACGAGGGCCGCACCGGCACCGAACCCGAGGACCAGGCCAGCTTGATAGGTGATCGATATCACGCCGAGGCCTACGGTTAGGCGATCGCCTGGAAGCATGTCGGCCAGGGCCGCTTGTCGTGCGGTGGAGAAGGGCGCGGCGATCAGTTGCACGCAGAACAGCAGACCCGCCTGAACGGCCAGCGGCATGCCCGGCAGCGCCATGAGCACCACCAGGCCGGCGCGCCCGAGGTCGCTGGCGACCATCACCGTGCGCCGCGGAAACCGATCGGCCAGCCCCGCCAGGGCCGCGCCGCCGATGAAGTCGGGCAGGAAGGTCAGGGCGTAGGTCAGCGCCGTCAACCCGGCCGACTGAGTCCGCTGGTAGACCAGGAGGGTGATAGCGATCCGGGCCAGTTGGTCGCCGATGACGGACAGCGTGTGCGCCGCCCAGAGGCGGCGGAACTCGGAGATCGCGAAGACCTCGCGATACGACGCTGGGGACTCAGACATGCTGGAGTGAGTTTGGTCTGTTTCGTGACATCGAGCAACCCTTCGCGACGAAGAGTTGTCACGGGCCTTGTGCTCAGGGCGGTGACGGGCGTCGTCCCCGGTCATCCTATCCAGCGGAAGATCATCCTCCCGGCGGCCGGTCAAGCGTCGTCGAGTTGCGCACATACTCGCGGAACGCGCGGACGGCGGGGGTGGACCACTGACTTCTGGGCCAGGCCAGACCCACAGTCCGGGTGACTTTGGGGGCGAGGGGGACTTCGGCCACCCCAGCTGGTTTCCCGGGATCAAACCGAGGCAGGAGGGAGACTCCTAGCCCGGCCGCTACCAGGCCGCGGACGGTGTCGGATTCCTGCCCCTCGAAAGCGATCTTGGGAGTGAAGCCCGCAGCTGAGCACAGCGCATCGGTGATCTGCCGGAGGCCGTAGCCGTGTTCTAGCATCACGAACTCTTCGTCGGCGAGTTCGGTGAACCGGATCCGGCGCCGTGCGGCGAAACGATGGTCATCGGGGACGGAGAGCAATAGTTCTTGTACGGTCACCGGAAAGCTGGTCAGTGCGGAGTCTTCGGCGGGCAGTGGCGCAACCAGCGCCAGGTCGAGTTCACCGCCGTCGAGACGTTCGAGTATCTGCTGCCTCGAGCCTTGTACGAGGCTGAAACGCACCGAAGGATGCTCACGCCGAAAGCCGCGTAGCAAGCCCGGCACGAGCGAGCGGCCCAGCAGATGCAGGAACCCTATGACGACGTGTCCGCTGGAAGGCTCGACCTCTTCGCGGGCTTGCCGTGCCCCTGCCTCGAGTGTGGCCAATGCCTGGGCGGCCGCCTCGGTCAGGATTCGTCCGACTCGAGTCAGCCGGATGCCTCTGCCGGCTGGCTGCGTGAGCGGCGCGCCCAACGCCTCGGCGATAGACGCCAGCCGCCGGCTCACCGTCGGCTGCGGTATGTCGATGTGCTCCGCCGTGCGGGTGACACTCTGTGTCTCACCAAGCGCGGCGAGTAGAGCGAGTGTCGGCGCCGCCTGACCCGCGAGTAGCTGGTCAGCGTTGCGAAGCTCATTCTCATACGTCATTGGATAGATTTTGCCAGATTAGTGTATTGGACGAATCAGTTTGACCGGCTTAGCGTCGAGAACGTGCCAGCTAACTCAGACGCCCAGCCGCGAACCGAGACGACGCGCCTGACCATCGGGGTAGCCGCGGCGGGAACGGCGTCGTTCGCACTGCTCTACGCGCCGCAGCCGGTGCTCGCGCAGTTAGCGGCCGACTACGGCCTCCAGCCCGGGGGAGCGTCACTGGCGGTCGGCGTGGCGACTGGTGCGCTGGCACTGGCGGTGCTGCCGATGGCGCTGTTAGCGGGCTTCGTCGGCCGGAGGCGCCTCATCGTGGTGTCGATTTGTGTATCGGTAGCCATCGGCCTGCTGCTTCCGCTCGCGCCCTCGTACTCAGTGCTACTGGCTATGCGTGCACTCCAAGGTGCCGCGATCGCCGGGTTGGCCGGCATCGGCGCCGCGCTCCTGGCGGATCGGCTCGGCAGGGCGGGAGTGGCAGCCGCGGTTGGCGCGATGATCGCCGGTAACACGCTCGGCGGCATGCTCGGCCGGCTGTTGTCGGGCCTGAGCGTGGACTCACTTGGATGGCGTGGCGCGCTAGCCGTCGTCGCGGGCTTCTCCCTTATTTGTGTCGTCGTCACCATCATCGCTTTGCCGGCGGCGCCCGCGGCCGACGCCGCCGTTGAGCCCCACGGGCGCCGGCCCAGCGTCTGGGCAGGTATGCGTGCGGCCATGCGGCATCCGGAGTTGGGTGTGCAGTACGCCGTGGCTTTTCTGGCGATGGGAGCGTTCGTCGCTCTGTACAACGTCGTCGGGTTCCGGCTGACCGGCGCGCCGTTCGACCTGTCTCCAGGTCTGGCCTCGCTGGTGTTCCTCACCTATGCGCTGGGCGCCGTTTCTTCGGCGGTGACCGGTGTGCTCACCAGGCGGGCCGGCCGGCGCCGGGTGCTGATCGGGGCCCTGTTCGTCACCGCTGCCGGAACCGCCCTCACCGTTCCGGATGCGCTGCCGTTGGTGGTGGCCGGCTTCGGGGTGCTCACCATCGGCTTCTTCGCCGCACATGCGGTCGCCAACGGCTGGACCGCGGCAGCGGCCAGCCGCGAAGCTCGAGGCCAGGCATCCGGGCTCTATACGACGTGTTACTACCTCGGCAGCAGCCTGGGCGGCACCGCGGGAAGCGTTGTGTTCGGAGTAGCGGGCTGGAGCTGGCTGGTAGGCGCGGTGATGCTGTGGCTGATCCTGGCAGCTGTGATGGCCGGGTGGTGGGGACGCTCCCGGCCGGCCGCCGGAACGGAGCCCGTCACGATTCGCGTCAACGCCCTGTGATTGTGTACTCTCGTCTGGCGCACGCGCCCCAATAGCTCAGTCGGCAGAGCGTCTCCATGGTAAGGAGAAGGTCTACGGTTCGATTCCGTATTGGGGCTCTGGATTGTCCCGCTGCCCGGCACGGGACACCCTTGGCGGGGTAGCTCAGGTGGTTAGAGCACACGGCTCATAATCGTGGTGTCGCGGGTTCAAGTCCCGCCCCCGCTACCGCAGTCGGCTTCCTGCCCGTCCCGTGCTCGATTGGGATACTCGGCCGAGGTCGGCTACCCTTGCCAGGTTCGTAGTCTTTGTATGGAGAGAGGCACCCGTGGCCGCCAAGAGCGCTGACATCCGTCCCAAGATCACCATGGCTTGCACGGAGTGCAAAGAGCGCAACTACATCACCAAGAAGAACCGTCGGAACGACCCCGACCGGCTCGAGCTGAAGAAGTTCTGCGTTCGCTGCCGTACGCACACGTCGCATCGCGAGACCCGCTGACCATGCAGCGCAGCCAGCCGCCGACCAACCGAGCCCCGGTCGGCGGCAGGTTTTGCACGCCGGTAACGTCGAATCATGGCCATTGATCCATCCGCCGTTGGGCGGATCTACCCTCCGCAGCCCTATGAGGTCAGCCGGGAAAAGGTGCGGGAGTTCGCTGAAGCGATCGGCGACGCGAATGCGGTCTACGTCGATGCCGAAGTTGCGCGCAAGTACGGACACCGCGACGTGGTCGCGCCACCGACATTCGCCATGATCCCGGTGATGCGTGGTTTCGACCTGCTCATGGCCGACCTCGGCATCGAGTTCGCCAGGGTGGTCCACGTCGACCAGCGCTTCACCTACACCCGGCCGCTCGTTGTCGGGGACCGGTTGGAGACCACCACCACGCTGGATGCCATCCGGCAGGTGGCTGGGAGCGATCTGCTCACCATCGTCAACGATGTGCGCGGCGCCGACGGAGACCAGGTGTGCATCGCGCAAGCCACCCTGCTGATCCGGCCGGAGGAGAATGCGAATGCCTGACACGCTCGCCGTCGGGCAAGTGGTTGCGGCGCAGGAATACCGGATCACCAGGGAGAACCTGGTGCGGTATGCCGGCGCGTCGGGCGATTTCAACCCGATTCACTGGAACGACCGCGTGGCTGAGTCGGTCGGGCTGCCCGGGGTGCTCGCGCACGGCATGCTGACGATGGGTCTGGCCAGCCGCCTGCTGACCGACTGGCTAGGTGATCCGGCCGCCGTGGTTGAGTACGGCGTCCGATTCTCCCGCCCAGTCGTCGTGCCGGACGACGACGACGGCGTGGCCGTGCACGTGTCCGCGACGGTCACCGATGTCGGCGATGACGGTCTCGTCGGGGTCGAGCTGGCGGTGCGTGTGGAGGACCAGAAGGTTCTCACTCAAGCCCGGGCGGTCACTCGCCCCCCGAAGAACGACACCGAAGGCGTCGCCGCACCGCTTGGCTGACCGCGGGCCGAGTGAGCGGCCATGAAGGTGACGAGGAGCGCCGATGCGTGAGAAGACCGGCGTCATGCTGGCCGAACTGACCACGTTGCGGGTTGGAGGACCGGCCAAGCGGCTCGTCGAGGCCGAAACCGAAGCTGAAGTCCTCGAAGTAGTACGTGACTGCGATACGCGAAACGAGCCGCTGCTCGTGCTCGGGGGCGGGTCCAACGTTCTGGCCACCGACGAAGGCTTCGACGGTACGGTACTGAGAATCTCGACCCAAGGCGTCGACGTTGATGCCTCCGCATCGTGTGAGGCGGACGACATCGCCGCGTGTGGTGGGATTGTCGTGACCGCCGCGGCGGGCGAATCATGGGACGCCTTGGTCGAGCGTGCCGTTACCGAGGGCTGGACCGGTATTGAGGCGTTGTCGGGCATCCCCGGTGCTGTTGGTGCCACCCCGATGCAGAATGTGGGCGCCTACGGTCAGGAAGTGGCTCAGACTGTTTGGTCGGTGCGTACCTACGACCGCGCCCAGCAACGGATCCGGACGTTCGCCAATGCCGATTGTCTTTTTCAGTACCGGAACAGTCGCTTCAAAGGCTCGGACCGCTATGTGATCTTGACGGTCAGCTATCAGCTTCGTCAGGGCAGCCTCGGCACGCCCATCGGGTACCGGGAGCTGGCCGCCGCTCTGGGGGTAGAACTCGGGGGGCGTGCCCCGCTCCCAGACGTCCGGGCGGCGGTGCTGAAGCTGCGGCGGGGCAAAGGCATGGTGCTCGAGGCGGAGGACAACGACACCTGGAGTGCGGGGTCGTTCTTCACCAACCCGGTGCTGGATGTCGAGAGCGCGGCTCAGCTGCCGGACGCCGCGCCCCGCTGGCCTCAGCCGGACGGCAGGGTCAAGACGAGTGCCGCGTGGCTGATCGAGCGCGCCGGCTACCCCAGGGGTTATCCCAACGCCGACGCCGCGGCCTCACTGTCGACGAAACACACCCTGGCTTTGACCAATCGCGGCACCGCGAAGGCGATCGATCTCTTGGCCCTGGCACGCGAGATCCGCGCGGGTGTCCACGAGAAGTTCGGTGTCGAGCTGGTCAACGAACCGGTGCTGGTGGGTTGCACGCTCTAGGAGGCACCTCACCTCGGGGTTGTCGCCGCTGATTTGGTGAATCCGTGGAGAATGCCGCGCGGCTGTGGCACAATTTCTCCTCGTGATTGACGTGCAGAGCTTCGTACCCGCCACTTCGGCGTGCTCTGGCGTTGCCTGCTGTTGTTGTCGCTGACCTAGCCCAGACGGTCCCGACACCCATTCCTCGGCCCCCGCAGTGGGCCTGACTCTGACAGCAGGCAGAAATGATCCGCTCCTTTCCGTCCCTCGTCGACGAGGGCTCCCGTATCGCCGCCGCGCCCTCACTCCAGGGACGTACGGTGCTTGTTCTCCATGCACACCCCGACGACGAAGCCATCTTCACCGGGGTGACCATTCGACGTCTCGCCGACGCTGGTGCCCGGA
Source organism: Phytoactinopolyspora mesophila (assembly GCF_010122465.1). Taxonomy (NCBI): domain Bacteria; kingdom Bacillati; phylum Actinomycetota; class Actinomycetes; order Jiangellales; family Jiangellaceae; genus Phytoactinopolyspora; species Phytoactinopolyspora mesophila. Next base: position 289,258 of record NZ_WLZY01000003.1, on the reverse strand, counting down.
TTGTGCTGGTGACAGCTACTCTCGGTGACCTCGGCGAAACCCGTGTGCCTCTCCACCGGGGCGAGACGCTTGTCCAGCGCCGCACCCGGGAGCTGGAGTCCGCGGCGCAGCTCCTCGGCGTCTCGCGCCTGGTATTACTCGGCCGGCGCGATTCCGGGCTGCCGGGATCGAACGACAACGTCCACCCCGACGCGCTCGTGTCCGCGGATGCCGAACAGTTCGCCCGACGGTTGACCGCCCTGATCGAAGAAGAGGGAGCCGAAGCGATCGTGCACGACGACACCGCCGGTATCTACGGACATCCCGATCATCTGGCGGTCAACCGAATCGGCGCGCTGGCGGCCAGGATCACCGGAATCACCTCGTATGAGACAACCGTCGACCGGGATCACCTCCACGAGGCACGCCCGCATCTGATCCATGCGGCTGCCCGTGCGACGTCGTTGCCGTACGGCGTGGCCGCCGCTGACATCGGACTCAAACTCGCCGCCACCGCGACCGAGCTGGCGGCGAAGCGGGCGGCGATCGGCGCCCATGCAAGCCAGATCAGTCCCGGCGACCTCACCCACGCGGCCTTCGATGACGCCTACGGGTTCGAGTGGTATCTCCGTTCCGGCGCACCGGGAATCCTGGACGTGTTGGCTGAACCGAAGAAGTCGCTGCTGGCGCTGGCCGCAGCTCACTCCCGGTGACGTCGAGTCTCGGCTGGCGGGGAAGAAGCCTCCCAGGAGATCAGCCGGCCGTCGGCGTGCTCCTCATCCAGGTGTCGATGTCTTCATGGAGTTGCTTGCGCACGTCCGATGGCGCGGCCGAGCCATCGATCGAGGAACGGGCCAATGCGGCGACCTCGGCATCGGAGAAGCCGTGGACCGTGCGGGCGCTCTCATACTGATCGAGAAGGCGTGAGCCGAACAGCAGCGGATCGTCTGCGCCCAGTGCGATCCGGGCTCCCGCGTCGACAAGGGCGCGCAACGGCACATCGGACAAGCTTTGGTAAACGCCGAGCGAGACGTTCGATGCCGGACAGACTTCGAGGGTGACGTCTTGCTCGACGACGCGTCTTAGCAGGTCTGGATCTTCGACCACCCGGACACCATGACCGAGCCGCTGGGCATGCAGCGAGTCGAGGCAGGTGCGGATGTGGTCCGGGCCCCGGAGCTCGCCGCCGTGGGGCGCCGCCAGCAGGCCGCCTCGGCTCGCGATCTGAAACGCGCGCGCGAAGTCCTCGGTCACGCCCCGGCGCTCGTCGTTGGAGAGCCCGAACCCGACCACGCCACGGTCGGCATACTGGCTGGCCAGCCGTGCCAGCGTACGGGCGTCGAGTGGGTGCCTGGTGCGGTTCGCGGCGATGACGACGGCGATGCCGATGCCCGTGCGCTCCGCGGCGGCGCGAGCCGCGTCGAGTACGAGATCGGTGAAGGCGGTGATGCCGCCGAACAACGCGCCGTACCCGGATGGATCGACCTGGATTTCCAGCCACCGCGATCCTTCGGCGGCGTCGTCCTCGGCGGCTTCGTTCACCAGCCGGCGGACATCGTCCTCGGTGCGTAGCACCGACCGGGCGAGGTCGTAGAGCCGCTGAAACCGGAACCAGCCCTTCTCATCAGCGGCGGACAGCTGCGGCGGCCAGTCCTCACGGAGTGCGTCGGGAAGCCGTACGCCGTGCCGGTCTGCCAGCTCGACAAGCGTCGAATGCCGCATCGACCCAGTGAAATGCAGATGAAGGTGTGCTTTGGGAAGCAGACGGAGATCACGAAGAGCCACAGTCATACTCTGCCCCTGAAAGAGCCCCGAGTGCGAGGCAAGGGCCGAATTGGTCCGGGCTCCCGGCTCGAAAATCGGTCGACCGGCCTGCGGGCGGGAGCCAGAATGATGTCCCGTGGGAGATGCGAACCCGGCCCAGACCGGGCACGAGCAACGTGCGGACGCCGTGATCCCGGTTCATCACCCCGACGTAGGCGAGCTGCGGCGGGAGACGTTTCCGCTGGCTGGGCGCGTGGCGGTGGTGACTGGGGCGAGCCGCCGTGACGGTATCGGCTACGCGATCGCCCGTCGCCTCGCCGCGTACGGGGCTAGCGTCATGATCCATCATTTCCGCCCGCATGACGATCAACAGCCGTGGGGTGGTGACGACATAACCGCCGTCGTCACGGGGGTGCGTGCCGCGCTGGGGTGGGACCGGGCCCAGGTTGCGGAGGTGAGCGCCGACATGGCCGATCCCGACGCGCCACAGGCAGTGATCGGTGCCGCCGTCGCGGAGTTCGGTCACGTCGACATCTTGGTGTGTAATCACGCTCGCAACGGAGGCGACGCCGCGCTGGATGAGGTAGACGTGGACATGCTGGACGGGCACTGGGCCGTTGACGCTCGATCAGCGGTCATGTTGGCCAAGGCATTCGCCGCTCAGCATGACGGCCGGCCCGGCGGACGTGTGTTTTTCATGACTTCCGGCCAGTCGATGGGTCCCATGCCGGGCGAGATCGCCTATGCGCTGGCCAAAGGGGCCTTGGCGGAGATCACTCTGACCATCGCCGACTATCTAGCCGACCGCGGGATCTGCGTGAACACGATCAATCCTGGACCGGTGCAGACCGGATATCTTGATCAAGCGATGTGGGATTACGTAGCGCCGATGTTCCCCGGCGGCCGCTATGGGTTTCCGGACGACCCGGCCCGGCTCATCGCCTGGCTGGCCACGGATGAAGCACGGTGGATCACCGGGCAGGTGCTCAACACCGAGGGAGGCTTCGGCCGGTGGCGCGCCCGCGGCGCTGATCCGCGCTATGTGGACGGCGGGTAGGTAGGCCGGGTCGCTGTATACGCGTCTCAAGATCCGCCCCTGAACGGCGAAGAGCCTGTTCCTGACCATCGAGGCGCAGGAACAGGCTCTTGTAACGGCGTCAGCTCAGCAGCCGCTGGATTCGTGAGACTCCCTCGATGAGGTCGTCGTCGCCCAGGGCATACGAGAGCCGGAGATATCCGCTCGGACCGAAGGCTTCTCCCGGCACGACGGCGACCTCGGCCTCCTCGAGGATCAACTCGGCCAGCTCCACGCTGGATGTCGGTGTGCGGCCGGCGATCTCGCGTCCCAGCACACCTTTGACGGACGGGTAGGCATAAAACGCGCCCTCAGGCTCCGGGCAGACAACACCGTCGATGGCGTTGAGCATCGAGACGATGGTCTGCCGCCGGCGATCGAAAGCTTCGCGCATCGTGGCGACGGCGCTGAGGTCGCCGCTCACCGCTGCCAGCGCCGCGCGCTGCGAGACGTTGGCGACGTTGGACGTCGCATGCGACTGCAGATTGGTGGCGGCCTTGACGACGTCCTTCGGGCCGATCAGCCAACCCACCCGCCAGCCGGTCATGGCGTATGTCTTCGCGACCCCGTTGACGACGATGCACGTGTCGGCGAGTTCGGGAACCTCGACGGGCATTGAAGAGAACGTGGCGGCGCCGTAGACGAGGTGTTCGTAGATCTCGTCGCTGATCACCCAGATGCCATTTTGATGGGCCCAGCGACCGATCGCCTGGATCTCGTCGCGGGAGTAGACCGCACCGGTCGGATTCGAAGGGGAGCAGAACAGCAGCGCTTTGGTGCGATCGGTGCGGGCCGCTTCCAACTGCTCCACGCTGACGCGGTAGCCCGTGGATTCGTCGGCCACCACCTCGATCGGCGATCCGCCGGCCAGCCGGATGGATTCCGGATAGGTGGTCCAGTACGGAGCGGGCAGGAGAACCTCGTCGCCTGGGTCGATGATCGTGGCGAAGGCTTCGTACACGGCCTGTTTGCCGCCGTTGGTGACGAGTACCTGCGCGGCCTCGACCTCGTAACCGGAGTCTCGGGCGGTCTTGGCCGCGATGCCTTGGCGCAGCTCCGGCAGACCGCCCGCCGGTGTGTACCGGTGATTCTTCGGGTCGGTACACGCTGCGACAGCCGCCTCGACGATGTAATCCGGCGTTGGGAAGTCCGGCTCACCGGCGCCGAAACCGATGACCGGGCGGCCCTCGGCCTTGAGCGCCTTGGCCTTGGCATCGACGGCGAGCGTGGCCGATTCGGTGATGGAGGCGATTCGACGTGAAATGCGGTTGCGTGCGGTGCCGGCGGCTGCGTCCGCCGGAGTAGCCAGGGTCATGTCCTTATCCTGTCATCACGTTCTGGGCCTGCGCGAAGGCTTAAAACCGCTTGGCGGACATCTGCCGGTAGTACTCGCTGGACTCCGGGCGGTACAGCAGGTACAGGATGACGGCTGCGAGCACGGGTGAGATGAGATTGATCAGCGTGCCGATGTCGAAGGCGCCGCCAGTGAGTCCCCAGAGGCCGAACAAGATGTTCAGGCCACCCAAGATGGTGGCCACGATCCGGGCCCAGGAGCGGCCCTTCTTGTTGGCCGAGGCCATCCACAGCCACAGCGCGACTGCGAACAGCGCCACCACCACCATGAATCCGGTGAACGTGTTCACGAACGCGTCGATGTCGCTTGCGGTGGCGTCCGGGTCCTGCCGGATGGCTTCTTCACGGACGGCATCGCGGCCGAGAATGGCGAAGACTCCGCCAATCAGCGACAGCAGCGCGCCGACGTACATCAGCTTGGCCGCGGTGATGATGGGTTTGGGCGTAGGCTGCACGGGCTGATTCAGCGGTGCACCGGAATCCTCGCCCGGCCAGGACGGAGGCTGATTCTCGCGCCACGGCGGAGGGGCCTGCGCAGCATGCTCGTCCGGCTGGCTGAACGGATCCTGCTCAGGCTCGCGTTTGGGGCCGCCACCGGGCGTTGTCCCGCTCATGTCTCGTGTGCTCCCAACCAAGATAGATGTTGTCCAGCTAGTGTGGTACCGCTCTCACCACAGCACCTTAGTCCGCGGTTGTGCTATCGGGCGAACGGCTGGTCCGCCCGCATGTAACGGGCCAATTGCCGCGCGAGTTCGACCATCGTGGCATTCACCCCGTACACTCTTGTCTTCGGTGGTCGTTTGACCCTACTCGACTGTGCCCACAGCGCTACGGTAAGTAGGTGAAGCCCGTCCACTGAAGGGCAGTAGCTCAACTGGCAGAGCACCGGTCTCCAAAACCGGCGGTTGGGGGTTCGAGTCCCTCCTGCCCTGCTGGTCACCTCGGCCCGGGCCGCCACTCGGCGCCGGGCTAGTGGTGGCCGCAACGGCCACGCCGTCCGTCCGGGCGGCGAACAAGTATCAAGTGAGGTAGCACGTGACGGAGACGAGCGGCCAGACCGCGACACCCGATCGCCCGCGCCCGCCAAGGCGACGTGGGCCGATCTCGAGGTTGTCGCTCTGGGTTCGGCAGGTAGTGGCCGAGCTCCGCAAGGTCGTCTACCCGACCAGGCCACAGCTCATGACGTACACCGCGGTGGTTCTGGTGTTCGTCGCGATCATGATCGCTATCGTCTCTATGCTCGACCTGGGCTTCGGCTGGGCGATGTTCGAGATTTTCGGCTGAGCCGCGCCAATGTCCAGTAGCTACCAGGAGGAAGAAGTCCGCACCGTGTCCGAACAGCAGACCCCCCTCGATGAGGCTTCCGCAGTGGAGCCAGAGCGGGCGATGAACGACGAGACCGAATCCGCTGTGGCCGACGACGCCACTGACGAGATCCACGGTGCTGAAGAGACCGGCGAGGCTGAGGACGCCGCGGAGGCGGAAGGGCCTACCGACGCCGAAGTGCCTGGCGCGGCGGATGCCGAGGCGAGTCCGCTTGAAGAGTTCCGGCGCGCTTTGCGGGCCAAGCCCGGCGAATGGTTCGTGATCCAGACGTACTCCGGGATGGAGAACCGCGTCCGGCTCAACCTGGAGAACCGGATCAGCAGCCTCAACATGGAAGAACACATCTTCGAGGTCGTCGTGCCCACCGAAGAGGTGGCAGAGATCAAGGGTGGCCAGCGCCGGATGGTGAAGCGTAACCGTTTCCCTGGTTACGTGCTGGTCCGCATGGAGATGACCGACGAGTCCTGGGCCGCCGTGCGGCACACGCCGGCCGTCACCGGCTTCGTCGGCCATGGCAACCAGCCGCTGCCATTGACGCTGGACGAGGTTGAGCGCTGGCTTGCCCCCAAGATCGAAGAGCCGGCGAAGCAGCCTGACGAGAAGAAGCCGGTCGCTGTGCTCGACTTCGAGGTTGGCGACTCGGTGATGGTGGTCGACGGGCCGTTCGCGACGTTGCACGCGACTATCAACGAGATCAACGCCGACTCGCAGAAGGTAAAGGGCCTGGTGGAGATCTTCGGCCGGGAGACGCCGGTCGAACTCTCGTTCAGCCAGATCCAGAAGCTGTGACGGCGTCCGCGATTGCGGCACATCGATCACGAACACATCCCGACCCACTACACGAGACGACGAGGACTGCGAAGAAGATGCCCGCGAAGAAGAAGGTCGCTGGCCTGATCAAGCTCCAGATCCAGGCCGGTCAGGCGACACCCGCGCCCCCGGTTGGCCCAGCACTCGGCCAGCACGGCGTGAACATCATGGAGTTTTGCAAGGCCTACAACGCCGCCACCGAGAGCCAGCGTGGCAACGTCATTCCGGTGGAGATCACCGTGTACGAGGACCGCTCGTTCACGTTCGTCACCAAGACACCGCCGGCTGCCACCTTGATTCTCAAGGCTGCCGGAGTCGAGAAAGGCTCTAGTGAGCCGCACCGCGTCAAGGTGGCGAGCATCAGCCGCGATCAGGTCCGTGCCATCGCGGAGCAGAAGCTCGAGGACCTGAACGCCAACGATCTCGACGCGGCGGAGAAGATCATCGCTGGAACGGCGCGCCAGATGGGCGTCGACGTCAAGTAAACAGTAGTCCGCCGGCCCGGCTCTGGTGAGCCGTGATCCGGCCCGTGGAAGGGCAGCGCTTGCCCGCACCACACCCTCTCGAATCACTCCAAGGAGAGACAGATGAAGCGCAGCAAGGCATATCGGGCAGCGGTTGAGAAGATCGACCACAACCGGCTCTACCCCGCCGCCGAAGCCGTCCGGCTGGTCAAGGAGACCTCGCCCACGAAGTACGACGCCACCGTCGAGGTCGCTCTGCGGCTCGGCGTCGACCCTCGTAAGGCCGACGAGATGGTCCGCGGCACAGTCAACCTCCCGCACGGCACCGGTAAGACCGCCAAGGTCCTGGTCTTCGCCGTGGGAGCCAAGGCGCAGGAGGCGACCGACGCCGGCGCCGACATCGTCGGCAGCGACGAACTGATCGAAGAGGTCCAGGGCGGCCGGCTCGACTTCGACGCCGTCGTGGCTACACCGGACCTGATGGGCAAGGTCGGCCGTCTGGGCCGGGTCCTCGGCCCCCGTGGTCTCATGCCGAACCCCAAGACCGGAACCGTCACCATGGACGTGGCGAAGGCTGTGTCGGACATCAAGGGCGGCAAGATCGAGTTCCGCGTCGATCGCCACGCGAATCTCCATTTTGTGATCGGCAAGGTGTCCTTCACTCAAGAAGCCCTGGTGGAGAACTACTCGGCGGCTCTCGACGAGATCAATCGGCTCAAGCCGTCGTCCTCCAAGGGCCGTTACATCAAGAAGGCGACCATGACGTCCACCATGGGTCCGGGCATCCCCCTGGATCCGGGCAAGGTGCGCGCCGTCGACTCAGCCGGTGTGTAGGAGGGTATTTTTCACCCTCAGGGATGAGCAGGCCGCGGAGATTGCTGTGCTGGGATGGCTGTCATGTCCATGATGGCCGCGTTGGCCGAAAGGGCGGCCCCGATTCGTCGTGGGCTGCCCGCCGTGCAGAGGACGGCCTCTGCTGTCCGGCAGGTGCCGGTCCTCGGCCGGGTCATTGACTGGCTACGGCTCGATTTCGCGGGTTCGGTGGTCGGGACCTTCTTCTTCTGCTGGTCGCTGACGCCCTCGTTGCTGCCTCGCATCTGGTTCTACCAGGCATTGGTCACAGGTGTGACCGCGGCTGCCGGTTACGCGATCGGCAGCTTGATCGGCGTGCTTGTCCGGTTCATTTACCGAAGGGTCCGGCGCGGTCACAGGTTGTCCCGACGGACCGTGGTAACCGCGTGGACGATCTTCGGGGTCGTGGGTACCTGCTCCGCTACGTGGTACCTGTTCGGCTCGGCCCGATGGCAGAGCGACTTGCGTGAGCTGATGAACGTGGACAGCCCGCGCTTGATCCACTATGTCCTGATCTTGATCGTCTCGTTCATCATCTTCACGGCCTTCCTCGCTCTGGGAAGGCTGCTCCGCGGTGCTTCACGCTGGCTCGGTAGCCATCTGGCACGGTGGGTGCCGATACCGGTAGCGGTTGTCACCTCCGCACTGGTCGTGGCCGGGATCGCGATCTGGTCGTGGACAGGATTGTTCTATCCATGGATGCTCGGCGTGGCCAACAATGCGTTCGCGGCCATCAACCAGGAGACCGAGGCAGGCGAGCGCCCGCCGGCCATCACCACACATGCGGGCGGGCCAGGGTCACTCGTGACATGGGACTCACTGGGCCGCAAAGGCCGTGAGTTCATCTCGGACGGTCCAACAGCCGAGGACCTCGAAGCGTTCAGCAATCGACCGGCTCTGGACCCGGTCAGGACCTATATCGGCCTGGATTCTGCCGAGACACTGGCCGGGCTGGCCTCACTGGCGATCCGGGAGCTGGAGCGGGCCGGCGGCTTCGAGCGTGAGGTTCTCGTCGTGGTGACCGCCACCGGTACCGGTTGGGTCGACGAGGCCGCGGCTGATGCATTGGAGTACCTGTACAACGGGGATACGGCGATCGTCTCGATCCAATACTCTTATCTGCCCAGCTGGCTCTCCTTCCTGGCTGATCACGAACAAGTCGATATCGCCGGCCAAGAGTTGTTCGACGCCGTGTACGAACGTTGGTCACGGCTGCCCGAGGCCGACCGCCCCAGGTTGGTGGTTTATGGCGAGAGCTTTGGCGCGGTAGGCAGCGTGGCCGCGTTCGATGATCTCGATGATCTAGTGGCCAAGGTCGACGGCGCGTTGTGGGTCGGGTCGCCCGAGTGGCATCCGCTGCGGGAATATGTGACCGAGAACCGGGATCCGGGGAGTCATGAACGGTTGCCGGTCTATCGAGGCGGGGAGACCGTCCGGTTCTGGGGCGGTTGGCTGGAACCCCTTAATGTCTCCGACTGGGAGCCGCCGCGGGTGCTGTTCCTTCAGCACGCCTCCGATCCGGTGTCCTTCTGGTCACCTGAACTGATCTGGTCACAGCCGGACTGGATGCGCGAGCCGGAGGGACCTGACGTCCTCCCGCACCTCAACTGGTATCCGTTCGTGACGTTCTGGCAGCTGACCGCCGACATGGCGGTTTCGGCACTCATGCCGGAGGGACACGCGCACAACTACGGTGGTGAGTTGGTCGACGCTTGGCTGAAGGTTGTACCGCCGGATTACGACTGGCCGGAGGAGCGCCTCGAAGAGCTTCGCGAGATGGTGCAGTCGTTCGATCTCGACGACGAGGGCCGGCTCTGGTAGAAGGCGCCTTCGCAGTGGATTGGGAACCCCGGCCCCGCCGTCAACTCCCGGTGATCGTGAGCGGATTTTAGCTGCTCTCCGATGCTCTTTGCCCTGATTTGTGCCGTCACCAGCAGCTAAAATCCGCTCACGATCACCGGGGAGAGTGCCAGTTTGGTGATGCGGGCAGCGAGGCCGTAGCATGGTGCCTGCCGAAGACCGCCGGTTTCACGCCGCAAGGCATGACGAAGGTCCCGCATCCATGCGGGCGGCCCGCGCAGGTACGTAAGACGAAGCGCCGTGTGTGTCACGGCCTCCGCCCCGTGCCCTGCGCCGGGGCGCTTTTCATGTGCAGGACGTCGCCATGCGGGCAGACGTTGCCGGTGGGCCCTCGGAATCAACACGCCCATCCGTACGTCATAAGGAGTCCCATGGCGAGGCCTGACAAGGCAGCCACGGTCACCGAACTGGCCGAGGAGTTCCGCAGTTCCTCCGCCGTCGTCCTGACCGAGTATCGCGGTCTCTCCGTCAAGGAGTTGACGGAACTCCGCCGTTCGCTCGGCGGGAATGCGTCGTACGCCGTGGTGAAGAACACCCTGACCAAGCTCGCGGCCAAAGAGGCCGGCGTGCAGGGCATCGAGGAACACCTCTCGGGCCCGTCGGCCATCGCCTTCGTGAAGGGCGACGCGGTCGAGGTCGCCAAGGGTTTGCGCGACTTCGCCAAGAACCATCCTGTGCTCACGGTGAAGGGTGGCCTGTTCGACGGCCAGCCGTTCACCGCTGACGAGTTCAAGAAGCTCGCCGATCTCGAGTCGCGCGAGGTTCTGCTGGCCAAGCTGGCCGGCGCGATGAAGGCGTCCATGCAGAACGCGGTGTCGCTGTTCGCCGCACCGCTGTCCCAGACGGCTCGTGTGGTCGATGCGCTTCGCCAGAAGGTCGAAGCGAGCGGCGGCGCCACCACGGACCAGAACGAGGGCTAACCCGCCTAGCCCGATCCATCCGGCACGCAGCCGAATTACCAGAAAGGAACCGCCACCATGGCGAAGCTCAACACCGACGAGCTCCTGGATGCCTTCAAGGAGATGTCCTTGATCGAGCTTTCGGAGTTCGTGAAGAAGTTCGAGGAGACCTTCGAGGTCACCGCGGCTGCTCCGGTTGCCGTTGCGGCAGCTGGCGGCGCGCCCGCCGGTGGCGAAGCCGAAGCCGAAGCCGAGCAGGACGAGTTCGACGTCATCCTCGAGTCGGCCGGCGACAAGAAGATCCAGGTCATCAAGGAGGTCCGTGGGCTGACGTCCCTCGGCCTCAAGGAGGCCAAGGACCTCGTCGAAGGTGCGCCCAAGCCGCTGCTCGAGAAGGTCAACAAGGAAGCTGCCGAGAAGGCCAAGGAGGCCCTCGAGGCCGCCGGTGCCAGCGTGAGCATCAAGTAAGAGCTCGCTTATCGAGCGCGGAGCGGTGCCGGCGTCCGGGACGCCAGATCCTGGGACGCCGGCACCGTTCTTTGTGCTCAGGCACGACTTCGGTGGTGAGGACCCGGTGAGTTGGCTCGCCGGGTCCTTGCCCATTTTTCGGACATATCGAACCGCTGGTCACGGGTATATCGCCGCGTCGGTGCTTGACGTGAGCGATACGTCCGGGAGATCCTTCTTAATGAAGTCAAGCAAGATAGGAAGCGTCCTGAACGAGCGATGGGCCGCCACTCGACAGCAGTGAGCCTTTTAGGCTAGACTGCGACTTTGCGCTGTCCGCTGCCCTGTCGCCCGTATGGGGTTGAGGTCTGCGCACCAAACGATTGACTCGACTTAATCCGACCGTGTGCCCTCGGAAGGACCCCTGTTGGCCGTCACGCCTAGCACCCCAAAGTTCACCAACGGTTCCCGCCGAATCTCTTTTGCCAAGCTCAGAGAGCCTCTTGAAGTTCCGAGTCTCCTTGCTCTGCAGGTCGATAGCTTCGACTGGCTGCTCGGCAACTCGCGCTGGCAAGCGCGTGTCGCCGCCGCGGAAGCAGAAGGCCGCCAAGACATCAGCACCACGTCTGGGCTTCAAGAGATTCTAGACGAGATCAGTCCCATCGAGGACTTCTCCGGCACCATGTCGCTCTCGTTCTCGAACCCGAGATTCGAAGACCCCAAGAACACCATCGACGAATGCAAGATGCGTGACTTCACGTACTCTGCGCCGCTCTTCGTCACCGCCGAGTTCATCAACAACGAGACTGGCGAGATCAAGTCCCAGACGGTGTTCATGGGCGACTTCCCGCTGATGACCCCCAAGGGGACGTTCATCATCAACGGCACTGAGCGCGTCGTTGTCTCCCAGCTGGTCCGTTCTCCCGGCGTCTACTTCGAGCGTTCGCTCGACAAGACGTCGGATCGCGACATCTATACGGCCAAGATCATCCCGTCTCGCGGTGCTTGGCTCGAGTTCGAGGTCGACAAGCGCGACACCGTCGGTGTCCGGCTCGACCGCAAGCGCAAGCAGAACGTCACGGTGATGCTCAAGGCCCTTGGGTGGACCAATGAGCAGATTCTCGAAGAGTTCGGCGACTACGAGTCGATGCGCTCCACGCTCGAGAAGGACCACACCACGACGCAAGAAGAAGCGCTGCTCGACATCTACCGCAAGATGCGTCCGGGTGAGCCCCCGACGCGTGAAGCAGCTCAGCAGTTGCTGGAGAACGCCTACTTCAACCCGAAGCGTTACGACCTCGCGAAGGTCGGCCGGTACAAGCTGAACAAGAAGCTCGGTCTCGATCTCGCGCTCGGCCAGAACACCATCACGCTCGACGACGTCATCTCGACGCTGCGCTACCTGGTACGCCTGCATGCCGGTGAAGAGGAGATGCCCGGGGTCGATGGCGAGGTCCGCGTCGAGACGGATGAGATCGACCACTTCGGTAACCGCCGTATTCGTACGGTGGGCGAGCTTATCCAGAACCAGGTGCGTACCGGGTTGTCGAGGATGGAGCGCGTGGTCCGCGAACGCATGACCACGCAGGACGTCGAGGCGATCACGCCGCAGACGCTGATCAACATCCGGCCGGTCGTCGCCGCGATCAAGGAGTTCTTCGGGACTTCCCAGCTGTCGCAGTTCATGGACCAGACCAACCCGTTGGCCGGACTGACCCACAAGCGCCGGCTGAACTCGCTCGGACCGGGTGGTCTTTCTCGTGAGCGGGCCGGCATGGAGGTTCGTGACGTCCACCCCTCGCATTACGGCCGGATGTGCCCCATCGAGACCCCTGAGGGGCCGAACATCGGTCTCATCGGCTCGCTGGCCACATACGGGCGGATCAACGCGTTCGGGTTCGTCGAGACGCCGTACCGCCGGGTGCGCAACGGCGTCGTCACCGACGAGATCGAGTACCTCAGTGCCGACGTCGAGGATCACAACGTCATCGCGCAGGCGAACGAGCCGTTGACCGATGACGGGCATTTCGTCGCCGATCGGGTGCTCGTCCGCAAGCGTGGTGGCGAGGTCGAGCTGGTCACGGGTGACGAGGTCGACTTCATGGACGTCTCGCCCCGGCAGATGGTCTCGGTCGCCACCGCGATGATCCCGTTCCTGGAGCACGACGACGCGAACCGCGCGCTCATGGGTTCCAACATGCAGCGTCAGGCCGTGCCGTTGCTCCGTGCGGAATCGCCGCTGGTCGGTACCGGCATGGAGCACCGTGCCGCTGTCGATGCGGGTGAGGTCGTCGTGGCCGAGAAGGCCGGCGTGGTCTCCGAGGTCTCGGCCGATTACGTCACGATCATGGCCGACGACGGCACGTACCAGACGTACCAGTTGGCGAAGTACCGCCGGTCCAACGCGGGTACGTGCATCAATCAGAAGCCGATAGTCAACGAGTCCGACCGGATCGAGGCCGGCGACGTGATCGCCGACGGACCGTCCACCGACAACGGTGAGATGGCGCTCGGCAAGAACCTGCTGGTCGCGTTCATGCCCTGGGAAGGGCAGAACTACGAGGACGCGATCCTGCTGTCCCAGCGCTTGATTGAGGAAGACGTCCTCACCTCGATCAAGATCGAAGAGCACGAGGTCGATGCTCGCGACACGAAGCTGGGCCCCGAGGAGATCACCAGGGACATTCCCAACGTCTCCGAAGAGGTGCTCGCCGATCTCGACGAGCGCGGCATCATCCGGATCGGCGCGGAGGTCACCAACGGTGACATCCTGGTCGGCAAGGTCACCCCGAAGGGCGAGACCGAGCTGACTCCGGAGGAGCGCCTGCTCCGGGCCATCTTCGGTGAAAAGGCTCGTGAGGTGCGGGACACCTCGTTGAAGGTGCCCCACGGCGAGTCCGGAAAGGTCATCGGCGTCCGGTTGTTCGATCGTGACGAGGGCGACGAGCTTCCCCCGGGCGTCAACCAGCTGGTCCGGGTGTACATCGCCCAGATGCGGAAGATTCAGGACGGCGACAAGCTCGCCGGCCGGCACGGCAACAAGGGCGTCATCTCCAAGATCCTCCCGGTCGAGGACATGCCGTTCCTCGAGGACGGCACTCCGGTCGACATCGTTCTGAATCCGCTCGGTGTGCCGAGCCGGATGAACCTCGGCCAGGTGATGGAGACCCACCTCGGATGGGTGGCACAGACCGGTTGGAAGGTCGAAGGCGAAGACGAAGAGTGGAAGCAGCGGCTGAGCGAGATCGGTGTCACAGAAGCGCCACCGGTCACGAAGGTTGCGACTCCGGTCTTCGACGGTGCTCGTGAGGACGAGATCGCCGGACTGCTCGAATCGACCTTGCCCAACCGTGATGGCAAGCAGATGGTCGGGGGTGACGGTAAGGCCCGGCTGATCGACGGCAGGTCCGGTGAACCGTTCCCGGATCCAGTGGCCGTCGGCTACCTGTACATGCTCAAGCTCAACCACCACGTGGACGACAAGATCCACGCTCGCTCCACCGGCCCGTACTCGATGATCACACAGCAGCCGCTGGGTGGTAAGGCGCAGTTCGGTGGGCAGCGATTCGGTGAGATGGAGGTCTGGGCGTTGCAGGCCTACGGCGCCGCGTATGCGCTGCGGGAGCTGCTGACGATCAAGTCCGACGACATTCTCGGCCGAGTCAAGGTATACGAGGCGATCGTCAAGGGCGAGAACATTCCGGAGGCAGGTATTCCGGAATCGTTCAAGGTGCTCATCAAAGAGATGCAGTCGCTGTGTCTCAATGTCGAGGTCCTCTCGAGTGACGGCACACAGATCGAGATGCGCGACAGCGACGAGGACGTGTTCCGCGCCGCTGAAGAGCTCGGTATCGACCTGTCGCGGCGAGAGCCGAGCAGCGTCGAAGAGGTATGAGGTGGCTAGTGGCCTGCACGCTTCATGGCAGGCCACTAGACCTCTGGAGCCCGACGTACTCGCATTCGGAACACAGACTGATCTGAGAGAAGGAACCACGTGCTCGACGTCAATTTCTTCGACGAGCTGCGCATTGGCCTTGCTACCGCGGAGAGCATCCGCGACTGGTCGCATGGTGAGGTCAAGAAGCCGGAAACCATCAATTACCGCACGCTCAAGCCTGAGAAGGATGGGCTCTTCTGTGAGAAGATCTTCGGTCCCACCCGGGACTGGGAGTGCTACTGCGGCAAGTACAAGCGGGTCCGCTTCAAGGGGATCATTTGTGAGCGCTGTGGCGTCGAGGTCACTCGTGCCAAGGTGCGCCGGGAGCGGATGGGCCACATCGAGCTCGCCGCGCCGGTCACTCACATCTGGTACTTCAAGGGCGTGCCGTCGCGGCTTGGGTACTTGCTCGACTTGGCGCCGAAGGATCTCGAGAAGGTCATTTACTTCGCCGCCTACATGATCACCTGGGTCGACGAGGAAGCCCGGCACCGTGACCTGTCGTCGCTCGAAGGTCAGATCGATGTCGAGCGCAAGCAGATCGAACAGCGTCGCGACTCCGACATCGAGACGCGAGCCAAGAAGCTCGAAGCCGATCTCGCTGAACTGCAGGCCGAGGGCGCGAAGGGCGATGTCCGCCGCAAGGTCAAGGAGTCGGCCGAGCGCGAGATGAGCCAGCTACGCAAGCGCGCCGACGCTGAGCTGGACCGGCTGAATGCCGTCTGGGACCGCTTCCGCAACCTCAAGGTTCAAGACCTCGAGGGCGACGAGATGCTGTACCGCGAGATGCGGGACCGCTTCGGGACGTACTTCCGCGGCGGCATGGGTGCCCAGGCCATCAAGGAGCGACTCGACCACTTCGATCTCGACGCGGAGGCTGAGAAGCTGCGCGAGGTCATCCGCAGCGGCAAGGGCCAGAAGAAGACCCGTGCCCTCAAGCGGCTGAAGGTGGTCTCGCCGTTCCTGACCACCCGGAACGATCCCCGGGGGATGGTGCTCGACGCCGTCCCGGTCATGCCGCCGGACCTGCGCCCGATGGTGCAGCTCGACGGTGGCCGGTTCGCCACGAGCGACCTCAACGACCTCTACCGTAGGGTGATCAACCGGAACAACCGCCTCAAGCGGCTGCTTGACCTCGGCGCTCCCGAGATCATCGTCAACAACGAGAAGCGGATGCTGCAAGAGTCCGTGGACGCGTTGTTCGACAACGGCCGCCGGGGTCGCCCGGTCACCGGTCCGGGTAACCGGCCGTTGAAGTCGATCTCCGACATGCTCAAGGGTAAGCAGGGCCGGTTCCGGCAGAACCTGCTCGGTAAGCGAGTCGACTACTCCGGTCGTTCGGTGATCGTGGTCGGTCCGCAGCTGAAGCTGCACCAGTGTGGTCTGCCGAAGGGCATGGCGATTGAGCTGTTCAAGCCATTCGTCATGAAGCGGCTGGTTGACCTCTCGCATGCGCAGAACATCAAGAGCGCCAAGCGGATGGTGGAGCGAGCGCGTCCGGTGGTGTGGGATGTCCTCGAGGAGGTCATCGCCGAGCACCCCGTGCTGCTCAACCGAGCTCCTACGCTGCACCGTCTGGGCATTCAGGCTTTCGAGCCGCAGTTGGTCGAAGGCAAGGCGATTCAGATTCACCCGCTCGTCTGCACCGCGTTCAACGCGGACTTCGATGGTGACCAGATGGCGGTTCACCTGCCGCTGTCAGCCGAGGCTCAGGCCGAGGCCCGGGTGCTGATGCTCTCGAGCAACAACATCCTCAAGCCCGCCGACGGGCGCCCGGTCACCATGCCGACGCAGGACATGGTCCTGGGTATCTATGTGCTGACCACCCAGACCGAAGGCCTTGTGGGCGAAGGCCGGGCCTTCTCGTCGGTCGCCGAGGCAGTCAGCGCATTCGACAAGGGTGAACTGGCCTTGCAGGCGCCGATCACCATCAGGCTGACTGACACCGTCCCACCGCTTGGGTGGGAAGCCCCGGAGGGCTGGGAGCCTGGTCAGCCGGTGACGCTGAGCACCACGCTCGGACGGGCCATGTTCAACGAGGCTCTGCCCGCGGACTACTCGTTCGTCAACGAGATGATCGAGAAGCGCAAGCTGGGAGAGATCGTCAACGACCTCGCCGAGCGTTACCAGAAGGTCGAGGTCGGCTACACCCTCGATGCGCTGAAGGACCTGGGCTTCTACTGGGCGACCCGGTCCGGAGTCACGGTGTCGGTCGACGACGTCATCACGCCGCCGTCCAAGCAGCAGATCCTTGAGGAGTTCGAAGGCAAGGCCGAGAAGGTCGAGCGGAACTTCAGCCGGGGTGTCATCTCCGACGGTGAGCGTCGTGAAGAGCTCATCGACATCTGGACCGACGCGACCAACCGGGTCGACGAGGCGATGCGTGAGGCCTTCACGCCGGACAACTCCATCCACCGGATGGTGCACTCCGGCGCTCGTGGCAACTGGATGCAGATCCGGCAGCTGGCCGGTATGCGCGGACTGGTCGCGAACCCGAAGGGTGAGACCATCCCGCGGCCGATCAAGTCCAGCTTCCGTGAGGGTCTGTCGGTGCTGGAGTTCTTCATCTCCACCCACGGTGCGCGTAAGGGTCTGGCTGACACCGCGCTGCGTACAGCCGACTCCGGATATCTGACCCGGCGCTTGGTCGATGTCTCACAGGACGTGATCGTCCGGGAGATCGACTGCGGCACCGAGCGCGGGCTGATGCTGCCGATCGCTTCGCCGGACGCCAACGGCAACCTCAAGGTCGAAGAGCTGGTCGAGACCTCGGTCTACGCGCGCTCACTGGCCGAGGACGCCAAGGATCCGGACGGTAAGACGGTGGCCACGGCCGGCGACGACGTCGGTGACGTCGAGATCCGGCGGCTCGCCGAGGCCGGAGTCGAACAGGTGCGGGTACGTAGCGTGCTCACCTGCGAGAGCAAGACCGGGGTCTGTGCGATGTGCTACGGGCGGTCGCTGGCCAGTGGCAAGCTCGTCGACGTCGGTGAGGCCGTCGGTATCATCGCGGCGCAGTCGATCGGTGAGCCTGGCACGCAGCTGACCATGCGGACCTTCCACACCGGTGGTGTCGCTGGTGAGGACATCACCCACGGTCTGCCGCGTGTGGTCGAGCTCTTCGAGGCGCGTGCCCCGAAGGGCAAGGCGCCTATCGCAGAGGTCTCCGGTCGTGTTCGCATCGAGGAAGACGGCAAGGGAGCGCGGGTCGTCATCGTGCCGGACGACGGCACGGACGAGCAGAGCTTCCCGATCAGCCGGCGTGTGTACGAATGGAGCAACCGTCGTGCGCCCGGGATCGCTCAGTGGCGTGTGCAAGATGGCGACCACATCGAGGTCGGTGAGCTGTTGCATTCCGGCACTGCCGATCCGCACGACATCCTGCGGGTGCTGGGCCAGCGGGCGGTGCAGATCTTCCTGACTGATCAGGTGCAGGAGGTCTACCGGTCGCAGGGTGTGTCGATCCACGACAAGCACATCGAGATCATCGTGCGGCAGATGCTGCGCCGGATCACCGTGCTGGAAAGCGGTGAGACGGACCTGCTGCCGGGTGAGCTCGTCGAGCGCGCGCGCTTCGAGGAGGAGAACCGGCGGGTGGTGGCCGAGAGCACGCAGCCGGCGTCCGGCCGTCCGCAGTTGATGGGTATCACCAAGGCGTCGCTTGCGACCGACTCGTGGCTGTCCGCCGCCTCGTTCCAGGAGACGACCCGGGTGCTGACCGAGGCCGCGATCAACGCCAAGTCCGATCCTCTGATCGGTCTGAAGGAGAACGTCATTCTCGGTAAGCTCATCCCGGCCGGCACGGGCTTGGCCCGTTACCGCAACCTGCGGGTGGAGCCCACCGAAGAAGCCAAGGCGGCCATGTATTCGATGGTCGATTACGGCGCTGACTACTCTGAGTACCAGTTCGGTCAAGGTTCCGGCGAAGCGGTCCGGCTCGAAGACTACGACTTCGGCTCGTTCGGCTGACACTAGTGTCGGTCGCCAGGCAGCTGCTATGGTCAAAGCGGAGGCACCCCCTTTTGTGCCTCCGCTTTGACCTGGGGCTGCCCGAGCGGGTAGTCTCACTCTTCGTGCCTGGAGTCCACCGGGCCACCTTGTCTGCCTACAGCGGGCGAGTTTGAATTACCAATCATGCCGATCGGTTTCATCCGAGCGGGTGCGGGACCGAGACTAGGCGACACGCCCGACCGCGGGGGTCGCCAAGACCTCCGGTTTTCTCTGGTCCGGCACTAACCGGATGCGAGTCGACACAGATAGAGCAACTCCGGGGCATGCGCCCCGGCCGACCAACAAGGATGACGGAGACGTAGTGCCCACGATCCAGCAGCTGGTCCGCAAGGGCCGCCAGGACAAGGTCGCGAAGAAGAAGACGCCTGCCCTCAAGGGCAGTCCGCAGCGGCGGGGCGTGTGCACGCGCGTCTACACGACCACCCCTAAGAAGCCCAACTCAGCCCTGCGTAAGGTTGCGCGTGTCAAGCTGACCAGCCAGATCGAGGTCACGGCGTACATCCCCGGTGTGGGCCACAACCTTCAGGAGCACTCCATGGTGCTCGTGCGTGGCGGCCGGGTGAAGGACCTGCCCGGTGTTCGTTACAAGATTGTCCGCGGTTCGCTCGACACCCAGGGTGTGAAGAACCGGAAGCAAGCTCGTAGCCGGTACGGCGCGAAGAAGGAGAAGAGCTGATGCCCCGCAAGGGTCCCGCTCCGAAGCGGCCGCTGGTGGTCGATCCGGTCTACGGCTCGCCGCTGGTATCTCAGCTGGTCAACAAAGTCCTCGAGGACGGCAAGAAGTCGTTGGCCGAGAGCATTGTGCACGGCGCGTTGGAAGGCTGCCGGGAGAAGACCGGTACCGACCCCATCGTCACGCTGAAGCGTGCTCTGGACAACGTGAAGCCGACGCTCGAGGTCCGCAGCCGCCGGGTCGGCGGCGCGACGTACCAGGTCCCGGTCGAGGTGCGCGCTGGCCGTAGCACCACGCTGGCGCTGCGCTGGCTGGTCAACTACGCGCGTGCGCGCCGCGAGAAGACCATGACCGAGCGACTCATGAACGAGATTCTCGACGCATCCAATGGCCTAGGTGCCAGCGTGAAGCGCCGCGAAGACACCCACAAGATGGCCGAGTCCAACAAGGCCTTCGCCCACTACCGCTGGTAATTTCCAGCGCTGGTGATCCGGCATCCGGCCACTGACGACGTAGGAAGACGCACACTTAAGATGGCGACCGACCTCCGCAAGGTAGACCTCGCCAAGGTCCGCAACATCGGGATCATGGCGCACATTGACGCGGGCAAAACCACGACCACTGAGCGGATCCTCTACTACACCGGTATCAATTACAAGATCGGTGAGGTCCACGACGGTGCGGCCACGATGGACTGGATGGAGCAGGAGCAGGAGCGGGGTATCACCATTACCTCGGCTGCCACCACCTGTGAGTGGGACGACCACACCATCAACATCATCGACACTCCGGGACACGTCGACTTCACCGTCGAGGTCGAGCGGAACCTACGGGTACTCGACGGCGCCGTCGCAGTGTTCGACGGTGTTGCCGGTGTGGAGCCGCAGTCCGAGACCGTCTGGCATCAGGCGAACAAGTACGGCGTGCCCCGCATCTGTTTTGTCAACAAGCTCGACCGCACCGGTGCAGAGTTCCACCGCTGCGTCGACATGATCGTCTCGCGACTCAAGGCGACCCCGCTGGTGCTCCAGCTGCCCATCGGCGCGGAGGCTGACTTCCGCGGTCTGGTCGACCTGGTCCACATGCGTGCTCTGGTCTGGTCGGCGGAGACGCCGCTGGGGGAGATGTACGACACCGTCGACATCCCGGACACTCACCTTGAGCTCGCCGCGGAATACCGCGACAAGCTGCTGGAGACCATCGCGGAGAACGACGACGCGATGATGGAGCTGTACCTCGAGGGCAAGGAGCCCTCGGCGGACGAGCTGGTCGCGGCGATCCGGCGGGCCACGATCAACAACGCCATCACCCCCGTCCTGTGCGGCTCGGCGTTCAAGAACAAGGGCGTACAGCCCATGCTCGATGCCGTGGTCAGCTACCTTCCGTCGCCGCTCGACGCCGGCGCCGTTGAAGGGCACGTCGTCGACAACGAAGACGAGCTGATCACCCGGCAGCCTGACGAGGACGCTCCGCTGTCGTCGCTGGCCTTCAAGATCATGGCCGACCCGCATCTCGGGAAGCTGACGTTCGTCCGGGTTTACTCCGGCACCGTGACCGCCGGCACCCAGGTGCTCAACAGCACCAAGGGTCACAAGGAGCGGATCGGCAAGATCTACCGGATGCACGCGAACAAGCGTGAGGAGATCGAGCGGGCGAGCGCTGGACAGATCATCGCCGTGATGGGGTTGAAGAACACCACCACCGGCGACACCCTGTCCGACTCGCAGAAGCCGATCATTCTCGAGTCCATGAAGTTCCCGGCGCCGGTCATCTCGGTGGCTATCGAGCCGAAGACCAAGAGCGACCAGGACAAGCTCTCGACGGCCATCCAGCGGTTGGCTGATGAGGACCCGACATTCCAGGTTCGCACTGACGAAGACACCGGCCAGACCATCATCTCGGGTATGGGTGAACTCCACCTCGAGGTGCTCGTCGACCGGATGAAGCGTGAGTTCCGGGTCGAGGCGAATGTCGGTAAGCCGCAGGTGTCTTACCGGGAGACCATCCGGCGTAAGGTCGAGAAGGTCGAGTACACCCACAAAAAGCAGACCGGTGGTTCCGGCCAGTTCGGCCGGGTCATCATCGACATCGAGCCCACGGGCGGCGAGGGCGACGGCGGTTACGAATTCGTCAACAACGTTACCGGTGGCCGGATCCCGCGCGAGTACATTCCCGCGGTGGACGAAGGCTGCCAAGAGGCGATGGAATTCGGCGTCGTGGCCGGCTACCCATTGGTCGATGTCAAGGTCACGCTCCAGGACGGCGCATACCATGACGTCGACTCCTCGGAGCTGGCATTCAAGATCGCCGGATCGATGGCCTTCAAGGAGGCCGCGCGGCGTGCGAACCCCGTGCTCCTCGAGCCGGTGTTCGATGTCGAGGTAGCCACGCCCGAGGAATACATGGGCGACGTGATCGGCGATCTCAACTCCCGCCGTGGTCAAGTTCAAGCCATGGAGGAGCGTGCAGGCCAGCGCGTAGTCAAAGCGCTGGTTCCGCTGTCGGAGATGTTCGGCTATGTCGGTGACCTCCGCAGCAAGACCCAGGGCCGGGCGAACTATTCGATGCATTTCGACTCTTATGCCGAAGTTCCCAAGAACGTGGCTGAGGAGATCATCAAAAAAGTTCGGGGAGAGTGACCAACGAGCGAGTAATCTCGCTCGGGGGTCGTCAACCGGTTCCCGACAAAACAAGGCAGCCGAGCAGTGTACCGGCTATACGAAAACCTTCGAGTCCTAGATACGGAGAGGACCTAAAGTGGCTAAGGCGAAGTTCGAGCGGACGAAGCCGCACGTCAACATCGGAACCATCGGTCACGTCGACCACGGCAAGACCACACTGACGGCGGCTATCACCAAGGTTTTGCACGACAAGCATCCGGACCTGAACGAAGCGTTCCCGTTCGATGACATCGACAAGGCTCCGGAAGAGAAGCAGCGCGGTATCACCATCAACATCGCGCACGTCGAGTACCAGACCGACAAGCGCCACTACGCGCATGTCGACGCTCCGGGGCACGCGGACTACATCAAGAACATGATCACCGGTGCGGCTCAGATGGACGGCGCCATCCTGGTGGTCGCGGCCACTGACGGCCCGATGCCGCAGACAAAGGAGCACGTGCTGCTGGCCCGCCAGGTCGGTGTGCCGTACATCCTGGTCGCCCTGAACAAGGCCGACATGGTCGACGACGAAGAGATTCTCGAGCTCGTCGAGCTCGAGGTCCGTGAGCTGCTCACCGAGTATGAGTTCCCGGGCGACGACGTTCCTGTGGTCAAGGTCTCGGCGCTGAAGGCTCTTGAAGGCGACCCCGAGTGGGTCAAGACCGTCGAAGAGCTGATGGACGCCGTCGACGAGAACGTGCCGGACCCGGTGCGTGACTCGGACAAGCCGTTCCTGATGCCGATCGAGGACGTCTTCACCATCACCGGCCGTGGCACCGTTGTCACCGGCCGTGTCGAGCGCGGCAACCTCAACGTCAACGAGGAGGTCGAGCTGGTCGGGATCCGTCCCGGGCCGGCTCAGAAGACCACCGTCACGGGCGTCGAGATGTTCCGCAAGCTGCTCGACGAGGCGCGTGCGGGTGAGAACGTCGGACTGCTGCTGCGAGGCACCAAGAAGGAAGACGTCGAGCGCGGCATGGTCGTCGTCAAGCCTGGCACCACGACCCCGCACACGGAGTTCGAGGCGACCGTCTACATCCTGTCGAAGGACGAGGGTGGCCGGCACACGCCGTTCTTCAACAACTACCGTCCGCAGTTCTACTTCCGGACCACGGACGTGACCGGTGTGGTCACGCTTCCCGACGGCCCGGACTCCATGGTCATGCCTGGTGACGACACCACCATGAAGGTCGAGCTGATCCAGCCGATCGCCATGGAAGAGCAGCTGAAGTTCGCTATTCGTGAGGGCGGGCGCACGGTTGGTGCCGGCCACGTCACGAAGATCATCAAGTAGTTTCCGTTTGCTTGATTGACCGCTGGTCGGGTTCGCGTGCCGGTGGGGCGGGGACTTCCCGTCCCCGCCCGCTTCGGGCTCGCATTCCCTCCCACTTCGTGGGCTGGAATGCTCGCCCTACGCGCGCCCGACCACGCCCTGGACGGGAAGTCCCCGCCCCACCTTGATGGCGCGGCTTTCCGTCCGGGGTCGGTCAACACCATAGAACTCGACGATCGGTGAGCGTGGGCGGCATTTTTGTCGCGCGAGCTGGCCGGGGTAAATAAGTGAAAAAGGTCAGGTTGAGGTTGGCGGCCGGGTTGTTAATTCGGAGCCGCACCCCTTCTGATCACCGGATTGGCCAAAGACCGGTTTTCTTTGGCATACTGTTCAGGTTGCTCGGCGGAGGCCGCCGTGGCGCGCTGCCCAAAGTCAATTCGGGTGGTCGCTGCCGATACGGAGACCTCCTCGTCAGCGGCCCGGCCCGCATGGAGGGTCTGGTCCAGCCGAACTCCCCGACGAGACGCACGTCATCGGAACGTGGCGCCATGCGCCCGTTATCCGGGCGACACGCCCGACCGCGGGGGTCGGTCGAGCAGCAGCAGTATTCGGTAAGCGGTACGAAGGAAAAGGACGACTAGCAGCCATGGCGGGACAGAAGATCCGCATCCGGCTCAAGGCCTACGACCACGAGGTTATCGACACGTCGGCGCGCAAGATCGTCGACACGGTGACGCGTACTGGTGCGCAGGTTGCGGGCCCGGTGCCGCTACCGACCGAGAAGAACGTGTATTGCGTGATCCGCTCGCCGCACAAGTACAAGGACAGCCGCGAGCACTTCGAGATGCGTACACACAAGCGGCTCATCGACATCATCGATCCCACGCCGAAGACAGTCGACTCGCTGATGCGTCTCGACCTGCCGGCTGGTGTCGATATCGAGATCAAGCTCTGAGGAGCCGATTGCGATGACTATCGACGTAACTCAAGGCTCGAGCCGGGTCGTATCCGGCCTGCTCGGCGAGAAGCTCGGCATGACCCAGGTCTGGGACGAGAACCAGCAGGTTGTGCCCGTGACCGTGATCAAAGCCGGTCCCTGTGTGGTCACCCAGGTCCGTACCCCCGAGAAGGACGGGTACGACGCGGTGCAGATCGGGTTCGGTGCGCCGAATCCGCGCAAGGTGACGAAGCCGGCAAAGGGCCACTTCGACCAGGCCGGTGTGACACCGCGGCGGCATGTCGTGGAAATCCGCACCGCCAACGCCTCCGAATACACCCTGGGCCAGGAGCTCACGGCTGAAGTGTTCGAGGCCGGGCAGGAAGTCGACGTGACCGGTACCAGCAAGGGCAAGGGCTTCGCCGGTGTGATGAAGCGCCACGGCTTCCACGGCCTGCGCGCATCGCACGGTGTTCAGCGCAAGCACCGCTCGCCTGGCGCCATCGGAGGCTGTGCCACCCCGGGACGTGTGTTCAAGGGGCAGAAGATGGCCGGGCGCATGGGTGGTGTGCGGGTCACCGCGCAGAACCTAGGTGTTCAGGCTGTTGACGCCGAGAAGGGCCTGCTGCTCATCAGGGGAGCGGTGCCCGGTCCGAACGGCGGCCTGGTTCTGGTCCGCACGGCCGCGAAGGGGGCTGCGAAATGACCACGGTGTCCGTATTGGATGTCGGTGGCAAAGCGGCCGGAACGGTCGAGCTGCCAGCCGAGATCTTCGACGTTCAGGTCAATGTGCCGCTGATTCACCAGGTGGTTGTCGGCCAGCTTGCCGCGGCGCGCCAGGGCACGCACTCCACCAAGACTCGCGGCGAGGTCCGCGGCGGTGGTGCCAAGCCGTACCGGCAGAAAGGCACCGGCCGGGCCCGGCAAGGCTCGATCCGCGCTCCGCAGTTCGCCGGCGGCGGTATCGTCCACGGTCCGCAGCCGCGCGACTACTCGCAGCGCACGCCCAAGAAGATGAAGGCCGCTGCCTTGCGGGGTGCTCTCTCGGACCGCGCGCGGCACGAGCGGGTACACGTGGTCAACGGTTTCATCGAGGGCGAGCAGCCGTCGACGAAGGCCGCGCTCGCGACACTGAAGTCCATCACTGAGCGCAACAGCGTGCTCGTGGTGGTGGAGCGAGACGACGAGGTCACGGTCCGCAGTCTGCGGAACGTGCCCGAGGTCCACCTGATCCAAGCCGATCAGCTCAACACCTACGACGTGCTGTGCGCCGACGACATCGTCTTCACGAAGCCGGCGCTCGAGGCGTTCCTGGCGGGCCCGCAGAAGGGCACGTCGTCCGCGGCCGAGACCGCTGAGACGGAGGAAGCCAAATGAGCCGCACAGCTGGTAAAGATCCCCGGGACATCCTGCTCAAGCCGGTTGTCTCGGAGAAGAGCTACAGCCTTCTCGATGAGAACAAGTACACCTTCATCGTCGACCCTTCGGCGAACAAGACCGAGATCAAGATCGCGGTCGAGAAGGTGTTCAACGTCAAGGTCGTCAGTGTCAACACGGCCAACCGGCCGGGTAAGCGCCGCCGCACACGCTTCG
Organism: Phytoactinopolyspora mesophila; assembly: GCF_010122465.1. Classification (NCBI taxonomy): domain Bacteria; kingdom Bacillati; phylum Actinomycetota; class Actinomycetes; order Jiangellales; family Jiangellaceae; genus Phytoactinopolyspora; species Phytoactinopolyspora mesophila. The sequence goes on along the minus strand of NZ_WLZY01000003.1, from coordinate 263,342 downwards.
GCATGGGCAAGCGGCCGGACACCAAGCGGGCGATCGTGGCCATCGCAGACGGTCAGCGCATCGACATCTTCTCCGGTCCGGTCTCGTAAGAGACAGACACGGACACGAGTTATCGAGGTCTGGAATGGGAATCCGAAAGTACAAGCCGACGACGCCGGGCCGGCGTGGCTCCAGCGTTGCCGACTTCGCCGAGATCACCCGGTCCGAGCCGGAGAAGTCGCTGTTGCGGCCACTGGCGAAGAAGGGTGGCCGGAACAGTAGCGGCCGCATCACCACGCGTCATCAGGGTGGTGGCCACAAGCGCCAGTACCGGGTCATCGACTTCCGCCGGGCGGACAAGGACGGGGTGCCGGCGAAGGTCGCGCACATTGAGTACGACCCGAACCGCACGTCGCGCATCGCGCTCTTGCACTATGCCGATGGCGAGAAGCGATACATCCTGGCGCCCACCCGCCTGACTCAGGGCCGCAAGGTCGAGTCGGGCCCACGGGCTGACATCCAGCCGGGCAACAACCTTCCGTTGCGCAACATCCCGGTCGGCACCGTCATCCACGCGATCGAGCTTCGCCCAGGCGGTGGCGCGAAGATCGCCCGGTCGGCCGGAGCCAGTGTGCAGCTCGTCGCCAAGGAAGGCACCTCCGCCCAGTTGCGGATGCCGTCCGGCGAGATCCGAAACGTCGATGTCCGCTGCCGTGCCACGGTCGGTGAGGTCGGAAACGCCGAACAGTCCAACATCAACTGGGGCAAGGCCGGCCGGATGCGCTGGAAGGGCAAGCGCCCGAGCGTCCGCGGTGTCGTCATGAACCCGGTCGACCACCCCCACGGTGGTGGTGAGGGTAAGACCTCGGGTGGCCGTCACCCGGTCAACCCGAACGGCCGGCCTGAGGGACGTACCCGCCGGAAGAACAAGCCAAGTGACCGTCAGATCGTCCGCCGTCGCAAGACCGGTAAGAAGCGCTGAGTCGGGAGTTACGAAGATGCCGCGCAGTCTCAAGAAGGGCCCCTTCGTCGACGAGCACCTGGCCAAAAAGGTTCAGGCGCAGAACGACCAAGGCAGCAAGAACGTGATCAAGACGTGGTCACGCCGGTCCATGATCGTGCCGGACATGATCGGTCACACGATCGCCGTCCACGATGGCCGCAAGCACGTTCCGGTGTTCATCACCGAAGCGATGGTCGGCCACAAGCTCGGCGAGTTCGCGCCCACGCGAACGTTCCGGGGCCACGAGAAGGACGACCGTCGCGCCAGGCGCCGGTGACATCCACCACGGGAATCTAGGAGTCAACGATGGAAGCAGCCAGGGCACAAGCGCGGTTCGTCCGCGTCACGCCCATGAAGGCGCGCCGCGTGGTGGACGTCATCCGTGGCCTTGACGTCGACGAGGCGTCGGCGCTGTTGCGTCATACACCCATTGCGGCGGCTGAGCCGGTCCGCAAGGTGTTGGAGAGCGCCGTGGCGAACGCGAACGACCTCACCGGAACTCAGCGTGACACGCTGGTGGTCGGGGCGGCGTATGTCGACGAGGGACCGACCATGAAGCGGTTCCGGCCGGGCGGCAAGGGACGTGCTTTCCGGATCAAGAAGCGCACGTGTCACATCACGATTGTGCTCGAGGAAAAGCAGCCGGCCGCCGCTGGCACGAAGGGAGGGACCCGCTAGTGGGTCAGAAAATCAACCCGCACGGGTTTCGGCTGGGCATCTCCACCGACCACAAGAGCCGGTGGTTTGCCGACAGCACCAACGAGGGCCAGCGCTATCGCGACTATGTGGCCGAGGACGTGGCGATCCGCAAGCTCATGACCACGGGCATGGAGCGCGCGGGCATCTCCAGCGTGGAGATCGAGCGTACGCGCGACCGCGTCCGGGTCGACATCCACACCGCACGTCCGGGCATCGTGATCGGCCGTCGTGGTGTCGAGGCCGACCGGCTGCGCTCCGAGCTGGAGAAGCTCACGGGCAAGCAGGTCCAGATGAACGTGCTCGAGGTCAAGCAGCCTGAGATCGATGCTCAGCTGGTGGCTCAGGGTGTTGCCGAGCAGTTGTCCGCTCGTGTCGCCTTCCGGCGCGCGATGCGTAAGGCGATTCAGACGACGATGCGCGCTGGCGCCAAGGGCGTCCGGATCCAATGCTCGGGCCGTCTGGGCGGTGCCGAGATGAGCCGGTCGGAGTTCTACCGTGAAGGCCGGGTGCCGCTGCACACGCTGCGCGCCGATGTCGACTACGGGTTCTACGAGGCTCGCACCACTTTCGGGCGTATCGGCGTGAAGGTGTGGATCTACAAGGGTGACGTCACGGGATCGCGTTCCGAGCGCGCGGCGGAGCAGGCTGCTCAGGCCCGCGCCCAGCAGCGCGAGCGGCGTCGTCCGGAGCGCCGTCGGCCGGCTCGAGGCGACCGCGGTGAGCGCGGCGCCGAACAGCAGGCACCGGCTGCTGCGACCGAGGCCGAGCCCACCACCGAGCCAACGGCGGCGTCCGAGGCAGTGGCCACGACCGAGACGAAGAACGAGCAGGGGGTGTGAGGTCATGCTGATTCCACGCAAGATCAAGCACCGTAAGCAGCACAGCCCGAAGCGGCGCGGTGTCGCCAAGGGCGGCACGTCGCTTGCGTTCGGCGAGTACGGAATCCAGGCGGTTGAGGGACACTACGTCACTAACCGTCAGATCGAGGCGGCTCGTATCGCGATCACCCGGCACATTCGTCGTGGCGGCAAGGTGTGGATCAACATCTACCCGGACCGTCCGCTGACCAAGAAGCCGGCCGAGACCCGCATGGGTTCCGGTAAAGGGTCGCCGGAGTGGTGGGTCGCCAACGTCAAGCCGGGCCGGGTCATGTTCGAGCTCTCGTATCCGAACGAGACCGTGGCTCGAGAAGCGCTGACGCGGGCGATTCACAAGCTGCCGATGAAGGCCAAGATCGTGACACGCGAAGCAGGTGATCTGTGATGGCCATCGGTTCGAAGAACCTCGACGCGGCGTCGCTGCGCGACAAGACCGACGAGGAGCTGACCGAAGAGCTCGGCAAGGCCAAAGAGTCGCTTTTCAACCTGCGTTTCCAGGCTGCCACCGGGCAGCTGGAAAGCCACGGCCGGTTGAAGGCGGTCCGACGTGATATCGCGCGGCTCTACACGATCATGCGTGAGCGCGAGCTCGGCATCATCCCGGTGGTTGAGCCGGAAGCCGCCCCCGAGAAGGCGGCGAAGGGTGATGCCGCATGAGTCCGACGAACGAGGACACCGCAGTGAATGACACAAGCTCTGAGAAGAACGAGCAGGCCCGCGGGTTCCGTAAGATTCGCGAGGGCCGCGTCGTCAGCGACAAGATGCAAAAGACGGTCGTAGTGGCCGTCGAGGACCGATTCAAGCACCCGTTGTACGGCAAGGTCGTACGGCGGACCCGCAAGTTGAAGGCCCACGACGAGCACAACTCCGTCACCGGCGACCGGGTACTGCTGATGGAGACCCGGCCGTTGTCGGCGACCAAGCGGTGGCGTGTCGTCGAGATCCTCGAGAAGGCGAAGTAACGACCGTTCCGCCAGGCTCGCCCGCGGGCAGCCGCTCACGGACTGAGAACCGGCGCGACAAACAGGAGCCAGAGAGATGATTCAGCAGGAGTCGCGACTACGTGTCGCTGACAATACGGGTGCCAAGGAGCTCTTGTGCATCCGTGTTCTCGGCGGCTCGGGCCGGCGTTACGCCGGTATCGGCGACGTCGTCGTGGCCACCGTCAAGGACGCCATCCCCGGTGGCAATGTGAAAAAGGGTGACGTCGTCAAAGCCGTGATCGTACGCACGGTCAAAGAGCGGCGTCGGCCGGATGGCTCCTACATCCGGTTCGACGAGAACGCGGCCGTGGTCATCCGTGAAGGCGGAGACCCACGCGGAACGCGTATCTTCGGCCCGGTCGGCCGCGAGCTCCGGGATAAGCGCTTCATGCGCATCATCTCGCTCGCTCCGGAGGTGCTTTAGATCATGCGTGTCAAGAAGGGCGACAAAGTCATTGTGATCGCCGGGCGCGACAAGGGTGTTGTCGGCAAGGTGATCACCGCGTACCCGGCCGAGCAGAAAGTGCTCGTCGAAGGCGTGAACCGGATCACGAAGCACACGAAGCCGAGCCGTACGGCACGCGGCAGCGAAGGTGGCGGAATAGTCCACCAGGAAGCGCCGATTCACGTGTCGAACGTGCAGCTCGCCGTGGAAACCGACGTCGAAGGCACGACGAAGACCGTCGGCACCCGGGTCGGCTACCGGTTCGACGACGACGGCAAGAAAGTCCGGTATGCGAAGCGAACCGGCGAGACGATTTGATGGGCAGGGAAGGCTGATGAACGACACAGCGACAACCACAATCCCTCGCCTCAAGCAGCGCTACCGCGACGAGATCGTGTCCGCGTTGCGGGACGAGTTCGGCACCGCCAACATCATGCAGGTCCCCACGGTCTCGAAGGTCGTGGTGAACATGGGCGTGGGTGAAGCGGCTCGGGACGCCAAGCTGATCGATGGAGCCATCCGTGACCTGGCCAACATCACCGGCCAGAAGCCCGCGGTGACCAAGGCTCGCAAGTCGATCGCGCAGTTCAAGCTGCGCGAAGGCATGCCGATCGGCGCGCACACCACGCTCCGTGGTGACCGCATGTGGGAGTTCCTCGACCGCCTCGTGACTATCGCCTTGCCGCGTATCCGTGACTTCCGGGGGCTCTCGCCGAAGCAGTTCGACGGGCGAGGCAACTACACGTTCGGCCTCAACGAGCAGTCGATGTTCCACGAGATCGATCAGGACAAGATCGACCGGGTGCGAGGTATGGACATCACGGTCGTCACCACTGCTACGAACGACGACGAAGGGCGCGCGTTGCTTCGGCATCTCGGTTTTCCCTTCAAGGAGCAGTGACCACGCGACCATGACCAGGGAGAACTAGACGTGGCCAAGAAAGCGTTGATCAACAAGGCCAAGCGGAAGCCTAAGTTCGCGGTTCGGGCATACACACGGTGTCAGAAGTGTGGCCGTCCGCACTCGGTGTACCGCAAGTTCGGTCTGTGCCGGGTGTGCCTGCGCGAGATGGCGCACCGCGGTGAATTGCCCGGCGTGACGAAGTCAAGCTGGTAATCGTCAACCCGGTCATTGGCTGAGCTGATTGGCCAAGCTGGTGACATACCCCCATCGCCGTAGGTCCGAGCATCGGAAACCCCGGCGGGAAAGTGGCACATACGACCATGACCATGACTGATCCCATCGCAGACATGCTGACCCGTCTGCGCAACGCCAATTCGGCATACCACGACACCGTGGCGATGCCGCACAGCAAGCTCAAGGCGCACATCGCCGAGATCCTCAAGCAAGAGGGCTTCATCAGCAGCTTCAAGGTTGAAGACACCCCCGAGGGTGTCGCCGGCCAGTCGCTCGTGTTGACCCTGAAGTACGGACCCACGCGGGAGCGTTCCATCGCCGGCCTGCGCCGGGTTAGTAAGCCGGGTCTGCGGGTGTACGCCAAGGCGAACAACATGCCCAAGGTTCTCGGTGGTCTCGGCGTCGCGATCATCTCGACATCACACGGCTTGCTCACGGATCGAGCAGCCACCAAACAGGGAGTAGGCGGGGAAGTCCTCGCTTACGTCTGGTAGCGGGAAGGAGTGTAGAAGGAACATGTCGCGTATTGGCAAACTTCCCATTCCCGTCCCCGCGGGTGTCGATGTGTCCATCGAAGGTCGTGGTGTCACGGTCAAGGGACCGAAGGGAACGCTCGAGCACACGCTGCCCGAGACGATCGATCTGGAGCGTGCCGAAGACGGCACCCTCGAGGTGCGGCGTCCGGATGACGAGGGTCGTAACAAGGCGCTGCACGGGCTGACCCGCACACTGGTGGCGAACATGGTCACAGGCGTCACGAGCGGATACGAAAAGAAGCTGGAGATCGTCGGCGTCGGGTACCGCGTCACCGCGAAGGGCTCGAATCTCGAGTTCGCGGTGGGTTACAGCCACCCCATCCTCGTAGAGGCCCCGGAGGGCATCACGTTTGCGGTGGAGTCGCCGACCAAGTTCTCGGTGTCGGGCATCGACAAGCAGCGGGTTGGTCACATCGCGGCCCGCATCCGCGGTCTGCGGCCTCCGGAGCCGTACAAGGGCAAAGGAATCCGCTACGCGGGCGAGCATGTCCGGCGCAAGGTCGGAAAGGCTGGTAAGTAAACGATGGGTATCGCGATCAACGGTCGCGTACGGCGGGGCGACAAAGCTTCCGCGCGGGCGCGGCGTCACCTGCGGGTTCGTAAGAAGGTCAACGGAACGGCCCAGCGTCCGCGGCTGGTTGTCAGCCGGTCGCTGAGGCACATGGTGGCCCAGGTTGTCGACGACACCACCGGCCACACCATCGCCTCGGCTTCGAGCATGGAAGCCGACCTGCGTGCACTCGAGGGTGACAAGCGTGCGAAGGCACGTCGCGTGGGCGAGCTGGTGGGCGAGCGGGCGAAGGCAGCCGGCGTCGAGTCGGTGGTTTTCGACCGCGGAGGCAACCGGTACCACGGCCGGGTCGCGGCGGTGGCCGACGGCGCCCGTGAGTCGGGCCTGGAACTTTAGATCCGAGGGCGACCAATGAGATCGACGACGAATTCGAAGGAAAGAGGACATCATGGCTGAACCACAGCGCCGCGGTGGCGGTGCGGGTGGCGAGCGCCGCGAGCGCCGTGGCCGTGGCGACCGCGACAACCGTCGCGGTGACGGCGGGGCGGACAAGACCGCTTACATCGAGCGCGTCGTCGCCATCAACCGAGTCGCCAAGGTCGTGTCCGGTGGCCGTCGTTTCAGCTTCACCGCGCTTGTGGTGGTCGGAGACGGCGACGGCACGGTCGGAGTGGGCTACGGCAAGGCCAAAGAGGTGCCGGCGGCTATCGCCAAGGGCGTCGAAGAAGCCAAGAAGCAGTTCTTCAAGGTGCCGCGCATTCAGGGCACGATCCCGCACCCGGTGCAGGGCGAGAAGGCCGCAGGCGTAGTACTGCTACGTCCCGCCTCTCCCGGTACCGGTGTGATCGCGGGTGGTCCGGTCCGCGCCGTGCTGGAGGCGGCGGGTATCAGCGACATTCTGAGTAAGTCGCTGGGCTCGTCCAACGCGATCAACATCGTGCACGCCACGGTTGCGGCGTTGCGCCAGCTCGAGCGGCCGGAGCAGGTGGCCGCACGGCGCGGGTTGCCGCTGGAAGAGGTGGCACCGGCAGCGCTGCTTCGGGCCAGAGCGGAGGCGAACTCGTGAGCAGCCTTCGCATCCGACAGGTCAAGAGCAAGATCGGCGGAACCTCGGTGCAGCGCGATTCGTTGCGTTCTTTAGGTCTGAAGCGAATTGGCGACGAGGTCGTCAAAGACGACCGTCCCGAGATCCGCGGCATGGTGAAGACGGTGTCGCACCTCGTCACCGTCGAGGAGGTTGACCAAGGCGATGAGTAATCCATCCCCGCTCAAGCCGCACCACCTGCGACCGGCTCCGGGCGCCAAGAAGGCGAAGACCCGGGTCGGCCGTGGTGAGGCGTCCAAGGGCAAGACCGCCGGCCGCGGAACCAAGGGAACCAAGGCACGCAACCAGGTACCTGCTCGCTTCGAGGGCGGTCAGATGCCGGTGCACATGCGGTTGCCGAAGCTGAAGGGATTCAAGAATCCCTTCCGCACCGAGTACCAGGTCGTCAACCTGGACAAGCTGGCCTCGCTGTACCCCGAGGGTGGAACGGTCACAGTTGACGACCTTGTCGCCAATGGTGCCGTACGCAGCGGTCACCCGGTGAAGATCCTCGGCAGCGGCGAAGTCACGGTCAAGCTCGATGTGACAGTGCACGCGTTCTCCGGCTCCGCCAAGGAAAAGATCGCTGCCGCTGGCGGCAGTACAACTGAACTGTAGGAATCGTCTGTCCGGGCGCCCGGTGAACTTGCTCCGCGCGGCTATCGCCGTGCGAACCAGAGTAGGTCCTGGGCGGCCGGATAGGTTATCGTCCCGGGAGTGGGAAACCGTGTGGCGGTAGCCCGCTGACGGTTTCTCATCACCCAGACCCGGCGGCGTCGCCGGCATCCAGGAGGCAGCCAAAGTGCTCAGAGTGTTCGCTCAGGCGTTCCGTACGCCTGACCTGCGCCAGAAGCTGCTGTTCATGCTGGGCATCATTGTGCTGTTCCGGCTTGGTTCGGCCATACCCACGCCGAACGTCGACGTGAATTCGGTCAAGATCTGTACCGAACAGGCTCGGGAGTCAGAGGGCTTCGGGCTATACGGGATGCTTGACCTGTTTACTGGTGGAGCTCTGCTCCAGCTGGCGATCTTCGCGCTCGGGATCATCCCCTACATCACAGCCGCGATCATCTTCCAGCTGTTGACTGTTGTCATTCCGAAGCTGGAGGCCCTGAAGAAGGAAGGGCAGTCCGGTCAGGCGCAGATCACGCAGTACACGCGATACCTGACGATCGGCTTGGCAGTTCTGCAGTCCACCACCATCGTCACGCTCGTGGAGAGTGGCCGGTTCTTCCCGCAATGTGGTGAGGACATCGTCGTCAACAACTCTGTTGCGTGGCTGGCGATCATGATCCTGACCATGACGGCCGGTACCGCGGTGGTCATGTGGCTGGGAGAGCTCATCACCGACCGGGGTATCGGCAACGGGATGTCGCTGCTGATCTTCACCCAGATCGTGGCCAGTGTGCCGAGCATGTTCTGGAACATCCAGGTCACTCGCGGCTGGGGCATCTTCTCTCTGGTTCTCGTGGTCGCCCTGGTTGTGGTCGCGCTGATTGTCTTCGTCGAGCTGGCGCAGCGTCGAATACCGGTCCAGTACGCCAAGCGGATGGTCGGGCGGAAGATGTACGGTGGCTCGTCCACATACATTCCGCTGAAGATCAACCAGGCTGGCGTCATCCCGGTCATCTTCGCGTCGTCACTGCTTTATGTACCGATGCTGGCCGCGCAGTTCAACGCCGATACTGCGTGGGCAGGCTGGGTCGAGCGGCACTTCCAACGTGGGGACCACCCGCTGTACCTGGCGTTCTACTTCTTCATGATCGTCGGATTCGCCTTCTTCTACGTGAGCATCACGTTCAGTCCGAAGGACATCTCGGACAACATGAAGAAGTACGGCGGCTTCGTTCCGGGCATCCGGGCAGGCCGGCCGACCGAGGAATACCTGACCTACATTCTGAACCGCATCACGTCCGCAGGCTCGATCTATCTTGGGCTGGTGGCACTGTTGCCACTGATGGCGTTCAACGTCATCAATCCGGGCCAGGGTATGGCGTTCAGCAATACCTTCGGAGGCACCAGTATCTTGATTATGGTCGGGGTGGGCCTCCAGACGGTGCAGCAGATCGAGGGCCAACTTCAGCAACGCAACTACGAGGGTTTCTTGAAGTGACGCGTTTACTGATCATGGGCCCTCCTGGGTCCGGCAAGGGGACCCAAGCCGAGCTGGTGGCGGAGTATTTCGGCGTTCCGGCGATCTCCACCGGCAATATCTTCCGAGCCAACGTCTCCGAAGGCACGCCGCTCGGTATCGAAGCGAAGCGATACATGGACGCCGGCGACTACGTACCGGACGAGGTCACCAACAACATGGTTCGGGACCGGCTCTCGCAGCCGGACGCCGCCGGCGGTTTTCTACTCGACGGATATCCGCGAACCACCGCGCAGGTGGACTTTCTCGATTCGGTGCTGAGCGAGCAGAATGCTTCGCTGGAACATGCCATCGAACTGGTTGTCCACGAAGACGAAATCGTGTCCAGGCTGTTGAAGCGTGCGGCCGACGAAGGCCGCACGGACGATTCCGAAGAGGTCATCCGCAACCGGCTCCGGGTTTACAACGAACAAACCGCGCCGTTGACGGCGCTGTACGCCGAACGTGGCGTGCTGGTCCGGGTCGACGGAACGGGTCCGATCGAGGAGGTCGCCGTCCGGGTCGAGAAGGCGATCACCGCGGACGGCCGGTAGCTGGACAGCCGGACTGATGCGGACACGGCGTTCGGACTTGGAGATCAAGAGCGAGGCTGACCTCGCGGGCATGCGAGCGGCCGGGCGTGTGGTCGCCGAAATTCACGCCGTGATGCGCGAGGCGGTGCAGCCAGGTGCCACCGGGCTGGAGTTGGACGCGATCGCCCGTAGGGAGCTTTCGGCGCGCGGCGCGACGTCGAACTTCCTGGGCTACCACGGGTTCCCCGCCACGGTCTGCGTCTCCGTCAACGACGTCGTGGTGCACGGCATCCCGAACGACACACCCTTCGAGCCGGGTGACATCGTGTCGCTCGATTTCGGAGCGGTTCTGGACGGCTGGCACGGCGACGCCGCGGTGACCATTCCGGTCGGCGAGGTGACCGACGACGTTTCACGGCTGCTGATCGACTGCGAGGACGCGCTCTGGGCCGGTATCGCCGCGATGCAAGCGGGGGATCGCCTGCGTGAAATCGGGTCGGCTATCGAGCGTCTGATCCGGTCTCGTGGCCGCTACGGAATCGTCGAAGAGTACGGCGGGCATGGCATCGGGACGGCGATGCATCAGGATCCGCATGTCATGAACTACCGGACCCGGCAACGCGGCCCCAAGCTCGAACCCGGCCTGTGCCTGGCGATCGAGCCGATGATGATTCTCGGCGATGCCGATACGTACACCATGGCCGATGGTTGGACGGTCAAGAGTTCCGATGGTGGGTGGGCGGCTCATTTCGAGCACAGTGTGGCTGTGACCGAGAATGGGCCGTTTGTGCTGACCGCGGAAGACGGCGGCGCCAGCCGGCTGGCCGAGTTCGGCATCGCGGCCCCGATCGATCTGGCCTGACATCGTTGGCCGAGTGCGCAGTGCGGCGCTTACCTGAGCGCACGTCGGGGACCCCGAGGCGCGAATAGGGGGCTACCCCTATGGTGAGCCTGTCTTGAAAGGCCGATACTTGAGGCATGGCGAGTCGGCCCGATATGCGAGCGAGTGATTCCGACCGGGAGCGGGTGTCGGAGATACTCCGTGATGCCCATGGTGACGGGCGCCTTGGCCAAGAGGAGCTCTTGGAACGGCTGGACGCCGTGTATGAAGCCAGGACCTACCACGACCTCGACCAGGTGATCGAGGACCTCCCGCTGGCGCGGCGCCCCGGCGGGGACATAGCCGGCCAGATCATGCGTCGTCCTCGTTCGGAGCCGAAACCGCCTAGCCGGATCACGGTGCAGCGGGTGGCCAGGACGCTGCTCACGGTGAGCTGGTGGATGTACGGCGCCACCGTGGCGTTGTCCATGATGATCTGGTTGCTGGTGCTCGCGACCACGGACGTCGGGGCTCAGTACTTCTGGCCGTTGTGGGTGGCCGGACCTTGGGGCGTGTTGCTTGGCGCCGGCGAGCTCGCTTACCGTCGGCGGTGGCCGGATCGCTCCGTTCGCCCGTGAAGAGACGCGCATAGGCCGGTAGCCGTACGCTGCGCCGACGGTTTGGCGTAACGGTGCATGGTGGCGTAGAATCTGGCGTTGGCCCACTGTGGCCTACCTGGTCGCGCCCTCGCGGCTGATCCCCTGGTGAATGGGTAGTTGGGGATGAGGGACTATCGGGTTTCATCGCCGGAAACATCCATGGCGGTGGCAGCAGTGTGCCAAAGGCAGACGACCAAGACCGAAGAAGTGCGGAGGCTATGCCGAAAAAAGACGGGGTCATCGAGATCGAGGGCACCGTGGCCGAGGCTCTCCCGAACGCCATGTTCCGGGTCGAGCTCGACAACGGTCACAAGGTGCTCGCGCACATATCCGGCAAGATGCGCCAGTACTACATCCGGATTCTCCCGCAGGATCGGGTTGTGGTGGAGCTGAGTCCGTACGACCTGACCCGCGGTCGCATCGTCTACCGCTACAAGTAACCATCCACATGTGTTGAGGCGCGGGCCCTGTCCGACCCCGCAGCACGCGTTTGATGAGAGAGATCTGATGAAGGTCAAGCCGAGCGTCAAGCCCATGTGCGACCACTGCCGAGTGATTCGTCGTCACCGTCGGGTGATGGTGATCTGCAGCAACCCGCGTCACAAGCAACGACAGGGTTGAGAAGAAGGCTGCAGCCACGCTCACCCGGGCCAGTCGCCTGACACAACTGAATACTCAATGAACAGCGTGCCAGCAGCTATCACCACCGGGGGCAGCCTCGTCAGGTGATAGCCAACCCCCGGAGCGAAGGCCGGGGCTCGGGGCCGGCATCGGCTCGATACGAGACGCGGCGCGCACAGACCTTCGTTTATCTAGGAGACAAGAGACTCAATGGCACGCCTCGTTGGTGTCGACCTCCCGCGCGACAAGCGCCTGGAAGTCGCTCTGACTTACATTTTCGGCATCGGCCGTACCCGTTCGCTCGAGACGTTGAAGGCAACCGGCATCAGCCCGGACCTCCGTGTCAAAGACCTCGGTGACGACGAGCTCGTGAAGCTTCGTGACTGGATCGAGGCCAACTACCAGACCGAGGGTGATCTTCGCCGCGAAGTCCAGGGTGACATTCGCCGCAAGATCGAGATCGGCAGCTATCAGGGCATCCGGCACCGCCGTGGTCTCCCAGTCCGCGGTCAGCGCACGCACACCAATGCCCGTACTCGCAAGGGCCGTAAGAAGACGGTGGCCGGCAAGAAGAAGGCCGGTAAGTGAGCTTCGTGGTGTGTCAGGCATCGCCTGACGCCGTTCCCGCCCGCGGCTCGTTCCTCGCCGATGCCCGTCCGAACCCCGAACGGCGTCAGGCGATACCTGCCACTCGAAGCGGTCGGGTGCGAAGCATGAACGCTGACTACAACAGACTTTTCTTGACAGGAGATCACTAAATGCCGCCAGCAAAGGGGCGCACTACGAAGGTGCGTCGTAAGGAACGAAAGAACGTCGCTCATGGTGTCGCGCACATCAAGAGCACGTTCAACAACACCATCGTGTCCATCACTGACCCGCAGGGCAACGTCATCTCGTGGGCCAGCGCAGGGCAGGTTGGATTCAAGGGCTCGCGCAAGTCGACGCCGTTCGCCGCGCAGATGGCCGCTGAGGCAGCGGCTCGCCGGGCGCAGGAGCACGGCATGCGCAAGGTCGACGTCCTGGTGAAGGGCCCGGGATCAGGCCGTGAGACCGCCATCCGATCGCTGCAGGCCGTCGGTCTGGAGGTCGGGTCGATCTCCGACGTGACCCCGCAGGCGCACAACGGTTGCCGTCCGCCCAAGCGCCGGCGCGTCTGAGCCGCACGAGACCCGAGGAGATCTGAACCACCATGGCTCGTTACACCGGTCCTATCACCAAGAAGTCGCGTCGGCTCGGCGTCGACCTGCTCGGCGAGGACAAAGCCTACGAACGCCGCCCCTACCCGCCCGGCCAGCACGGACGGGCGCGACAGAAGGAGAGCGAGTACCGCGTCCAGCTGCACGAGAAGCAGAAGGCGCGTTACACGTACGGCGTCCTGGAGAAGCAGTTTCGGCGCTACTATGAAGAGGCGAACAAGACCAAGGGTCGCACCGGCGAGCGGCTGCTGCAGATTCTTGAGTCCCGTCTTGACAACGTCGTCTACCGAGCAGGTCTTGCGCGTACCCGCCGGCACGCCCGGCAGCTCGTCGTCCATGGCCACTTCGTGGTCAACGGCCGCAAGGTCAACGTCCCGTCGTACCAGGTCAGCGCACACGACGTCATTGACGTTCGGGACAAGTCCAAGGAGATGACGCCGTTCATCATCGCTCGCGAGACGCACGGCGAGCGCCCGGTCCCCGCGTGGCTCGAAGTCATTCCCAACGCCATGCGGATCCTCGTCCACCAGCTTCCGACCCGGCAGCAGATCGACACGCCGGTGCAGGAACAGCTGATCGTCGAGTTCTACTCTAAGTAAGGCACCACCAGAAAACGTCATGGTGCTGGGCGGGCTGCCGCTCGTCCAGCACCGTCCCTGATCGCGGCCGTCATATAGCGGGCGTCGCGGAAAGGAAGTTCCCGTGCTCATCACCCAGCGTCCAAATCTCAGCGAAGAGTCGCTGTCGGATTACCGCTCTCGGTTCACCATCGAGCCACTCGAGCCTGGCTTCGGCTACACGCTCGGCAACTCGTTGCGCCGTACGTTGCTGTCGTCGATTCCCGGCGCGGCCATCACCTCAATCCGGATTGACGGTGTGCTGCACGAGTTCACCACCATCCCCGGGGTCAAGGAGGACGTCACCGACGTCATCCTGAACCTCAAGGGTCTGGTCGTGTCCTCGGAGCACGACGAGCCGGTGGTCATGTACCTGCGCAAGCAGGGACCGGGCGCCGTCACCGCGGCGGACATCGCGCCGCCGGCCGGCGTCGAGGTGCACAACCCCGAACTGCACATCGCCACCCTGAACGGCAAGGGCAAGCTCGAGATGGAGCTGACGGTCGAGCGCGGCCGTGGCTACGTCTCCGCGGTTCAGAACAAGCGCAACGACGCCGAGATCGGCCGGATTCCGGTCGACTCGATCTACTCGCCGGTGCTGAAGGTGACCTACAAGGTCGAGGCCACGCGGGTTGAGGGGCGCACCGACTTCGACAAGCTGATCGTCGACGTCGAGACCAAGGCTGCGCTGCGGCCTCGTGATGCCCTTGCTTCGGCCGGTAGCACCCTCGTCGAGCTGTTCGGCCTGGCGCGGGAGCTCAATGTCGAGGCCGAGGGTATCGAGATCGGCCCGTCGCCGGTCGACGCGCAGCTTGCCGCCGATCTCGCGTTGCCGATCGAGGACCTTCAACTCACGGTCCGGTCGTACAACTGCCTCAAGCGGGAGGGCATCCACACCGTGGGTGAGCTGGTTTCGCGTAGCGAGGCCGATCTGCTCGACATCCGCAACTTCGGGCAGAAGTCGATCGACGAGGTCAAGGCCAAGCTGGTCACTATGGGCCTCGGGCTGAAGGACAGTGCCCCGGGCTTCGACCCCACCGCGGCTGTGGACAGCTACGGTGACGACGACCAGTCCTTTGCCGAGGACGAGCAGTACTAACCGTCATGACGCCTCTGGACGCCGAGGCCGACTACTGACAACACAGGAGAGAAGATCACGATGCCCACGCCCACCAAGGGTGCTCGCCTGGGCGGTTCGCCGTCGCACCAGCGTGCGATCCTCGCCAACCTGGCCACTGCGCTGTTCGAGCACGGTCGCATCACCACCACCGAGACCAAGGCTCGTCGGCTGCGCCCGGTGGCGGAGCGGCTGATCACCAAGGCCAAGCGAGGCGACCTGCACGCTCGGCGGCAGGTAGCGAGCACGATCCGTGACAAGGAGATCGTGCACGTCCTGTTCACCGAGATCGGGCCGCGCTACCAGAACCGCAACGGCGGCTACACCCGCATCGTCAAGGTCGGCCCCCGCAAGGGCGACAACGCACCGATGGCTGTCATCGAGCTCGTTGAGCCGCTGGCAGAGCAGGTCGTCGAGGAAGCAACCAGCGCCACCCGGCGTGCGGCGGCTGACACCGCGGCTCCGGCTGCTGAGGCAGCGGACGAGGCCAACGTGACCGCCGATGCGGCCGACACTTCGAAGGCCGAGCCGACAGCCCCCGAAGCGGCTGTCGACGAAGCCGAGGGGTCCCAGGACGAGCCGGAGGCCGCCGCTGACAGCAGCGACGACGCCAGCGAGTCCGTGGACGCCGAGTCGGACGACAACGCCTCGGACGACGAAGCGAAGTCCTGACCACACCGGTGATCGTGAGCAGATTTGCGCCCATTCCCCCGGTGATCGTGAGCGATATGAGGTCGCTATAGCGACCTGATTCGGTACACGATCACCGAGGGGGAGAGCAGAAAGCCGCGCATGATCACTGAACCGTTGAGCGACGCATGATGCAGCCCACCGAATCCCGCACCCGGGACGGTGGGCTGCTGCGTGTGCGCTTGGACGTCGCCTACGACGGAACCGACTTCTCCGGATGGGCGAGACAACCAGGCCGGCGGACCGTGCAGGGCGTCCTCGAAGAGGCACTCGGGATGATCCTGCGCAGCGAATCGCCACAGCTCACCGTCGCCGGCCGGACCGATGCCGGGGTGCATGCGCGGGGCCAGGTCTGCCATGCCGACATCGCGTCCTCGGCCTGGCAGGCGGTGCCTGGGCGCTCATCCCGGCGCCCTGAGCAAGCTCTGGTGCGGCGCCTCGCGGGTGTGTTGCCGGACGACGTGCGAGTCACCGCCGCCAGCATCGCGCCGGCCGGATTCGATGCACGCTTCTCGGCGACATGGCGTCGTTACGTCTACCGGGTGTCGGACCGTCCGTATGGCGTCGATCCGCTCGTGCGATCACACGTGCTGCGACATGATCGCCCGCTCGACCTGGAAGCGATGAACGCGGCCGCCGTCGGTCTACTCGGTGAGCACGACTTCGCTGCGTACTGCCGGGCGAGAGAAGGCGCGACGACGATCCGTGCGCTGCGCGCGCTGCACTGGGAGCGAAACCTTGACGGGGTTGTGTGCGGCACCGTCGAGGCGGACGCGTTCTGTCACAATCAGGTCCGGGCCATGGTTGGTGCGCTGCTCTCGGTGGGCGACGGGCGTCGTCGCGTCGATTGGCCGGCGACGGTGTTGTCGCGTCGTTCCCGTGACTCGGCGGTTGTTGTGGTTCCGCCGCACGGGCTGACTCTCGAACAGGTCGGCTATCCGCCGGATGCTCAGCTAGCTGAACAGGCGCGTCGGACGCGGCGGGTCCGCACCCTGCCGCCTGGTTAGGCCGGGCCGCGTTGCGAGGCGGCGGAGGACCCTTGGTGGTCAGCTTGCCACCCGGCGCCGGCGGTGGCCGTTCTTCGAATCGTTGCCGACGTCGAAGCACGACTGGTACCGATCCCTGGCTTCGCGGATGACGGTGTCGTCGAGCCAGGCCACTGGTTGCACGTCGGTCACGAGGGGTTCGTGGTCAGGACCTCTGCCGACAACTCGTCCCTGCAGGAGCCACGGACGTCGTTGTTCGGTGAGTCCCAGGTCGGCGTACTTGCAAATCCTGCGGGCGAGCCAGTCTATGGCCGGCCGCGGCCACCACGGTTCCGGTGCGATCGTGGTCACCGAGAGGCCGGGCATCTCCACGCCGGACTCGTAGTCCCGGCTTGTGGGTGACAACAGATCCACCTCAGGCCCTTCGGATTGCCGGAGGAAAAGTCCGGGCCTGCACCTGACAAGCTCGTTCAAGGTGTGTAGGTCGGGAACGACCGGCAACTCGCGACCCCGCAACATGTGCGCATTTGTACCCGGGCACCACAGGAATATGCGTGCCGATCAGGTGGGTCCACGGCGGTCGGACGACGGAAACTGGGGGATCTCCCTGAGACATCCGGCGGCCATGACGCGTAGCCTGGAGGTATGGGCACTTTGATCTCGATTCTGGTCGCCGTCCTCGGCACAGGCATGGTTGCCGTCTCCGTCCGGGAGGTCCGAACCAAGGGCGCTGCCGCGGCATTGCAGATGGCAGCGTTCGGCCTCTTGCTGGTGGGCGCCTCCGCGACCGGTTTGGTCCGCTTCGTGACCCAGATCGCCTTCAACCCGCTGGCGTGGATCGGTGTTGGGCTATTGTCGCTGGCAGGTGTCTTGTTCGTGGTCGGGCAGAAACTCGAAGGCCCCTCCGCCAAACCGGAGAAGACCAAGAAGGTCGAGGAGTCCGGGAAGAAGAAGCCCGCCGTTGAGCAGTCCCCCAAGGGCAGGAAGAAGTCCAAGGGCGACGATGTCGACGACGATTTCGACGACATCCAGGCGATCTTGCGCAAGCACGGCATCGAATAGGGCGACCAGATAACGGCGGCCGGGCAGCTGCCCGGCCGCGGCGCGGCCGCATGGGCTCTTGCGCTGACCCGTGAGCGCCGAGAAGGAGATCAGAGTGATTCCGGCGAGGACCGACGCAACCGTGCGGCTGGGCGGGCTTGCCCTACGTGATCATTGGTTCGAGGTACCGCTGGATCACAGCGCGCCCGGCGGCGAGACCATCCGGATATTCGGGCGTGAGGTCGCGGCGGCCGGCAAAGCCGACGACACCAGTCTGCCGTGGCTGCTGTTTCTCCAGGGTGGTCCGGGTGGAAAAGGCCCTCGGCCCGCGAACGCGAGCGGCTGGCTCGGCCGGGCCGTCCAGGACTTCCGCGTGCTATTGCTCGACCAGCGGGGAACCGGACGCTCGGCACCTGTCACATCCCGCACCATCCTCCGGCACGGCGACGCTGCGGGCCAGGCCAGCTATCTGGGCCATTTCCGGGCGGACTCGATCGTCGCCGACGCCGAGCTGATCCGGACGCGTCTTCTCGGAGCGGACGGCAAGTGGAGTGTCCTAGGACAGTCGTTCGGCGGCTTCTGTACCTTGACCTACCTCTCGTTCGCTCCGGGCGGCCTTGCCGCCGCGTACATCACCGGTGGGCTGGCGCCGATCCTCGCCGCGGCCGACGACGTCTACCAGCGGACGTATCAGCATGTTCGAGCCAAGAACAGTGCGTTTCACGCCGCCTTTCCCGAGGCCCGGGCCAAGCTGGAGGCCGTGGCGGAACACCTCCGGTCGCACGACGTGCGGCTACCGGACGGATCACCGCTGTCGGTGCGCCGGATGCAAAGCGCCGGCGACGCCCTGGGGAGCCGTGGCCGGGCTCCGTCGCTCCAGTACCTGCTCGAGGAGGCATTCGTTGATGGGCCGGACGGGCGGGAGCTGTCGGACACATTCCTCGCAGATGTACACGGCATGCTCTCCTTCGCCGGGCGGCCGCTCTTCGCTGCGCTGCATGAGCCGATCTACGCACAAGGTTCGGCGCCGCGTTGGGCAGCCGAGCGCTTGCGTCCGGCCGACTTCGCTCCCGATGCCGTACCGCTTCTGCTGACCGGCGAAATGATCTATCCGTGGATGTTCGACGACGACCCCGCGCTGCGTCCGTTCCGCGATGCCGCGCATGTGCTGGCCGAGCGTGCGGACTGGCCGCCGCTGTACGACCCAAGGGTGCTTGCCAGCAACGAGGTGCCGGCAGCGGCGGCGCTCTACCTCGACGACATGTACGTGGATGCGGACCTGTCGGCGCAGACCGCTGAGGCGGTGCGTGGGCTGCGGGTATGGAAGACAAATGCCTTTGAACATGACGGGTTGCGCGAAAGCGAGGACGTTCTGGACCGCCTGATCCGGATGGCGCGCGGCGAGATATAGCCCTGTCCTCTCCCGTGATCGTTGACCTCCTCGCACCGCATTTGCCCGATATCGCTGATGATCATTGGGAGGGCGCAACCGGCCGAAATGCATAGTTCACCTCAAGCCGAGTTGCGGAGATGGGGTGGATACCCGACGCGGTAGGCAGGCCCACGTCTTTACCGTCGCCAGCATGAACACACATGTCGAAACACTCGTCATCGGAGCCGGCCAGGCTGGCCTGGCCACCGCTTACCACCTCACGCGTCAGAGCAGGGAATGCCTGGTGCTGGACAGCAACGCGCGCATCGGGGACAACTGGCGACAGCAGTGGGATTCATTGCGCCTGTACACTCCCGCGAAGTACTGCGGGCTACCAGGCATGGCCTTCCCGGCGAAGCCGTGGCACTATCCGACCAAGGACGAAACCGCGGATTTCCTGGAGCTCTACGCCCGCCGGAACGCGTTGCCGGTACGACTGGGAGCGCGGGTTCACCTGGTCGTCGCTGACGGCGACGGATTCCGGGTGGACACGGCGACGGGAACGTATGCGGCCCATAACGTGGTCGTGGCCACTGGTACCTTTGGCCGCACGCCGGAGATCCCCGAGTTCGCTCCGGACCTGGATCCGGCGATAACGCAACTTCACTCCAGCGAGTACCGCCGCCCGGGACAGTTGCCAGCGGGATCGGTGCTTGTGGTCGGCGCATCGCATTCGGGTCACGACATCGCCTTCGAGCTAGTGCGCACTCGCCCTGTGATCCTCGCGGGGCGCGACTGTGGACAGATCCCGGTGCCGCTGGAGAGCCGACGTATGCAAGCGCTCTTCCCGCTGCTGTGGTTCGTCTGGGGAAACGTTGTGAATCGGAGGACACCGATGGGCCGCAGGGCCGTACGGCATGTCCGGTTCCACGGTGGGCCGGCGTTGCGGGTACGGCGCGCCGATCTGCTCGACGCGGGGGTCGAACGTGTGACGCAGCGCGTCGTCGGTGTGAAGAGTGGCAAGCCCGTTCTTGCCGATGGCAGGGTCCTGGAGGTGGCCGCGGTGGTGTGGGCGACCGGATTCCGGCAGCGTTTGGATTGGATACAGCCGAGTATCGAGGGCGACGGCGGCTGGCCGCGTGAGCGGCGGGGTGTGGTCGCGGAGGTGCCGGGTCTGTTCTTCTGCGGTCTGTCGTTGCAGTGGTCGTTCCGGTCGATGCTGGTCGGTGGTGCAGGTGACGACGCGGCGTACATCGCTGGACGGATCGCAGAGCGGGCGCCGGCTTCCGTGGCCGCGTGAGACCGACCGCCCACGTGTGCTGCGCCCGACACGCGCATGCGGTTAGCCTTGTTGCAGAGGTGTGCCCATGGGCGTGGTCGAGGAGCTGGCCAGGAGTCGCGAGGCGTACGAGCGGCGCGACTGGGCCGCTGCCTATGGTCATCTCTCCGAGGCCGATGCGGACGGTCCGCTCCCGGCGGACGCGCTGGCGATGTGGGCGACCGCCGCGCATCTGCTCGGCCGCACGGATGATTGCCTGCGCGCCTTGCAGCGCGCGTTCCAGCAGCATCTCGATGACGGTGACATGGAGCGAGCCATTCGCTGTTGTTTCTGGCTCGGCATGACCCACATGCTCGCCGGCGACACGGCGGTCGCCGGAGGTTGGTGGAGCCGCGGCTGGCGGCTGGTGGAGGAGCTGGGCACGGACACGGTGGAGCGGGGTTACCTGTTGATCCCGCAGGGCATCCAACAGATCAAGTCTGGGCACGTTGCCGCATCCGTTGAGACCGGCGCCGAGGTGGAACGGCTGGGGCGCAGGTTCGCAGACGCAGACCTGATCGCCATGGGGTTGCACGCACGCGGGCGCGCTCTGCTGTACCAGGATCGCGTTCCGGAGGGTGTCGCTCTCATGGACGAGGCACTCGTCGGCGTCGCTGCTGGTGAGGTCTCACCGGTCATCGCTGGAACGATCTACTGCAGCACCATCGAGGCGTGCCAGGAGATTTCCGACTTCGACCGTGCTCGCCAGTGGACGAAGGCCCTGACCCGGTGGTGCGACGAGCAGCCCGACCTCGTTCCGTACACCGGGCAGTGCGCTGTACACCGCGGGCAACTGATGCGGCTGCACGGAGCGTTGCAGGACGCGATCGAGGAGCTGCGATTCGCGTGCCGAAGGTACGCCGACAGCGGTGCGATCTATGCCTCTGGACTCGCCGTCTACGAGCTGGGCGAGGTGTACCGGATGCGCGGTGCCTACGCTGCCGCCGAAGCTGCCTACCAGGAAGCCAGCAGTCTCGGCTGCGACCCGCAGCCGGGCCTCGCGCTGCTACGGCTCGCCCAGGGGCGAACCGACGTCGCTGTCGCAGCGGTCCGCAGGTTGCTCGATGAGGCCGACGACGTGGTGAAGCGGTCGGGGATCTTGGCCGCATGCACCGAGATTCTTCTCGCGGACGGTGACATTGATGCCGCCCGCGCAGTCGCACACGAGCTCACTGACATTGCACGGAGATTCGGGTGTACGGCGCTCCTGGCGCAGGCCGCCGCCAGCCGAGCCGTCGTGGCTCTTGCGGATGGTGACGCGTCCGCCGCGTTGGTGGGCCTCCGCGAGGCGTGGCAGCACTGGTACCACCTCGGCGCCCGCTATGAGGCGGCGCGGGCCCGGCTCCAGCTGGGGCGAGCGTGCCTGAAGGCGGGGGACGAGGACTCCGCTCGCATGGAGGTATCGGCGGCCGCCGTCGTGCTCGGGGAGCTGGGTGCGGGCCCGCTGCTCGCTGAGGCGCAGGCACTCCTTGGCCGAGCGCCGGCACCGGGCGGCCTCACCACCCGTGAGGTCGAAGTGTTGCGGCTGGTGGCGGCGGGTAAGAGCAACGCCGCGATCGCGGGGGAGCTCTTTCTCAGCGAGAAGACCGTCTCCCGGCACCTGAGCAACATCTTCACCAAGATCGACGTCAACTCTCGAACGGCCGCTGCGGCGTATGCGTACGAGCACCATCTGGTGTGAACGACCCATCGAGGAGCTCCGAAATGCGGAATCTGCCCGATGTGGGATGGAGGGACAGCTCCGTACCGTCGACGCATGGGTACGACGCTTCCGGTGATAGCGGGGATGGTCTCGACCGCCGTCTTCGCCGGCAGCGCGCTGCCGATGCTGGTCAAAGCGGCCAGGACCCAGGACCTCTCGTCGTACAGTGTCGGCAATCTGATACTCGCGAACACCGGTAACGGGATTCATTCGATCTACGTCTTTCACCTGCCGTTTGGTCCGATCTGGTTCCTGCACAGTTTCTATCTGCTGACTTCCGCCCTCATGCTTTTCTGGTGGGTGCGGTACCGCCATGGTCCTTTGAGGGGAGCGCGAAATGCGTTACGCACGAGTGCGGAACCTGTGGGAACGAGTGCCGCTTCCAGCGGAAACCGCAGGTGCAATGGTGCTCGGTGCGCTGCTGCAGCGGTGGCGACCGGTGACCTTGCCCGGGTATCTGCGGGCGCCCGGCATGACACTCGTCGTCGCGGGCGTGGTGTTGGCGGGGCGCGCGACGCTGGAGCGAGGACCGGGATCACTGGACGAGCCGCAGTTCCTCGCCACGTCTGG
Organism: Phytoactinopolyspora mesophila; assembly: GCF_010122465.1. Taxonomy (NCBI): domain Bacteria; kingdom Bacillati; phylum Actinomycetota; class Actinomycetes; order Jiangellales; family Jiangellaceae; genus Phytoactinopolyspora; species Phytoactinopolyspora mesophila. Next base: position 240,713 of record NZ_WLZY01000003.1, on the reverse strand, counting down.
CGTGCACGGCTGGTCTCGTAACCCCATGTACGTCGGCTGTGAGGCTCTGCACCTGGGGCTGGCGTTGGCCACGCGTAATGCGTGGACCGCTGCCACCTGGCCGGTGTCGGCCCTGCTGCTGCACCGTTGGGTGTTCCGGGAGGAAGGGTGGCTACTCGAATGGTTCGGCCGTGAATACGAGGAGTACCGGATGCACGTGCCGCGCTACGCCGGCCGGCGTCGCTCCCGGCATCGTTGACGCCCGTGCGTCTCGTCTTTTGCGGGATCGCCAATGACGCCGGCGCGAGGGAATAACGGGGGCGATGGAAAGGGAAAGGGTGCCTTCGACGTTGGACGGAGTGGGGAGGGTGAAGTTCCGTCAGATGACGGGTGCTCGCCTGCGCCGGTTCCTACTACCGTGCTGGTAGTTCCCACGGCTCGGCGCAGCGCTAGTGTACCGGCTGATGCGGATCGGGCCGCCGCCCCAATCGCGTTCGTGGTGAGCCCGATGAGACCCCGCAGGACACTAGTTCCTCTCGCATCTATTCTCCTGGTGGCCGGGTTGCTGACGGTGCCCGTCGCCGGAACTGCAGCCGATGAGCCGGCCGAACCGGCGCGGCCGGAGGCCAACACCGAGAACCTGCCACCCTGGCCGGAGCCTGGAAGCGCCCGAGTGGTCCCGTTGCAGGAGACCGGACCGGCCGACGAGCGGCTCAATTTGATCGTCATCTGCGACGGATATCAGGCCGCGGAAGTCGACGCATGTCACGAAGACGTCGACCGCAACCAGGCAGTTCAGTGGAGCGTGGAGCCGTTCCGGACGTACCGCGACTACATCAACGTCTATCTGCTGGAGATCTCTTCGGAGGACAGCGGGATCCGTCGTGACCCCGAGGAGGACGCACCACCGGAGGAGCGTGACGCCAAGAACACGCCGTTGCGCCTCTGGTACGCCGACGGCCTGACTAACCCGCTGGCGCGCGGTATCACCTATGGGCAACCGCTGGAAGGTCCGTCGAACGGCAGCGGGTGTCCTGGGCATCCCACACCGACGACGAACCCGGAGTATCCGCTGGACGCCGGCATCCTGGGCGACCCCAGGTGTAATGGCCACCAGCAACGGGCCATGTACCTGAACAGCTATGTCGCCCCGGCGCTCGGTGTACCCGCGGGTAGTTTCCGGCCCACCGGCGGTCAGAATTCCGGGCCGCAGAACATCCAGACACTGGCGATCTCCAACACGTTCACCTATGGCGGGATCGGTGGCCGCGACGCGACCACGTCGGGCGGCAGCCCGCAGGCACCGTTGATCTCCCTGCACGAACTCGGGCATTCACTGGGCACGATGCAGGACGAATACCCGTACTCGAACCGGCCGGAGCCGGGGCCGCCACATCCGGATTCGGAACCGAGCTCGTTCCACCACACCCGGATTCGGAACCGAGCTCGTTCCACCACACCCGGATGACATCGGAGGAGATGATCGAGGCCGAGGCCAAATGGTGGCGCTGGCTGGGCGAAGAGAGCGAGTCAGGTGGCATCATCCGAGCGGCCGATCCGGACGGCTATGAGAGTGGCCTTTACCGCGGCTCGAACGTGTGGCGGCCCAGCCCGAACTCGATGATGCGGTGGATCGGGTCCTACTTCGATCAGGTCGGTCGCGAGCACATGGTGGCCCGCATCACCGGCCAGCGTGACCTCGGCGAGATGAATCTGCGCCACACCCCCGAAGGCGAGGTCCGCCGCGGCAGCGTGATCTGGGTCGAGACGATGCATCCGAAGTACCACGAACTGGACGTCATTTGGCGGATCGGTGGGCCCGAAGGCGAGATCGTGGACAACGCCAGCAGCCGCAGTCTCGAACTGGGTCCGCTCGGGCTCGAGCCAGGCACAGTGGTCCATGTGGAGGTCCGGGATCCGGTCGGCCCGGATGGGATCGACTGGGTGCGCAATCCGTCGACGGGCAGCGGCGCAACGGACTCCGGTTACAACGGCCCACGTTTCGTCCAGACCCGCGAATGGACGGTGGGACGAAACCGGGTAGTGCCGTCGTCGCCGCCGGTGGAGTTCACCGACTCGACGCCGGCCCATCGGCCGGTCGCCGGTGATGAAGTCGTCTATGTCGAGACCACGCACCCCGCCGACCGGGTTCTGGACGTGGCGTGGCACCTCGACGGGGAAGAGCTGGCGAACCCGCTCAACAGCCGGAACCTCGATCTCGGCGCGCTCGGCCTGCCGAGCGGGACGTACGAACTCACCGCCACTGTGACCGACCCGGGCCGCCCGCATGCCGGCAGCGACACCATCGCGTGGACGGTTGACAACGTCCTTCCCACGGCGCCCCGGACACTTTCGGAGCCGTTGGCCACCGTCGGCGGTGACGTGGAGCATCCGGTGTACTTCGAGGGCTGGGACATGTGGCTGGAGCCGCAGGACGATCTCACCGGGTACGACGGCGAGCCCTACGTCGTCGGCGAACTCCGGCTGAACCACGACGGGTGGTTCAACTACTTCGGCTTTCCCGAGGAGCCGATGCCGGAGTCGCCGTTCCGCTTCCGCCACTCCGGAACGGACGTCAAAGCGCTGACGTACGGCAACCTCGGCACCGGAGGGCTGTCCAAGGCCACCTTCGAGCAGGAATACGGTCCCGACGACCCGAACGGCCCGTTCATCCCGGGGTACGGCACCCACACGGTGGAACATCGCGCCATCGACCCGGCCGGCAACATCGGCGACGCCGAGGAGTACCGGGCCACCGTTCTGCCTGGCGAGTCGCCGGAATGCACCCGGACCGTCTCCGGCACGCACAACGGCAACCTTCTCGTCACCAGCGGTGTGATCTGCCTGGACGAGGCGCAGGTGAACGGCACGGTGACCGTCCGAGGCGGAGCGTCGCTCGTGGTCCACGGCGGGTCCGTCAACGGCAGCGTGCTGACCGACCGGGCCGGCGTCGTTCAGATATTCGACACGGCTGTCAGCGGCCAGACCCGGATCTCGGGGACAACCACGGGGGTCACCGTCGTCGGGAGCACCTTCCGCGGTGCGCTGACCCTGACGGGCAACGAACAGGTTCCCCACGATGAGTCGGCCGAGCGCTTCGCCGAGTACGAGGGCGAGTACGGGCCGATTCTGGCCGGAAATACGGTCAACGGCCGGTTGTCCTGCTCGGGCAACAACGCACCGGCGAGCGACTTCGGGGCGACCAATGAGATCAACGGTCCCGCGGCGGGCGATTGCGCGCGGTTGTGACACAGGCCGCGTGCCCTCCATTGCCGGAGGGCACGCGGCACCGCCGTCCGGGCGTCACATGTGTTCGGGAGCGGTGATGCCGAGGAGCCCGAGCCCGTGGCGTAGCGTCCGGGCGGTGAGCTGGCACAGCCCGAGCCGGTTGCTGCGCACGGGCTCGTCGGCGCTGAGCACGTGACACGCCTCGTAGAACGTGGTGAAGTCACGCGCGAGTTCGTAGAGGTAGCTGCAGAGCCGGTGCGGCTCGAGTGTGTCGTGGACCTCCGCGAGCACGGTGGAGTAGGCGTCCAGCTCCAGCGCCAGCGCACGTTCGGCCGGTTCGAGCGGGATGGTGTGATCGATCTCGACGGTCTGATCGCCCGCCTTGCGGAGGATCGACCGGATGCGGGTGTGCGCGTACTGGAGATAGACGCTGGTGTTGCCGGTCAGCGACACCATACGTTCCAGGTCGAAGGTGTAGTCCTTGACCCGCGACGCGGAGAGATCGGCGTACTTGACCGCGCCGATGCCGGCCTGCTCGGCGATCTGGGCGAGCTCTGTCTCGCTCAGCACCGTCTCCCGGTCGGCAACCACGGCCCGGGCGCGCTGCACGGCGTCGTCCAGGAGGTCCATCAGACGTACGGTGCCGCCCGCACGAGTCTTGAACGGGCGTCCGTCGGGACCCAGCACCGTGCCGTAGGCGACGTGTTCGGCACTGACGTCATCGGTCAGCCAGCCCGCGCGGCGAGCCGATTCGAAGATCAACCGGAAGTGCAGCGCTTGGCGCGAGTCGGTGACGTAGAGCAGCCGGTCGGCTCCGAGATCCTTGAGGCGGTACCTGATGGTGGCCAGATCGGTGGTGTCGTAGCCATATCCGCCGTCGGCTTTGCGCACCATGAGCAGAGCCGGCGTGCCCTCAGGGCCCTTGACCTCTTGCGAGAAGACGACGAGTGCACCCTGGCTTTCGACCGCGATGCCCGCGGCCACGAGTTCGGCGACCGTGTCTGGGAGGATCGGGTTGTAGAACGACTCGCCCACGGAGTCCTCCGGGGTGAGCAGCACGCCGAGCCGATCGTAGATGTCCCGGAAGGCCTTCTCGGACTCCGCGACGATCTCCTCCCACCGGGCGAGGGTGGCGGGATCCCCGGACTGCAGGGCCACGACGCGTGCGCGGGAGCGCTCGGCGAATTCGGGGTCGGCGTCGAACAATGCGCGCGCGGACTTGTACAGCCCGTCCAGCGCCGAGACCGTGGACGTGCCGGACGTGAGTTCGTTGTGGTGCCAGACCGCGTCCGGATGCTCGTCCAGGTATTGGATCAGCATGCCGAACTGAGTGCCCCAGTCGCCCAGGTGGTTCTGCCGGAGCACGTCGGCGCCGAGAAAGCCGAGCACACGGGCGAGGCAGTCGCCGATGACGGTGGTGCGCAGGTGCCCCACGTGCATGTCTTTGGCGATATTCGGCGCTGAGTAGTCGATGACGACCCGGCGTTCGCCGACAAGGCCTACGCCCAGCCGAGAATCGGCAAGGCGACCGGACACGTGCTGCCATATCGCGTGGTCGGGAACGGCGATGTTGAGAAAGCCCGGCCCAGACACCTCCACGAGTCCCACTGGTCCGTCGTGGGCGTTGTTGAGCGCGGTACTCAGTTCAGCGGCAAGATCCACGGGTCTGGTACGTGCCCGCTTGGCCAGCGCGAGAGCGGCGTTGGACTGGAAGTCGGCATGTTCGGAACGTCGGACCACGGAATCCGTTCCAAAGAACTCGGGACGAACTCGACTGATCGCCTCTGACACGATTCCGGCGACGCGGTCGAGTAACGGCGGTACCTCGTGGTGGCTCATTGGAACGCTTCCTTCGGTCAGGCTATCCAACGGCGGCGGTCTCAACAGATGTCGCACGATTTGCTGAGATTTCAGGTCAGATGCGCGGTGACGGCCGGTGTCTGCCTCCCTTAGGGTCCCAGAAATCAGTGCCCACGTCGGCCGGCTTTCGCGCGGCCTTGGGAGGGTCACATGGCAGTACGGAAAGGCCACCCACCACGACGAGCAACCCGCCTACGAGCAGCCGGTATCACCGGCTCAGTTGTCCTCGCGCTGTCGATGCTGGGTGGCATCGGCATGGCGACGGCGCAGGACGAGCCATCGCAAGCTCCCGGCACCGGGCCCATCGTCCCGGTAGACCCGCAGGACTGGGTCGACATGGAGTTCAAAACCTGGGACGACTACGTGCCGATCCGGCCCGAGGAATGGAACGACGACTCGAACCACGGCAGTGAGACGCAGTTCGAGGCCGCCGTCATACTCCTTGACTTCGAAGACGAGCCGTTCTTGATCGCCCAGGAGGAAGGCGCGCACCCGTTCGGCAACCCGGCGCCTCCAGGATCGCCGTGGGAAGGGGAGTGGGAGCCCGTCGACGACGTCCGCGGGTGGTTCGACGACTACTTCACGACGCCGAACGAGTTCAACGGCGGCCAGACCATCCACTCGTATTGGATGGAGACCAGCCACGGCCGCACCGGCGTCAGCGTCGATACGTTCGGCCCGTACACCTTGCCGGGCAAATACCACGAGTGGGGACTCGGACACGGCCCGACCGGCGGGCGTTCATTGGGCGACGAGCCCGACTCGGTCTGCCCGGCCGGCGACAACTGCACGACCTTCTCGACGCAGAATCCCGACGGGCGCAACATCCGCCGCGACGGCAACCTGCCATGGCGTGCCGAGATGGAGGCGGAGGGCCTGTCCTGCCCGACGGCGACGAATCTCGACGTGGCCGACTGCGGCTACGACTTCGTGCTGTACGTGACCGCGGGGCACGACGAGTCGTCGACGTGGGAAGAACAAGGCAGGATGATCTTCCAGACGCACGAGGACGTCCCAGATGCTTTCGGCCCTCCGGGCGCCGAGGACGGGCCGGTGCTCAACAGCGCCGGCAATCCGATTCCCAACTACGTCGGCACCCGGTATCTTCACGCCGCCGGCCTGACGCCCGAGGAAGGCGGCTTCACCTCCTGGCGGGCCGGCGCCAGCCAATGGCCCAACGCGACCGGAGGTGCGCGGCCGAGCTCCACCCAGGCGGAGTCCTCCGGCCAGAGTACGTTCGCGCATGAGATCAGCCACTTGTTCGGCCTGCCGGACAATTACAACAACCCGTTCGCGGACAACATGCGCACCGCCACCGGCTACTGGGAGATGATGTCGCGGGGCACCTTCAACGGCCCCGGCGGCACCCACAACCGATGGCAGGTCCCCAACCAGGGTGGTTCGGCGCTCGGCCCGCACCACATGACCAAGTACAAGCGGGACATGGGTTTCTTCCAGCCGGGTGAGATCGCCGAGCTCCAGCGCGACGATTTGCCGGACGACGGGATCGCCGTGGCGACGCTGCAGGCCCGGGCGCACCAGCCTGGCGCCGACGGGCAGCTCGGCATGCGCGTCCGGTTCGGCGAGACCACCGCGAACGGTCAGAACCTGCGCACCTGCGAAGCCCTGGGGCACGTCGGTGACGACTCGTTCTGGTGTCACGGGAACGACAACTACCACAACTACGAGGTGGAGGTCGTCGACACCGTCGGCAACGACTCCTTCGTCCCGGGTCACGGTGTCCTCATCGCGATGACGAGGAACAACAACACCTTCCCGCAGGTGTGGTTGATCGATCCGAATCCGGAGACTCTCGACCTGATCGACTATCACCGTCCGGATGGCACGCCTGTCCCGGTGTTGCGCGGAGACCCGCGTCAGGTGAACAACGCCACCTGGCATGCCGGCACGGACTCCGACAGCGGCTTCGAGTTCGTCGACGAGCACAACAAGCTGCATTTCTACATCCTCGACACGTACCGCGATGACGCCGGCGTGCTGCTCTACGATGTCGCGGTACGGCACCTCGACGGCGCTGGTGACTTCGGCCGGGACGTCTCACTGGGCGGCGTGGACACGTTCGCCGTCGGCGACTCCACCGGCCTGTTGCGGCTCCCACTGACCAACAACGGCGAGGCCGGCCAGGACCTCTACAGCGCGGACGTCTACCGGCTTTCGGCGTCCGTCGACGAGGACGGCTGGGACGTGTGGCTGCCGTATGAGGTCAAGGCGGTCAACGCGGGTCAGACGGCTCCGGCCTATGTCTACGCGGCCGCGGACGATGGCGCTGCCGAGTCGGCCACCGTGACGATCACCGCTACCAGCGAGTCCGACCCGGACGCGACGTCGACCTTCGAGGTGGAGCTCACCACCACCGATCTGAAGGTGACCTTTGGCGGCGCTGCCGAACTGGTGGATTCCTACTACGCGGACGGTCTCTTGGAGCGTCCGGAGCGGCAGCAATTGCTCGCCCACCTCCGGGCGGCCGAGCGTGCGAGCGGGCGAGGTGCCGAACAGGCGCTGAACCGGTTCGTGGACCTGGCCGAGAACATCGGCGACACCGGCGTGTACAGCCTGGCGAGCGCGGCTCTCGTATCGCTCGCCGATGATTTGCGCGCTGAGTTGTAAGCCGGCCCAAGGGGAAGCGTCACCGCGGGCTGATCGGCCGGCGGTGGGGCAGCACCCACACGGCGGTGCTCCGGAGCCTTCCATCCCCCGGCTCCGGAGCACCCCGTCGCTTGATCAGGATCGATGTCCGAGCACGAGGTGTAGGAGGATCGATGCGAAGATTCATGCACGTCAGGCGGGTAGCCGTGATCGCCGTCGGCGCTGGCTTGATCACCGCCATGGCAGTGCCGCTGGCGGGCCAAGCCCAACCGGGCGCGGAGTCGCAGCTGCCTGGGCAACCGGCGGTCGATATTTTTCCCGAGGAGGCCGAGCTCGACGAGGGCGAAGCTTGGGAAGCCCGGCAGCGGTTCGACGACACGCGGGCGCGGCTGCTGTCGGTTCCGGAGCCGGACGAGATCGTCGTCGATGACGGCGTCACCCAGCCGGTGTTCGACTACGCCGGCGCGGTCCGTGAGGCCGTCGAGATCCCCGGCGCGGTGAGCAGCGTCGACGGCGACGAAACCGACACCCTATATGTCGACATCATCCGCCCCGCGGCATCCGACGGCGACTTGAAAGTGCCGACGATCATCGTCCCGAGCCCTTACTACCATGCCAACGGTCGCGGCCGGCTGGCCGAGCGAAAGGCGACCCCGGGCGAACCGCTCGACCATTTCCCGTTGTATTACGACAACTATTTCGTCCCTCGCGGCTATGCGGTAGCGCTGCTGGACCTGGCCGGCACCCGCGGTTCGACCGGCTGCCTGGACATCGGCGGTCCGGCCGAGATCGAGAACACCGTGAAACTCGTCGAATGGCTCAATGGGTCCGGCGTCGCCTACGACCTTGACGGCAATGAAGTCGAAGCCGACTGGTCCAACGGGTTGTCGGCGATGGTCGGGAAGTCGTGGGACGGCACCGTCGCCAACGGTGTGGCAGCGACCGGAGTCGAAGGCCTGGCGACCATCGTGCCGATCACGGCGATCTCGAGCTGGTACCACTGGTACTGGCACAACGGCGTCCATTTCCAGGGACACACCGCGCTGAGCCTGGCGACATCGATCCAGAACTCCAACCAGCTTCCTCCGTTCTCGGAGTGCACCGGCGTGCGCGAGGAGCTGGCTCTAGGTGACATCACCCGGGACCCTGATCACGAGTTCTGGGTCGAACGCGACTACATCCGCAACGCCGACCAGGTCAAGGCGAGTGTGTTCATCGTCCACGGCACCCAGGACTACAACGTCAAGCCGGTCAATTACGGCGAGTGGTGGGACGCGCTGGCCGACAACGATGTGCCACGCAAGATCTGGCTGTCGCCCGTGGCGCACGAGAAGGCGTTCGATTTCCGGCGCGACGAGTGGCTCGTGACGATCCACCGCTGGTTCGACCACTGGCTGCACGGCATCGAGAACGGCATCATGGACGAGCCGGTCGCCGACGTCGAATACGACCGCGACCGCTGGGAGACGTACGACGACTGGCCTGGTGGCACACACACTCTGCTCCGGCTCGGGCAGCCGGAGAACGCCGACGACGTCCGCCAGGGTGTGTTGAGTCTCGACCAGCGCAACCTCTCGCCGCGGACACAGTCCTTCACCGAGGCACGGCGCCCGCTTAACACGGTCGTCCAGAACGGCTTCGCCGACGATGATCACCGGCTCGTCTTCATGACCGGCGAGCTCACCGAACCGGTACGGATCAGCGGCTCGGCGACGGTGTCGCTGCGGGCGTCGATCGACGGGACCGACGCGGGGCTGTCCGCGTACTTGGTGGACTACGGCACCGCCGAGCGCACCAACTGGACCGCCAGCGGCGGGATCCGCAACCTGGAGACCATCAGCTGCTTCGGGCAGGGCACTGAAGCCGACACCGGCTGCTACCCGGACGTCGAGCGCAACACCCGTACGCTGGGACACGAAGCCGTGGCCCGAGGCTGGGCGAGCGCAAGCTTCCTCGCCGATGCCGACGAACTGCGACCGGGTTCCGGGCACCGGCTGGAGTGGGACATCATGACCGACGACTACACCTTCGAAGCCGGCCACCGGATCGGCATCGTGATCGCCGGGATCGACACGAACATCCAGGCGAGGTTCAACCACGGCAACGACATCGAGGTGAACCTGAACGGTAGCCACGTGCACCTGCCGGTGGTCGGCGGTCCGAACGCCCTGCGGCGGGCCCTGAACTGATTGGGGGTGGTGAGGGGTTGCCGGGATGGTTGAAGCCCTCCTCGCCCGCGAAAGGCTCGTTCCTCGCCTTTCGATGCCCGTCCGCACCCCGTCGGGCTTCAACCATCCCATCAACCCCACACCACTTGCGGCCGGGCTTGATCATTGTCCCCGTTTAGGCGCTATAACCCCTAAACGGGGACAATGATCAAGTGGGAGGCGAGAGACTGAATGCGGTGAGGAGCGAGATCGACTTCGACGGGGCGCGGATCTACGCGATCCCGATGCGGACCCGGTTCCGTGGGATCACCGTGCGCGAGGGAATGCTGATCGAGGGACCGGCGGGTTGGGGCGAGTTCTGCCCGTTCGCCGAGTACGACGACGCGACGTCGGCCGCCTGGCTGGCGACGGCTGTCGAACAGGCCACAGCCGGCTGGCCGGAGCCGGTGCGGGAGCGGATCCCGGTCAACTGCACTGTTCCCGCCGTCGGGCCGGAGCGTGCGTACGAGATCGTGTCAGGCTCCGGATGTTCCACGGCCAAGGTCAAGGTGGCCGATCATCCCGACTCCCTCCCTGAAGACCTGGCCAGAGTGGAGGCGGTCCGGGACGCCCTGGGACCAGGCGGCGCAGTTCGCGTGGACGCGAACGGGGTGTGGGACGTCGACGCCGCGGTCACCCATATCCGGCGGCTTGACGCTGCCGCGGGCGGGCTTGAGTACGTGGAGCAGCCTTGTCCGACCATCGAGGACCTGGCGGCAGTGCGCCGCCGGGTGGATGTCCGCATCGCCGCCGACGAGTCGATCCGGCGGGCCGAGGACCCGATGCGGGTAGCAGTAGCGGGCGCTGCCGACATCGCCGTGATCAAGTGCACGCCACTCGGAGGTGTGCGGCGAGCACTGCAGGTCGCCGAGGCCGCCGCGTTGCCGTGCGTTGTGTCGTCCGCGCTGGAGACCAGCGTTGGATTGAGCGCACAACTGGCGCTGGCCGGTGCTCTGCCTGACCTGGATTTTGCTTGCGGTTTGGGCACGCTGGCGCTGCTGGACGGCGATGTCGTCGCCGAGGCCGACTCGTTTCGGCCCGTCGGCGGCTATCTGCCCGTGCCCCGAACTCCGCCCGCCCCCGAACTTGTCCAGCTCAGCCGGTACGAGCTGCGAAACGCGGACCAGGCTGCCTGGTGGAGACACCGCCTCACCCGAGTCCTCAGCGCCCTCCCCTAGATGATCATGTTTGGTGGGTTTTCTCGCGCGTCACCATGCCTGCAGAGGTGGTAACGCGCGAGAAAACCCACCAAACATGATCATCTAGGCGGGGTGAGTCAGCGGATGGCGACGCGTTGGCGAGGTGTGCGCGTCTCGGGCGCCGTGATGTCGTCAGGGGGCCCGCCGGTGCTCTGGCGAGGGGCGTATCGGCCCGTCATACGGGCAACCTTGAGCGCCAGGTGCAGCGCGAGGCGCTCGATGCCGTCCTTGAGGTCGGTGCCGGCGAGCTGCTCCACCCGTTGCAGCCGGTAATAGAGCGAAGTCCGGTGCAGGTTGAGGCGCTCGGCGGTGACTTGGGCATTCCCGGCGACGTCGAGGTAGGTCTCCAGGGTCTCCAGCAGTGGCAGGCACTCCGGATCGTCGAGCAGCCGGCCGAGCCCGGCATGCACCGTAGGGACGTGCTCGCTCATGGACGCGAGCTCCACCACGATCCGGTGGATGCCCAGCTGGGACCAGTAGACGACGCTGCCGATCCCGGAGAGCAGCCGTGCCGCGTCGGCCGACATGCGTGCTTCCCGGAGAGAGTTGATCGCGTGGTCAAGGTCAGCACGGCGGCTGCCGACGCCGGCGACGAGCGTCACCCGGTGCCCGGCGGCGGCGAGCCGGGCCTGGGCGAGTTCGATGGCCAGCTCGATGCGTTCCCGGAGGTGAGGGTCGTCGTCGCTGGGACAGGCGAGCAGCAGCACGCAGTGGTCGCGGCGAACGAGTTCGAGCGCCTGGCCGCGGCGCACCATGCGCTGGAAGTCGGTCATGGCAAGCGCGAAGGCATCTTCGAGATCAAGGGACGGGTGGGCCGGCAGGCCCTGGATAACGGCGATGGCGATGCCGTCGTCGACGGAAATGTAGCCCGTCTCCTCGAGAGTCTGCGCGGCTTCCTGGGTGAGCGGGGAATCGCTCAGGAGCATGTGCATCGCATCGTTGAGGCGTGCGGCGGAGAACAAGCTGGCGGTGCTCTCCCGGTGTAGATGGTCACCGAGTTCGGATGCTTCGTGCACACAGACGTCGATGTCGGCGGCGCTCATGGAATCGTCGGAATCGACGAACCACAGATACCCGAGCGCTTTGTCCTTGTGGAGGACCGGGATACACACACGTGCCAGCATGTGCAGCTCTGGATTGGCGGGTAGCCGAAGAGGCCGCCGGGCGTCCGGTAACCCGAACTCCTTGAGCCAGCTGGTCACCTCGGGCGAGGCGTGCCGGCGCAGGATCGAGTCTTCACGCACGCCGTCGAGCGGCTGGTCGTGTGAGCTGTAGGCGATCAGGCGCATGAAACGGTCTTCGAGCACGGCCGGCCTGCCCACGCGCTCGGCGAGCGCGTCCAGGTGCTGCTGCAGCGTGAGTTCCAATGGCGCCTCCGCACACTGAAGAACCGCGAGTGACACTCACGGACCCCAAAGCAGTATGGCATATGACATGGCACCCATGTCGATCTCCGGATAGCGCTATCCGCAGCCGGACAGCCCGGATCGCCCGGATCATTCATCCCGGTGTCGCCTGACATGTTCGATGTGGACACGCATCAGAGCAGCCAGCGCCGCGCCGTCGCCCGCGGCTAGAAGCTCACACATGGTCAGGTGTTCACCGGCTGCCGTCCTGAGGAGACCTCGTTCCAGTAAACCCATGGGCTCGGCCAGCCGGCACCGATCGTGTAACTCGCGCACCATGTCCACCAGCCGGTTGTTTCCGCTCATCTCCAGCAGTCGCCCGTGAAACTGACGGTCCCCCTCGGTGTAGGTGGCCAGGTCGCCGGCCGCGGCGGCGTCGAGGATCTTCGTGGCGACCCCGGCGAGCGCGGCGACGTCCTCCGCTTGAACGTTTTCGGCGGCGCGCGCCGCGGCCGGCGGTTCCAGCAACAGACGGATGTCGGTGATCTCGTCGAGCTCGGCGTCGGACAGCATCGTCACCTGGAAACCTTTGTTCGGCACGACCGCGATCAGGCCTTGCTTGGTCAGGTCCAGCATCGCTTCCCGGACCGGGGTGGCGGAGACCCCGAAGCGGGTAGCGAGTGCTGGCGCGGAGTAGACCTGACCAGGCTTCATCTCGCCGGCGATGACGGCTGCGCGCAGGGAATCGGCGACTTGTTCGCGCAGACTCGTGCGTTTGGCGAGCGTCGCCGGCACGATCGATTCGGCACCCTCCATCGAACTAGACATCCCCTTGTCCCCGGTCCTGGCCGAAGCTCCGCTGGATCACGGACTCCGGAGCCGTCCGCCGGCGCGGACCGGTCACCAGCCGGTCCGCGCCGAGGGACGTCGCTTCAGTCCTCGCGCTATTGTGCTGCCCGGCAAGAGGCGAGGACGCCTGGGACTCCGACACCGGGGTCGCGTAGCGGCAGCCGGGTAGATGCCGCGCGGCACTGTGGCACATCGATCTCGTAGATGCCGCGCCCGAACGTCGCCACACTCAACTGCCGGCTGGGTTCGTGGTAGCGCATGTACATCGTCGCTGCCACGGGCAGGTCGGACCCGAGCGAAGCCCACTCGCCGCCATTCCAGGCCGACAGGTAGACGCCCACGTCGGTTCCCACGATCAGCAGCCCGTCCGAGGTGGGAACCACCGAGTTCACCGGCGCATCGGGCAACCCCTGTCCGATGTCGGACCACGTCTTGCCGCCGTCTTGAGTCACCAGCAGGTGCGGACGATCGCTGCCGGACCGGAACCCGGAGAATGTCGCGTAGGCGATCTTCGCATCGTCGGGATGCACGGCGATTCGAGTCACCCACGTACCGGGAAGCTCCGAGGAGTCGACCTCGTGCCAGTTCTCGCCCACGTCGTCGGTCCACCACAGCTTGCCGTCGTCGGTGCCGGCGTACAGGGTATCTCCGTCGGTGGGTGCGACGGCGACGGCGGTGATCGTGCCCCACGGGTATCCCGCGGGATCGTTTGGGCCACCACCCGTCAGGTCAGGACTGATCGCGGTCCAGGTCCGGCCGTTGTCGGTGGATCGATTGACGATGTTCCCGGCGTAGTACATGACGTCCGGATCGCTCGGGTCGAACACCAGCGGGGTGAACCAGTTCCGGCGCTGGGAGGTGGTCTGCCCGGCCCCGATCGGCTGGCGCGGGGTGTCGCCGCTGTTCTCCGACCGGTAGCAGCTGCCGTACTGGCTGCAACCGAACACGATGGTCGGATCCTCGGGGTGGATGATCACCTGCAGGCCGTCGCCGCAGCCGATGGCGTCCCACCTGCCGCCGGGCCCGTTGTAGCCGCGCAGGCAGCCGTTGTCCTGGGTGCCACCCACCTTGAGCACGGGATCGGTCTCCGCGGCGTCCACCGAGTAGAACTGGGTGTACGGCTCGTCGGTGGCCTTCGTCCAGGTGTTCGTGGCTCCGTTGGCGTCGGACCGGTACATTCCGCCGTCGTTGCCGAGGTAGACCCGGTCCGGCACGTCCGGGTCCCACGCCATCTTGTGCTGGTCGACGTGGATGCCGCCGGAGTTGGTGAAGGACATCGCGCCGTCGGTGGAGCGACGCAGCTGGACACCGGCCAGGAACACGTGGTCTTCGTCAGTGGGGTCGACCCAGATCTTGCCGAACCACCAGCTGAAGGTCGACTGGGACGCGCCCGCGGCGGTCAGCGGCGTCTGGGTCCAGCTGTCGCCGCCGTCGTCGGAGCGGTAGAACGCCCGGAACGGCCCCAGTGCGGTCCCGACGTACGCGTACAGCCGGTCCGGGTTGCTCGGGGCCAGAGTGAGACCCCAGCGGCCCTGGTCGTCATCGGTCGGCAACCCGTTCGTCATACGTTCCCAGGTGGCGCCGCCGTCGTCGGAGCGCCAGAGACTGGAACCGGGGCCGCCGTACGTGCGCTGGTGTGGCTCGCGCAGGTGATCCCACATCGCGGCGTAGACGCGATCCGGATTGTCTGGGTCGATCACGACCTCGGTCGCTCCCGTGGTGTCGTTCAGCGGCGTCAGTACTTCGCGCCAGGTGTCGCCGCCGTCCTCGGTGAGGTAGACACCGCGCTCGCCGCCCGGCACGAACAGGTTGCCCGCGGCCGCCGCGAAGATCCGGTCTTCGTCGCTCGGGTCGATGGCGAAGCGAGCGATCGCGTGGCTGTCTTCGAGCCCGACATTCTCCCAGGTCTCGCCCCGGTCGTAGGAGCGGTAGATTCCGTCGCCCCCGAAGGTGATCGAACCGCCGCCGGGCTGCGGTTCACCGGTGCCGGCGAACAGTACGCCGTCGCTGGTGATCGCTACCGCGCCCATGCCCTGCACCCAGTCGTCCGGCCACACCGACTGATAGGTCATCCCGGCGTCGCTGGACTTCCAGATGCCGCCGGAGGCGGCCGCGATGAAGATTTGGTCGTCCACCTCGGGGTCGATAGCGATGTCGACGACACGGCCACCGATGTTCGCGGGGCCGAAGAAGTCCCAATTCAGCTGCGCGAGGTGGCGGTAGGCATTGCGGGTGCGCCGTTCGATGCTCTGGGCCTCGGAACGGGCTGAGGCGTACGTCGCGGCGGAGACTTCGGTGACTCCGTCGCTGAGCCGCTGGCTGGTCATCCATTCACCGGGCAGTTCCATCGGTCCGGTGGGCATTGACGTCGCGTGTGTGTCTTCGCCTCGCGCCGAGACGAGCGAGGCGACGAGCGCCACCGCCGCGACCAATGCGAGTACAGCGACCGCCGTAACACCTCGTTGGTGCCGGGCGAGCGTACTTTTCATGCCGGGTCTCCCTCCGCAAGCCGTGTGGGCGACCTGAGAACGGGTCGCATGTGCGCACCTTAGACACGGTGTCGTTGCTGGTCACCGATCATGTGCAGGGAATGCCGACCGGGTGTTAGGACATCTGTCGAGACGGCAGTGCTCACCAGCGCTGATCAACGCCTGACAACCGGCCCCTTACTCCAGGTCGCTACGGAATTCCGGCAGATCGGCGTCCTCGGTATCGGGTCCGATGACGACGCTGAGCGAAGTCCCGTCCGCGCACAGGGCAGCCGCGAGGAGGTACATCCGCTGGCCGGCGGCGCGGATCAGCACCTCGGCTTCGAAGACCTCGTCCTCGATGCGGAGCAGCTCGACGTCGTCTCGTTGTTCGTAGTCGGCCCGCACATCGAGCGGCGTCATCCGGATGGTGCCCTCGACGCTGGTCAGCGGGCCTTGTTCCAGCACTGACGTGATCCGCGCGCCCTCGGGGAGCACGAGGCCGCTGACGTCGGGCTCGACTTCGGGAGCCTCGTCCATGGGGACGCGGTCGCAATCCGGCAGGTTGTCGAACATGGCCTGGGTGGGGTCGCTCGGCGTCGCGTCATCGTCTCCGCCACAAGCGGCGAGAGTGCCGGCGAACACAGGTGCAACGGCCACGATGACGAACTGCCGGAGTCGCATCGCAGCAGGATGCCACACTGACGTGCGGGGCCGGTCAGCGGAAGACACGCCAGCGGCGTGCTACGAGGAACAGCGCCGTGATGATCACCGTGGTGATGACCATCAGCACGATGCTGATCAGCGCGCCGTAGGCGAAACCGGAGAACTCGAACGCGTGGTCGAAGATGTATACGGGCAGGTACAGCGTGGCATTGGCCGGCCGGCCATCGGTGAGCACGTACGCGGGCACGAAGTTCACCTGAAGGGTGAGGATCGTGTCACGCACCGCGAGCAATATCAGGACCGGCGCGAGCAGCGGCAGCGTGATCCGGCGCAGCTGGCCGAACGGCCCGCAGCCTTCCAGCGATGCCGCCTCGTACAGCCGGTTGTCGAGCATCCGCCGGGCGGCGAGCACCACGATGAACCCCTCGCCGATGGGGAACATCAGCATGAGGACCACGCCCACGCGGGCCGTGGCCGGGTCGGCCAGCCAGTTGAATCCGGAATGGCCGAACAGTCCGAGTAGTTGGTTCAGCGGACCGTACAGCGGATTCAGGACCCAGAGGAACAGCACCGCCAGCGCGACGTCGGGGATGACCGTCGGCAGGTAGACCGCGGTGCGAAACAGCCGGCCGCCTGGCCTGGGAGCGGCAAGGAGCAGTCCGAGGCCGACGGCGGCGAGCAGTCTCAGCGGGACGGACAGGCTGACGTGGACGAGCGAAGCCTCCAGGCTGTCCAGGAAGAACGCGTCGGACATCAGCCGGCGCACATTGTCCAGACCGACGAACTGTGGGTCGCGGGTCAGCCCGGTGTGGTCGGTGAACGCATAGCCAACGTTGAGCAGCGCGGGCAACGCGATCAGTACGACGACGGCGATCGCGTAGGGCATGAGGAATGCCCAGCCGCTCAGCATGCGTGGTGCCCGGGGCGTCCGCCGGCCCGGCGGGGCCGCAAGCCGCCCTGGAGCCGTCCGGATCCTCTGACTCGGCTCGGGTTCGCTCACAGCCGGCGCCCGGTGCCGGCGTCGAACCGGTGTACCCGCCGGGCATCCGGACTGAGGCGCACGGCGTCGCCGGTGAGAAGCCCCAGACGGGGTTCGGTCCGGATCGCCAGCCGCGTCCCGTCGGCGCACCTGGTCAGCAGCACCGCCTCGTTGCCGAGCGCCTCGACGGCCTCGACCGTCGCCGCGATCGGCCCCTCGGAGTCAAGAGCCAGGTCCTCAGGCCGGATGCCCACCACGACGCCGGTCGAATCGCCTAGTACTCCGCCACCCGGCACCAGGTTCATCGGCGGACTGCCGAGGAATCGGGCCACGAAGGTGTCGGCGGGCTCGTCGTAGACGTCCTGCGGTGCTCCGGCCTGCCGCACCCGGCCGCCCTCGATGACCACCACGCGGTCGCCCAGCGTCATCGCCTCCGCTTGGTCATGGGTGACATGCAGGGTGGTGGTGCCCAGCTGGCGATGGATGGCCAGCAGATCCGCCCGCGTGGTGGTCCTCAGCTGGGTGTCGAGACTGGCCAGTGGCTCGTCGAGCAGGTAGACGCTCGGGTCGCGCACCAGCGCCCGGGCCAGCGCCACCCGCTGGCGTTGTCCGCCGGACATCTCGTCGGGGTGGCGGTCGAGCAGTTCGGCGATCCCCAGCCGTTCGGCCGCCTCTCGCGCGCGTCGCGTTGCCTCGGCGCGTGGCACCTTTCGGACCCGGAGCCCGAACAGCAGGTTGTCCTGAACGGTGAGGTGGGGGTAGAGGGCGTAGTCCTGGAACACCATCGCCACCGAGCGCTGTTGCGGCGGAACGTCGACGACGTCGCGGTCGCCGACGACGACGCGCCCCCGGTCGGGCCGTTCCAGCCCGGCGATCAGCCGCAGGATCGTGGACTTGCCGGATCCCGAGGGGCCGACGAGTGTCACCAACTCACCGGCGCGCACCGCTAGGTCGACTCCGTCGAGGGCGGTGATCGGGCCATAGCACTTTGTCAGCGATTCGAGCACGATGCCGGCGCCGGCCCGGGCCCCGGTCGGCTTGGACTCTTGCCGCAGGGTCACCGGTCGGTCCCTCCGATGCTGAGATCGAACAACGGCCTCAGGTCTTCTTCGAGGCGCCGCAGGCCCTCCTCGCGTTCGACGCGCCCGTAGAAGACCTCTTCCAGCAGCGCGTTGGCTTCGCGTTCCACCCGGGACCACGTTCCGGTCCGGGGCGTGGTGCGCAGATGCGGTTCGGCATCGAGATACACCTGTGACGAGCGCGGCGGCTCGTGCGGTTCGAGGAACACCTCGGATTGGGCGACGTCAACACGCGACGGAACCGTACGTCCGGACGCCGCCAGCCTTTCCTGCCCTGGCACGTCCATCGCGAACTCGATGAAACGCCACGCGTTGGTGTGGTCGGCGAGGTCCGCACTCATGCAGTAGGCATCGCTGTGCAGGATGGTCGCCGGTTCGCCCCCGGGCGCTACCGGCAGCGGCGCGACGTCCCACTCGAAGTCGTCGATGGTGCGCAGGACCGGAACCGCCACCCGGCTGTTCATGTACATCCCCAGGGTCCCGCGTAGGAACCTGGCCTGGCTCGATTCACTTTGTTCCTCGGCGTCCGGCGGGACCACGCTGTGCTCGAGTTGCAGGTCGAGGAACCAGTCGACCGCTTCCCGGGTAGCGTCGTCGACGGTCAGGGTCAGCGTGGACGGGTGGTCCGGATCGTCGACGACCTCGCCGCCGTTCGACCAGATGAAGGGTGCGAGCCGGATGATCCACGCTTCTGTTCCCAGGCCGTACACCCCGTCGCCGGTCAATGATTGTGCTGCGGCGAGGAACTCGTGCCAGTCCCAGCCGTCCCGGGGCAGGGGCAGGCCGGCCGCCTCGAACAGATCCCGGTTGTAATAGACGACGAGCGACGAGAGATTCTGCGGCAAACAGGTGAGCTCCTCGCCGTCGAACCGGAAGGCGTCGAGTGCGGCGGGGCTGAAGTCCGCCTCGTCGAGCACGTCGCTGGCATCCACATAGGACTGTGCCGGTTCGATCGCGTCCTCGGCGGCGAACTGGCCGTACCGGCGGAAGTTCAGCAGGAACACGTCGGGTGGGTTGCCGCCCGCGAACGATGTGGTCAACCGCGCCATGAGCTCGTCCTGGGTAGCCACGGGCGACAGGTTGACCTGGAGGTCGTCGTTGGCGTCCTCGAACGCTTCGACCAGGTCGTGGTAGCCGGCTATCTCCTCCGCGTCGCCGAACAGCACCACCGTGATGCTGGACGAGCCGTCGCCCGCGCCGCCGGTCCCTCCGCACGCGATGAGCATGGTCGCGGTCAGCACGCAGCCACACCAGCGCAACAATCGGGTCAACGTCGCCTCCTCAAGGCGGTGAGTGGGTCGTCGCTCAGCAGGATCCGCTGGGCCAGGAGAAATACGGCGACGCACGGCAGGGTCGCGATGACGCAGCCGGCCATCAGCAGCGGCCAGTCCGTCGGGTTCAGCAGCCGCAGGAATTGCAGCCCGAGCGGGTAGGTGTAGCGGTCACCGCGTTGCAGGTAGAGCAACGGGTCGATGAAATTCGCCCAGTGGAACGTGAACGCCAGCACACCCACGGCCAAGGTGGCTGGTTTGACCTGCGGAAGCGCCAACCGTCGCCAGATCGTCAGCCAGCCGGCGCCCTCCAGCCTGGCCGCTTGGAACTGGCTGTCGGGAATGCCGCCGAAGCTCCACGCATACAGCAGGATGAGGAACGGACTGACCGCGAGCAGCGCCGGCGCCAGCAGGGGTATGTAGGTGTCGACGACGCCGGCCAGGCGGAACACCTCGAACCGGGTCGCCCACACCGCCGTGACCGGCACCAGCAGGACGATCAGCAGCCCGGCGACCGCCCGCCGCTTGTGCGCCGGGGCCAGGATCCGGAGGCCGAAGCCGGTGAGCGCGGCGATCAGGACGGTCAGCGGCACCGCGAGGGCCACGACCAGCGCCGAATTGCCAAGATAGGTGAACAGAGGGATCAGTTCGGGCAGCCGGATGTAGGCATCCAGTGTCGGCTCAGGCGGCAGGATCTCCAGCGTGCGCGGCGGCGGCGTCCCGGGGGGCCGCAGCGATCCCACGATCATGAACCAGAGCGGCGCGGCGAAGATCGCCGCCATGATCGCGGGGACGGCGAAGCGACCGGCCAGCCGTCCCGCGGAACGTGCCCTACGGCCGGTGGGTTTAGCTGAAGCTGACCGGCTGGTCACGGTCAAAGCTGGAACCCTTCGGGGAACGGGTCGCGCGGATCGAGCATGTACTGCGCCGTCCCGGTGATCCAGGCGCGTCCGGTGATGGCCGGGACCACGGCGGGCCGGGTGCCGACAGTTGTCTCCTCGACCAGTCGTCCGGTGAATTGGGTGCCGATGAACGATTCGTTGACGAAGTCGGTGTGCAAGGGCAACTCGCCGCGGGCATGGAGCTGGGCCAACCGGGCCGACGTCCCGGTGCCGCACGGCGACCGGTCGAACCAGCCAGGATGGATGGCCATCGCGTGTCTCGAACGCCGGGCGTTCGAACCAGGCGCGAGGAACTGCACGTGGTGACAGACCGCGATGTCGTCCCGCTCCGGATGCACGGGCCGGCGCTGTTCGTTGACCGCCGCCATGATCGCCAGCCCGGCGTCGAGGATGCGTTGCTTCTCCGCGCGATCGAACGGGATACCCAGCTGGTCCAGGTCGAGGATCGCATAGAAGTTGCCGCCGTAGGCCATGTCGTAGCGCACGGTGCCGTGGCCCGGCACCTCGACGCTGGCGTCGAGTTCGTGGCAGTACGAGGCGACGTTGCGGATCGTCACCGACTCCGCGGCACCGTCGCGGACGGCGACCTCGGCGACGACGAGCCCGGCGGGGGTGTCGAGCCGGATCGACGTCGTCGGTTCGCTCACCGCCACCAGTCCGGTCTCCACCAGGACGGTTGCCACACCGATAGTGCCGTGTCCGCACATCGGCAAGCAGCCCGACACTTCGATGAACAGCACACCCATGTCGGCGTCCGGGCGGGTGGGCGGTTGCAGGATCGCTCCGCTCATGGCGGCGTGGCCACGCGGCTCGTTCATCAGCAGCCGGCGAAGTCCGTCGGAGTTCGCGACGAACCACTGCCGGCGCTCGGCCATGGTCGAACCCGGCATGGCGCCGACGCCCCCCGTGATGACCCGCGTCGGCATGCCCTCCGTGTGCGAGTCGACGGCGTGGAACACCCGGCTGGTTCGCATGTCGCCTCCCTTCGTTGCCTTCCCATGATCATTGGCACTTAGCCCCCGAATTAGGTGGCTAAGTGCCAATGATCACGGGAGGAGGCGCTCCGTTGTCCGGCGGATCTCCGCCGCCTGCTCCGGAAGCAGCGGCTGGCGCGGCGGCCGGCACGGCCCGCCGTAACGCCCGGCCACCTCCATCGACAGCTTGATCGCCTGCACGAATTCGGTGCGATAGTCCCATCGCAGTAGTGGGTGCAGCTGCCGGTACAACGGAAGTGCGGTGTCGAGGTCCTGTGCGAGCGCCGCGTCGTAGAGATCCACACAGGCTTTCGGCAGCGAGTTGGGGAAGCCGGCGATCCACCCTTTCGCCCCGGCCAGGCCGAGCTCCAGGACGGCATCATCGGTGCCGATGATGACGTCCAGCCCCGGCGCCAGCTCCGCGATCTGGTAGCCGCGACGGGGATCGCCGGTGAACTCCTTCACCCCGACGATCAGGCCCTCCTCGTGCAGTCTTGCCAGCAGGTCCGGGCGCAGATCGATCTTGGTGTCGAGCGGATTGTTGTAAGCGGTCACCGGTAGGCCGGCCTTGGCCACCTCCCGGTAGTGTTCGACGACGGCTCGGTCGTCGCCGCGGTAAGAATTGGGCGGCAGCGACAGCACTACCTGCGCACCGGCCTCGGCGGCGTCCTCCGCCCAGCGCCTGGCCTCCATCGCGCCGTACGCTCCGACCCCCGGCATCACAGTAAAGCCCGGTGGAGCCGCCTCCACCGCCGTGCGGACCACCGCGGCTCGTTCCTCTGCCGTCAGCACTTGGTATTCGCCCAGCGATCCATTCGGGCAGACACCGTGACATCCGTTGTCCGCCAGCCATCGCACATGCTCGGCATACCGGTCCAGATCGACTGAGAGGTCCTCGCGGAACGGCAACGCGGTCGCCACGAGGACTCCGTGCCAGGGGGGCCTGTTGCTGGTCATCATTCGTCTTCCTCTCGTCGCTGGTCGGCCATCTCCGGGCTGTCTGTCTGAGCCGGCGGGGGTGTAGAACGTCGCGCGAGCAGGCCAAGCGGTATAGGTGTGGCAACGGGCCGCTCGGCCAATCCGCGCGGATCTGTGGCCGTGCCGGATTCAGCGGCGGTGAGACGGCTGACGGCGAAACCACATGTGCGTCCCTGGCACCACCCCATTCCCGCGCGGCTGAACAGCTTGACCGTTCGCGCGTCGGTCGCCCCGAGTTCGTGCACCGCCTCGGTGATAGCGGCGAGCGGGACCTCTTCGCAGCGGCAGACGACGGTGTCCGGCCGCAGCCATCCCCGCCAGCCGTCACGCACCGGATAGATGTCATGCATGGCGGTGGCAAAGTTCCGAAGTCGCTCCCGCTTTCGGGTGGCACGGTGGGGGATGTCGATGCCGTCCTCGCCCGCGGAAGACTCCTTCGTCGTCTTCCGATGCCCATCCGCACCATGGACGGCATCGACATCCCCCACCGTGCGGTGGTTCGGTCGGTTTGCGTACGCAACGGTGGCGTAGCTGGCCGCGGCGTGGCCCGCGATTTCTCCTTCGACGACGGCAAGCGCCGCACCGCCGACGCCGCCCACCTCGCCCGCCGCGAAAACGCCGGGGATGTCGGTGGCCTGGTGCTCGTCGACGTCGACGACGAGCGAGCCGTCCGAATCCACGCGGGTGGCACAGCCAAGCGCCAGCGGCAGCTCCAACCGAGGTGTGAACCCCCAGCCGACCGCGACCGCATCACATGCCACGATGCGCGAACTGCCTGGGACCACCTGCCAGTTCCGGGTGAGCCGGACCACGGTCGCCGCTTCCACATGATCGTCGCCGTGGGCGGCCACGATGGCGTGCCCAGCGCGAACCCGGACCCGGTGCCG
This sequence comes from Phytoactinopolyspora mesophila, assembly GCF_010122465.1. Taxonomy (NCBI): domain Bacteria; kingdom Bacillati; phylum Actinomycetota; class Actinomycetes; order Jiangellales; family Jiangellaceae; genus Phytoactinopolyspora; species Phytoactinopolyspora mesophila. Next base: position 217,234 of record NZ_WLZY01000003.1, on the reverse strand, counting down.
GGCCAGTGTCGCCGCATAGCGGGAGCCTTCGGCGATCTTGCCGACATTGCGGATCGCGGCTGCTGTATGCCGCGCCCAGGCGATCGGGTGGTTGGCTTCGAAGACGCCGCGAACATCGACTCCGTGCCGGGCGAGGCCGGCGGCGACCGGTAGCAGGAAAGGACCCGTACCACCCACGACGACGCGGGTACCCACCCGGACACCATGGCCTTTCAGCAGCGCCTGAGCGCCGCCGGCGGTGTAGACACCCGGCAGGTCCCACCCCGGAAAGGGCAGCTGACGGTCGTACGCGCCGGGTGCCAGTACCAGCGCCCGGCCCTGCACCGTCGTCTCTTCGTCGTTGTGCAACGCATACACGGTGAAGCCGTCGTCGTCGCGGGCGACGGCCCAGATGTCGCGTCCGGGCAAGTAGCTGGCACCCGAGCGTAGCTTCGCCGTGAGCACGCGGAAGGCCCGCTGATCGTGCTGGAGGCCGGCTGCGCTGGCCGCGGTGCCCGGCGAGTACCGCCAGTATTGGCCGCCAGGCGTCTGACCTGAGTCCACCACCGCCACGGCGCGTCCGGCGCCGGCGGCTGCCGCCGCGGCCGCGAGACCGGCGGGTCCGGCACCTACCACCAGAACGTCGCAACGAGTTTCAGGTGTGGAGGTCGGCACGTCCGTCTCCTTCCTGACTGCGCACGTCCAGGCCACTGCGGGCAGGGACGGTACAAGCACGCAGATTCGCCCGCCCGTCGATCGTGATCAGGCAGTCGAAGCACACCCCGATGCCGCAGAAGATGCCGCGTGGCCGCCCGCTGCCGCGCGTCGTCCGCCATGACCGTACCCCGGCCAGCACCAGGGCGGCGCCCACGCTCTGGCCGGCGTCGAACGGGATCTCCCGGCCGTCGAAGGTGAATGTCTGCGGGCCCGTCATCCGAATCGCTCCGGGCGGAAGGGGGAGAGGTCGACGCCGGCGCGTCGGCCGGTCAGTGTCGCCGCGATCACGTGACCGGTCGCAGCGGCCAGGCATACCCCGGCGCCTTCGTGACCGCACGCGTGCCACAGACCTGGTGCCCGCGGATCCGGGCCGATCACCGGCAAATGATCAGGGCAATAAGGACGGAACCCCCGATACGCCCGGATCACCTTGACCCCGGCCAGCGCCGGAAACAGCCGGACGGCCTGTTCGGCCAGCAAGCGGAGGATGGGCACGGACATTGTCCGGTCGAATCCGACGCGTTCCCGGCTCGAGCCGATCAGCACCGGCCCGGACTCCGTGCCCTCGATCACTGGTGACGTCTGCAGCCCGGCGTCGTCGCTGGCGACATCCGATACGTACTCTGCCGCGTAGACCTTGTGCCGGACCACGGCCGGCAGCGGCTCGGTGACCATGACGAATCCGCGTCGCGGTAGCACGGGTACCTCCACACCGGCCATCGCGGCGATCTCCGCGCCCCAGGTGCCCGCGGCGTTGACGACCGCTCCGGCGTAGATCGGGCCGGCGGACGTCTGAATGCCTATGACCCGCTCGCCGGCCCGGAGCAGTCCAGTGACTTCCGTGCTGGTTCGCACCTCGGCGCCGGCCGCGCGTGTGTCGGCGAGCAGCCGGGCGGCCGCGAGCATGGGTTGCACCTGGGCGTCCTGCGGGTAATAGATCCCCCCGGCGAGATCGCGCGCCAGATATGGCTCATAGCCGGGCAGTTCGTCGGCAGCCACGGCCACCGCCTCTACTCCCGCCGCACGCTGGCCCACGGCGGTCTCTTCCAAGCCGGTCCGCGTTGGTTCCGAAGCGGCCACCACCAGTCCGCCCTTGGCGTGATATTCGAAGCCTCGCACGGCTGCGGCCATCTCGGCCCAGAGCCGCCTCGATAGCTGAGCGAGTTCGAGCTCTGGCCCGGCCGGCTTGTCGGAGACGAGAATGTTGCCCTCGCCGGCGCCGGTGGTGCCGCCGGCCACTGGGCCTCGGTCGACAACACTGACGCGCAGACCCGCGCGGGTGGCGTGCCAGGCGCAAGCCGCACCCACCACGCCTGCTCCGATGACGGCGACGTCCACGGTGGCAGGCACACGCGCAATATGGCACATTGCCGCCCCAGGGCACACGGTTCGGGCCCCTTTCGCGACAGACGTTGGAGGCGGCACCCGGCCGCTCCGTCACGTGTCGAAACCCCCGTGACCATGTGATCGGATCGTTACGGGAGTGGGATCAGTGACCGTTCAGTTCCCGTTCGGTAAAGGGCTACTCTGCGTGGGGAGGGCCGCCGGGAGACCCGGCGAGCGCTCGCAGCCACGGACGGCCGCAGACCGCCACGGTGGCGAACCCAGCCCCGGCTCATATTCAAGGACATCGAGGTGAACCCGATGCGCGGACGAAGGTTCAGAGCATCTACACCCGCCGAAATCGGTGCGGGTCATCCAAGGAAACGCGTCTCGCTTACGCTCGCACTCGGTGCTTCTGCGGCCCTGGTGCTGGCGGCCTGCGGCGGCGACGACAACGGCAACGGCAACGGCAACGGAGATGACGGCAACGGCACCGCCGGCGAAGGCGACGCCAGTGTTCAGGTGGTCATCGGCACTACCGACAGCGTCACCAATATCGACCCGGCCGGTTCCTATGACAAACCGTCGTGGAACATCGTCTACAACACCTACCAGCGACTGCTCGCGGTGCCGCTCGGCGGAACCGACCCCGAGCCCGACGCCGCTGAGTCCTGCGACTGGGAAGACGACACCACCTTTGTCTGCGATCTCAAGCAAGGCCAGATGTTCGCCGACGGCACCGAGCTCAAGGCCGAGAACGTCGTGCACTCGATCGAGCGGCAGCTGGAGATCCAGCACGAGTCCAACGGCTGGGCGCTGCTGACCGGCATCGACGAGGTCGAAGAACGCGACGAATACAGCGTCGCCTTCAACCTGACATCGGCTGACGCGGTGTTCCCGTACATCCTGACCACGGGCGCGTCGGCGATCGTGCCGATGAGTTACCCCGCTGACGAACTCCAGCCCAATGACCAAGCGTTTGGATCCGGTCCGTACTCCGTCGAGGCCTTCGACGCCACGCAGCAGATCCAGCTGGGGGTCAACGAGAACTACGCCGGCGACCGGCAGGTCAACAACAGCGGTGTGATCGTGCAGTTCTACCAGCAGGAGTCCGCACTGAAGCAGGCCATCGAGGAAGGCGAGGTCATGGTCGCCTACCGCAGCCTCGCGGTGACCGACATCGCCGACCTCGAAGAGCGCGGTGCCGAGCGCGGCGTCGAAGTGGTGACCGGTGAAGGCACCGAGATCAACTACATGGTGCTGCAAACCGGTCGGGAGCCGTTCGACGAGCCCGCGGTCCGGCAGGCGATCGCCCAGGTTCTCGACCGCGAGACCATCGCCGAGGCCGTGTACCGCGGCACTGTCACCCCGCTGTACGGCCCGGTGCCGGACGGCGTGGCCGGTCATGTGCCGAGCTACCAGAATCTCTACGGCGAGCCGGATGCGGACGCCGCGGCACAGCTTCTCGAGGACGCCGGCGTCGAGACCCCGGTCTCGTTCGACCTGTGGTGGATGCCGGACCGCTACGGCGAAGAGATCGGCGACATGTACGGCGAGATTCAGCGCCAGCTTGAGGAGACCGGCCTGTTCGACGTCAACCTCGAGCAGCTGTCGTGGGCGCAGTACTCCACCACCTTCGGTGATGGAAGCATGGACGCCTTCGACCTCGGCTGGTTCCCGGATCACCCGGACCCGTCCAACTACATCGTGGGCTTCTACCACTCGGATTCGGACATCAACTTCCTGAACAACGGCTACGGCAACGACGAGATGGACGAGCTCATCGACACCATCCTCACCGACACCGATCAGGATGCCCGGATCGCCGCGGTGGAGCGGGCTACGGAGATCGTGGCCGAGGACGCGCCTGTCATCCAGTTGTGGCAGCGTGACCAGGTTGCTGCGATCCGTGAAGGTGTTACGGGCGTCGAAGACACCCTCGACCCGTCGTTCATCTTCTACTACGACGTCGTCAGCGGCGTGGCGGAGTAACCGCCACCGACGCGAAATGACCGAGGGCTCCGAGGTGGGCTTCGAGCCTCGCCCGGGGCCCTCGGTCATGACCTGTCGCCGATAGAAAGGCTGGTGCTCGGTTGTCGACTCGTGCCGCGGGGTCGCTGCGCACATACCTGCTGACACGAATCCTGCTGTTCGTTCCGCAGGTTCTCGTGATCCTCACGATCGTATTTGTTCTGATGCGAGTGGCCCCGGGCGACCCGGTGAGCGTCGCTCTGGGCGGTCAGCGCACCCCCGAGCAGCTGGCCGAGTTGCGTGCTGCCGCGGGTTACGACCGGTCGATCTTCGTGCAGTACTGGGAATACATCTCCGGTATCCTCCGGTTCGATCTCGGGCACACGATCATCGACAACCGTCCTGTCACGCAGATCTTCACCGTCAACGGCGGGGCGACGCTCACATTGACCAGCGCCGCCTTTCTGGCGGCGCTGGTGATCGGCGTCCCGCTCGGGCTGCTGGCGGGCCGCTTCCGTGACACCGGGTTGGACGCTTCGTTGCGGGTCTTCGGGATCCTGACCTACGCCGCTCCGGTGTTCTTCCTCGGTTTGCTGTTCCAGCTGATCTTCGCCAGAACGCTCGGCTGGTTGCCATCCAGCTCACAGGCCAGTCCCGTCGTGCTGGCCAGAGTTCCGTCGGAGACGAACATCTTCCTGCTCGACGCCTTGCTGGCCGGTGACACCAGTGCGTTCTGGAACGGTGTGCAACACCTGATCCTGCCCGCCATGACGCTCGGGTTGCTGCTGTCCGGAATCTTCATGCGGATCATCCGGATCAATCTCATCCAGACGTTGCGCAGCGACTACGTCGAAGCGGCCAGGTCACGAGGTGTTCCGGAGTCCCGGGTAGTCATCCAGCATGCGTTCCGCAACGCGATGGTGCCGTTCGTGACGATTCTCGGACTGCAGGTGGCGTTGCTGATGGGTGGTGCGATCCTCACTGAGCAGACCTTCAACTGGAACGGCATCGGCAGCCAGCTGGTGCGGTACCTGGAAAGCCGCGACTATGCCGCGGTGCAGGGCATCATCACCCTGTTCGCGCTGGTCGTGGTGACCGCGTCGTTGCTGATCGACATCATCAACGCGATCATCGACCCGAGGGTGAGGTACTGATGGCGACCGAAGCCGTTCCGCCGCCGGATGACACGTCGGCACACACCGGTGGGGGTAGCAGGCGGCGCCGCATCCTTCGCGGTGTCGCCCGGCCTTACCGGAACTCTCACGGTGTCGGCAGGTTCATGCTGGTCAGCGGCACAGTGTTGGTAGCGCTGATGCTGGTTATGGCGATCTTCGCGCCGTGGATCACCCCGTACGGCTTTTCACAGGTCGCGGATGCCACTGGTCAGCGGTTCATGAACCACGCCGAGCCCGGTGGCGACCATCTGTTCGGCACCAGCACGCAGGGTTTCGACGTATACAGCAGGGTGATCTGGGGTGCCCGCACCGCTGTGACCGTCGTGCTCCTGGCGCTGACGTTCTCGTTGTTCATCGGCGTGCTCCTCGGGCTGATCGCCGGCTTCGTCGGGCGCTGGGTGGACCGGGTGCTCGTCATGATCATGGATTCGCTGTACGCGCTGCCGGCGCTGCTGCTGGCGATTGTGGTGGCCTTCCTGCTTTCCGAATACGTCGGCGGCGGGACCGCGACGGCCGCGCTGGCGATCACGGCGGTCTATGTCCCGCAGTACTTCCGCGTGGTACGGGCGGCGACCATCAGCGCCAAGGAGCAGACGTATGTCGAGGCCGCGCGCGCGATGGGCGCTAGGCCGATCACGATCATGTTCCGGTACCTGCTGGCCAACGTCGTGCAGAGCGTGCCGGTGATCGCGACCTTGAACGCCGCGGACGCGATCTTGACCCTGGCGGGCCTCGGCTTCCTCGGCTACGGCATTCAGCCGACAGAGGCGTCCGAATGGGGCTACGACCTGCAGCGGGCGGTCTCGGATGCGGGAACCGGGATCTGGTGGACCGGGCTGTATCCAGGACTCGCGATCGTGATGCTGGTGATGGGTCTGACACTGATGGGTGAAGGGCTCAACGAGTCGATGAACCCGGCGATCCGGGTCCGCCGCCTCGTGTCCATCACCATGCCGAGCGTCGGTCCGCAGTCCAGCCAACGCGGCACCGGCGGTTCCACCATCGGAAAGGGCGGTGTGAAGTGAGCGAACCGGTCATTTCCGTGCGGGAGATGCGGGTCTGGTACGGCACCGAGCATGGCCCGGCCCGGGCAGTCGACGGGGTGACCTTCGACCTGCGTCCAGGTGAGGTCCTGGGACTCGTCGGCGAATCCGGCTGCGGCAAGTCGACGCTCGGCCGCGGTGTGCTGGGGCTGCTCCCCAGAGGCGCCCAGCTGGACGGCGAGGTCAACTATGGCGGCCGCAACCTGGTCGAGGCGAGTCAACGCGAGATTCAGCGCCTCCGCGGCCCAGAACTCGGTCTGATCTTCCAGGAGCCGCTGACCAGGCTGAACCCCCTCTTGCGGATCAGCGACCACTTCGAGGAGACACTGCGGTCGCATGAGCCGGACCTGCCGAAGGACGAGATCAAGCGGCGCAGCATCGAGGTGCTCCGGGCCATGGGTATCCCGCCCACCCGGTATCGGGCCTACCCGCACGAGTTCTCCGGGGGGATGCGCCAGCGGATCATGATCGCTATGGCCCTGGTGTTGCGGCCGTCGTTCGTGGTGGCCGACGAGCCCACCACGGCGCTGGACGTGCTGGTCGAGGCCCAGATCATCGGCATCCTCGCCGACCTGCGCCGCAATTTCGACACCTCGCTGCTGTTCATCACCCACAATTTGGGCATCGTGGCCGAGGCGTGTGATCGGGTGGCGGTGATGTACGCCGGGCGCATCGTGGAACAGGGACCCGTCACGGACGTGTTCGCTCGGCCGCAGCATCCCTATACGCAAGAGCTGCTGCGTTCCACGATCTCGCTGTCCACCACCGGGCTTCACTACATCCCGGGGGCGCCGCCCGACCTGATCGACCCACCGTCGGGCTGCCGGTTCCATCCCCGCTGCCCGCAAGCGATGCGGGTGTGTGCCGAGAAGTTCCCGGAGCGCATGACCGTCGGTCCGCAGACGGTCGAGTGCTGGTTGCACGGGCCCGACGAGCTCGTGCCGGAAAACGGGCACGAACCCCTGGTCCGGGAGGAGATCACCGTTGCCGACGAAGCCTGAAGTGCGCACCGATACGGCTCAGACGGGCGGCGACGCCCTGATGGAGATGCGTGACCTCAAGGTCCATTTCGACCTGCGGGCCAGTGCGCTTGCTCGCCTGATCGGTGGTGGCGGCGAGACTGTCAAGGCGGTCGACGGCGTCAACATCACCCTGCGCCGAGGCGAAGTGCTCGGTCTGGTGGGCGAGTCCGGTAGCGGCAAGACGACGCTCGGACGCGCCTTGCTCGGGCTTGTGCGTCCAACGTCCGGGCAGATCATGTACGGCGAGCAGGATCTCGCGAAATTACCCCAGCGCCACCTTCGTTTGCTGCGGCGCCGGCTGCAGATGGTGTTCCAAGACCCGCATGCCGCGCTCAACCCGGCGATGGATCTGCGTACAGCCATCGGACACCCGCTGCGGATCCACGGGCTGGTCTCGAACAAGGACGAGGCACGCGCCCGGGTGGTCGATGCGCTCGAGCGGGTAGGCCTGACCCCGGCGAAGCAGTTCCTCGACAAGCTGCCCGCGGAGTTGTCCGGCGGGCAGAAACAGCGCGCCGTGATCGCTCGCGCCATCATCTGCGGTCCCGAGTTGCTCGTGGCCGACGAGCCGATCTCCATGCTGGACATGAGCGTCCGGGCCAAGATCCTGGAGTTGATGCTCGATCTCAAGCGTGAGCTGGATCTGACCTACGTCTACATCACACACGATCTTGCGACGGCGAAGTTCTTCTGTGACCGGGTAGCCATCATGTACCTGGGGAGGGTTGTCGAGATCGGACCCACCGAGGAGATCTTCGCCGATCCGAAGCATCCTTACACCCGGGCGCTGCTCGGGGCGGTGCCTGATCCGGATCCGGAGCGGCAGGTTCCACGCGATCTTCCCCGTGGGGAGATTCCCGATGCCGCCGCGCCGCCGCACGGCTGCGCGTTCCATCCGCGTTGCCCGCTTGCCTTCGAGCCGTGTGGCTGGGAGGCGCGGGATCTGCGCGCCATGTTCGAACGCCGATGGATCCAGTTCGGCGAGGACATGCTGAGCAAGGAAGAACCGTTGGTCTCCAGCTTGAACGATGTCGGCCCAGGGGAGAAGGTCGCTCGTTTGCGTGTCCCGTCCGGCCGGCAGTTGAGCGAGCTGACCCAGCTGTTCGACGAGGCGCGGGCCGAGACGCCGGACGACCCGCTCTGGCGTGGTGTCGAGAGCATCGATTCCGACGACGACGCTGTGGTGGTGCGGTTCCGGACCGGAATCGACCCGGGCCTGCTCCGGCAGAACGACGTGGACGTGGCGTGCCACCTCCACGACCCGTCGCTGCGGCCCGTGGCTCAGTGATCGTCAGGGCGTTGTGGTCGTGATGGGGTGATCGTCAGCGCGTCGTGGTTGTGAGATCACGACCACAACGCCCTGACGATCACCGACGCGGCCGTCAGGCGTTCAGGTGTGCGGGCTCGTGCGTGACCTGTTCGATCTCGTCGGCTGCCTTGCCGAGTAGCTGGTCGACGAGGCTGGACAACGCCCGTGCGGTCGCGATCTCCTCACCGATCTGCGGTTGAGCCGGATCAGCGGGGTTGCGTTTCGCGTGCCCCTGGGCCTGTAGGTTCGTGCCGTCGGGCAGATGCAAGGTCGCGGTGGCATCGGTGTAGGTATCGTCCTCGCTCAGGGCGACATCGATGTTCCAGCTGGCCAACGTCATGGTGACCACCTCCTGTACTTCCATGGTGCGCCTTATGACGCCCCGAGGTGAAGTGTTCGGGCAAGCAGTCTCACGTCGGATGGTCGCTGTGGAAATGGCGGAGGCACCATGCCAGCAGTACGGCGGCGAACCCGGAGAGCGCGGCGGCGCTCCAGAACAACGCCGAGATGCTGTGCGCCGCGATCAGGCCCCCGATAGCGCTGCCCGCGATGCGCCCACCACCTATCACGATCATCGCGAACAGTCCTTGAGCGGTGTGCCGGATCGCGCTCGAAGCCTGCTGGTCCAAGACGACCCTGCTGGCGACCATCAGCACGATGATCACCAGGCCGTGCACCACTTGGGTGCCGACGGCGACGCCGGCCGTCGGCAAGGCAGCGAGCAGAACCAACCGGAGCGCGGCCGCGATCGCTCCGGCGACCATCAGCCAACGCCAGCCCAGCCGGCGCACGAACCATGCGAAGGCGGCCATGTATCCCAGCTCGATGAAGACACCCACGTTGGTGATGAGACCGAGCCACCGCGGAGCCAGCCCCACGACGTCGGTCACGTGCAAGGGATAGAAAACCGAGTAGGCGGTGAACGACGTCTGCATGCAGAACATGGCGAGGACGAACACAGCCGTGGTGGGCCGTTTGAGCAACGCTCCCGCTGCCTTGAACAGCTCCGGCAACGACGAGCTCGCCAGCTGATTCTTGGTCTTCTCGGGAGCACCGCCCGGCGCCCGGCGCGTCGGCAGATGAAAGGCGGACACGACGGCGAGCAGAGCTAGGCCGCTTGCTACCGCGGGGAGCCCGGCGAGCGAGGTGTCGTCGGACATGGCGAAGTAGATCACCACGCCCGGGACCATGAAGCCGAAGGTGCCCCAGATCCGGACCCGGTGATAGCTCACGGTCCGCAGCTGCGCGGTGCGGCGTTGCGCCTTGAAGAAGACGCCGTCCAACAGTGGCCTCGCTGATTCGTGCACCACCATGAAAAGCGCGTACACAAGTGCGATCTGCCAGTAGCCGTCCGCGACGGTCATAGCCAGCAAGGTGAGGGCCGATCCAGTCAGCACCAGCATGAGCAGCCGTACCGCCCGGCCGAACCGGTCGGCGAGCATACTCAGCAGGAACGGCGCCGGGATACTGGCTGCTCCGCCGATCGCCAGCACGAGGCCGATCTGACCGGCACTGAGGCCGTGAGCGCGAGCGAGGAAGACCGAGAAGAACGGCAGGATGGCGCCGTCCACGGCGTACAACATCGCGAATGTGGCGCGGGTCGCCGCTAACGGCCGGGAGCCCTTAGAGCGCCGTCGTCGGGACCAGTGAGACGTCTGGCCGCGGGCCGCGGCCAGAGCGGGCGGGGAAGACCGGGTGGTGGGGCCGTCATCCATGGCGGGGTGAAGGGTCGGGCTCGTTCACATACGAAATCCTCGCACCGCCGGGCCGGACTCGAATCGCGGGCCACCGGCGCCCGCCGTGACGAGGATGCTCGCGCGCCTGATAGCGCCGCGGATGCGCTGATGGACCACCTGTTAGCGTCCTCGCATGGATCTTGACTTGGCTGGCCGCCGGGCGCTGGTGACTGGAAGCAGCGGCGGTATCGGCGCGGCCATCGCCAACGCGCTCGCCGCTGAGGGCTGCGCCGTCCTCATCCACGGCCGCAACGCTGACGCGGCACAGGCCACGGCCAAGCGGCTCCGCTCGGCTGGCGCCGAGACCGGTGTCGTGCTGGGAGACCTGACCGCCGACGGCGTCGTCGACGACGTTGCCTCGGCCGCCCTGGCGTTCGGGACCGACATCCTGGTCAACAACGCCGGTCCGTTCGCCGAACACGACTGGAACAACGCCCGTGCCCGGGACTGGTTGGCCACTTACCACGGGAACGTCGTGACGGTGGCGCAAATCACCCAGGCGTTGCTGCCCAACATGCAAGAACGGCGCTGGGGACGAGTGATCAACATCGGCAGCCGCGCGGTGATCACTCCGCTGGCCAACATGGTCGAGTACTCAGCGGCCAAGGCCGCGGTGGTGAACATGACCACTAGCCTGGCGCAACACCTGGCCGGCACCGGGGTCACGGCCAATTGCGTCAGCCCCGGCGTGATCCGGACTCCGTCGTTCGAGCGCATGTTCCGGCAGCGCATGGGTGCGGAGACCGTGGACTGGACCAGGCTGGAGGCCGAAGCCGTGGCCAGGTATGCGCCCAATCCGGCCGGCCGGCTCGGGCGGGCTGACGATATAGCCGATGCGGTGACCTTCTTGGCCAGCCCTCGCGCCGGGTACATCAACGGCGTGAACCTGCGCGTGGACGGCGGGATCACCGGCACGCCGTGATTCAGGCGGCGCGGAGAAATTCCGTCGACAACGCCACAGCCGCGACCTGAGACTGGACCACGTGGGCCACGTCGACCTGAACGCGATCTCCTTCACTCTTCCCGACGGGCGAGTGCTACTCGAGGACATCTCCTTCCGGGTGGGGGACGGTGTCAAAGTGGCCCTGGTCGGCGCCAACGGCTCCGGCAAGACCACCCTGCTGCGTATCATCGCCGGCGATCTTCATCCACCCAAGGGGGCGGTGACACGAAGCGGCGGGCTGGGGATCATGCGGCAGTTCGTCGCCCGCGACGCGGAGGACGTCCGGTCACTGCTGCTCTCCGTCGCGCCGGCGCGGGTACGTAAAGCTGCGGCCGCCGTCGACGCGGCCGAGTTGGTCATGATGGAGCGCGACGACGAACCGACCCAGATGGCCTACGCGCGGGCACTGGCCGAGTGGGCCGACGCCGGTGGCTACGAAGCCGAGGTGACGTGGGATGTGTGCACCACGGAGGCGCTGGGTGTGCCGTACGAGCGGTGCCGCTGGCGGGACGTGTCGTCATTGTCCGGCGGCGAGCAGAAGCGGCTGGTTCTGGAGGCCTTGCTGCATGGACCCGATGAGGTGCTGCTTCTGGACGAGCCGGACAACTTCCTCGACGTTCCGGGTAAACGCTGGCTCGAGGACCGCCTTCTGGAGTCGCCGAAGACCGTCCTGTACGTCAGCCACGATCGCGAACTGCTCGCCCGCACCGCCACCCACGTCGTGACCGTCGAACTAGGCGCTGCTGGTAACACGGCATGGGTTCACCCGGGCAGCTTCGGGAGCTATCACGAGGCACGGCAGGATCGTTTCTCCCGCCTGGAAGAGATGCGCCGACGCTGGGACGAGGAGCACGCCAAACTGAAGGCACTCGTGCAGATGTACAAGCAGAAGGCGGCCTACAACTCCGGCATGGCTTCTCGCTACCGGTCGGCGCAAACCCGCCTGGGGCGATTCGAGGACGCCGGGCCGCCGCAAGCGATTCCGCGTGAGCAGAACCTGCGGATGCGCCTGCGGGGAGGGCGTACGGGAAAACGCGCGGTCATCTGTGAAGAGCTGGAACTGACCGGCCTGATGCGGCCGTTCGACCTCGAAGTGTGGTTCGGCGAACGAGTGGCGGTCCTCGGGTCCAACGGCTCGGGCAAGTCACATTTCCTGCGGCTGCTCGCCGCCGGGGGAACCGACCCGGACGTCGAACACCTGCCGGTGGCCGAGGTTCCGATCGCACCGGTGGCGCACACCGGCCTGGCCCGGCTCGGAGCGCGGGTCCGGCCCGGCTGGTTCGCGCAGACGCATGAGCATCCTGAGCTGGTTGGACGCACACTGCTAGAGGTTCTGCACCGAGGCGACGTCCGCCGGGCGGGTATGCCGCGCGAAGAAGCCAGCCGCGCACTGGACCGATACGAGCTCGCCTATGCCGCCGAGCAGAGCTTCGATTCGATGTCCGGTGGTCAGCAGGCACGGTTCCAGATCCTGCTTCTGGAGTTGTCCGGCGCGACGCTGCTCCTGCTCGACGAGCCGACCGACAACCTCGACCCGGTGTCGGCCGAAGCGTTGCAGGACGGGCTGGCGGCATTCGAAGGAACAGTGCTGGCTGTCACGCACGACAGATGGTTCGCCCGAGACTTCGACAGGTTCCTCGTGTTCGGCGCTGACGGCGGGGTTTACGAGTCACCGGAGCCGGTGTGGGACGAGGGTCGCGTCGTCCGTCCTCGCTGACGTCTAACCGATTGTGTGGTTGTGTTACTTGATCGAGGCCTCGTCGGCCACCGACGGCAGAAGGGCCGATCACGCCGGTTTAGGTTCTGGTTTTGACCCCCGGGCCCTCGGGCGAGTAATCTAGGTCGTCGTTGTGCGTGCCGGTATCTGCCCGCTGTCGGGCGGTGGGTGCGCCAAGACCGGAACCATCACTTTTACCGACCAAAGCGAAGGCCTACGACCGTGCGCACGTACAGCCCCAAGCCCGGTGACGTCGAGCGTCAGTGGCATGTCATCGACGCCACCGACGTCGTCCTCGGCCGGCTCGCCTCCCACACCGCCACTCTTCTGCGCGGTAAGCACAAGCCCGTCTACGCGCCGCACCTCGACGCTGGTGACTTCGTCATCGTCATCAATGCGGACAAGGTCGCGCTGAGCGGCAACAAGCTGGACCAGAAGATCGACTACCGGCACTCGGGCCGCCCGGGTGGGCTCCGCTCCACCACGTATGCGGAGCTGCTCGAGAAGAACCCGCGCCGGGTCATCGAGAAGGCCGTGAAGGGCATGCTTCCGCATAACAGCCTCGGGCGGAAGATGCTCACCAAGCTCAAGGTCTACGCAGGCCCGGAGCACCCGCATCAGGCGCAGAAGCCGGCTTCCTACGAGATTAGCCAGCTCACCCAGTGAGCGTGACTAACACCATGACCACCACCGTGAGCGAGGACATGACCGAAACCACAGCCGAGAACGGGGCCGAAGAGACCGCGACCACCGTTGAGAGCTTCACCTCCGAGTCGACGCCGTCGCGTTTCTCCGCGATCGAGCCCGCTACCGCCACCGGTCGCCGCAAGGAGGCCATCGCCCGGGTGCGTATCACCCCCGGCGGCGGCCAGTGGAAGATCAACGGCCGTGCGCTGGACGAGTACTTCCCCAACAAGGTGCACCAGCAGCTCATCCGCTCGCCTTTCGTCGAGCTTGAGCTGGACGGCCGCTACGACGTTGTTGCCAGGCTCGATGGCGGCGGCGCTTCCGGCCAGGCCGGTGCACTACGGCTCGCGCTGGCTCGCGCCCTCAACGACGCCGACGTGGACAACAACCGCGCCGTGCTGAAGAAGGCCGGATTCCTCACGCGTGACGCCCGCGTCACCGAGCGCAAGAAGGCCGGACTGAAGAAGGCTCGCAAGGCATCGCAGTACAGCAAGCGCTAAGTGCGCACAAGAGGTCGCGTGACCTCTGAAGCCGCGCTTCACATGGTTTCGGCCCCGGGGTTCACTCCGGGGCCGAAACTGTATGTGATGCGGTTGCGGCCAGGCATACCAAGTAGCTGAGGGGTAGCGGCCTCTTGGTTTGAGCAAGGAGAAAAACGTGGCGAGTCTGTTCGGTACCGACGGGGTCCGAGGTCTGGCGAACGTCGAGCTCACCGCGGAGCTGGCACTGGATCTGTCGGTCGCCGCGGCGCATGTGCTGGGCGAGGCGGGCGTTTTCGGGCCGGACCGCCCGCTGGCCGTCGTCGGCCGTGATCCGCGAGCCTCGGGCGAGTTTCTCGAGGCCGCGGTGGTGGCGGGCCTGGCCAGCGCCGGACTTGACGTCCTGCGAGTCGGAGTGCTGCCGACACCCGCGATAGCCTTCCTCACCGGCCGGCTTCAGGCCGAGCTCGGCGTCATGATCTCGGCCAGCCACAACCCGATGCCGGACAACGGCATCAAGTTCTTCGCCAAGGGTGGGCACAAGCTCGAAGACGCCCTCGAGGACGCCATCGAGGCCCGGCTGCGTGAGCCTTGGAAGCGGCCCACCGGCGCGGCGGTCGGGCGGGTCCGTGACTACCCCGAAGGCCTCGAAACCTATGTGACGCATGTGGTGGGCTCAGCCCCGTACCGGCTCGACGGCCTGAAGGTCGTCATCGACTGTGCGCACGGGGCAGCGTTCGACGCGTCGCCGGAGGTCATTCGCCGGCTTGGTGCGGACGTCGTCACGGTCTGCGCGGAGCCAGACGGCCTGAACATCAACGACGGTTGTGGCTCGACACACATCGAGTCTCTTGCGCAGGCGGTCCTCGACCACGGCGCCGACGCGGGTATCGCACATGACGGCGATGCCGATCGCTGCCTCGCGGTGGACTCCAAGGGCGAGGTTATCGACGGTGACCGGATCCTGGCCGTCCTCGCACTGGCCATGCAAGAACAAGGAACACTGCGTCACGACACCCTGGTCGCGACGGTGATGTCCAACGAGGGCCTTCGGCTGGCCATGCGGTCGGCGGGCATCACGGTCATCGACACGGCCGTGGGCGACCGATATGTACTCGAGTCGATGAAGGCGAACGGTTACGCGCTCGGCGGCGAGCAATCCGGGCACGTGATCATGCTCGACTACTGCACCACCGGTGACGGTGTGCTGACCGCCGCTCATTTGCTGGCCCAGGTATCGCATACCGGCCGTTCGCTGGCCGAACTGGCCAGTGTCGTGGAGAAGCTGCCCCAGGTACTGATCAACGTGCCCGGTGTGGACAAGAGCCGGGTAGCCACCGACGAGTCTGTCCGAAACGCCGTCGCGGCCGCTGAGGCAGAACTCGGCGATACCGGCCGGGTGCTCCTGCGCCCGTCGGGCACTGAACCTCTGGTGCGGGTCATGGTCGAGGCGGCGACGTCCGAACAGGCCGAGTCGGTGGCCAACGGCCTCGCGGCTGTGGTGGAGGGCGCGCTCGCCCTTCGGCGCTGAGCACCGGGAAAATGCGTTGCGGTAGGCGCACCGGGCCTTCACGCTTGACTCATGCAGATCCGCCCCATCACTGCCACCGAAGACGCGTTCTCAGCCTGGTACGACGTCTATTTGACTGCCCATGTCGCTGACTATCCCAACGGGCCCCGTTTCACCGAGCAGGAGTTGCGGGTTGCCTATCGAGGGCATGAACACCACGACGTGCGGCTGTGGCTCGCCGAAGACGGCGGGCAGGCGGTCGGAGCCGGTCTGCTGGGTTTGCCGTTGCGAGACAACCTGAAGCTCGCCGAGCCGGAGATATGGGTCCGGCCCGAGGCACGTCGCCGCGGTGTCGGCACACTGTTGCTCCAGACCGCCTATGAGGCCGCACGTGAGCACGGCCGTTCCAGCCTGCTGACCTATCTCGAAGGTCCAGCCAGCACAGACATGACCGCTGGTACGTTTTTCGCCGAGCATCACGGCTTCACCCGCCGTATCACCGAGATCGCCCGGGTGCAGCGGCCGCCGTTCGATCTCGATGCCATCGCCAAGGCCGTAGACGAAGCCGAGCCGATGGCCGCCGGCTACGAGATACTGACGTGGACGGTTCGGGCCCCGGACGAACATATCGACGAGGTCGCCCGGCTCGAGGCAAGGTTGAGCACCGACGCACCGCTAGGCGAGCTGGACTATGAAGCCGAGGTCTGGGACGCAGCGCGTATTCGCAAGTCCGAAGAACGGGCCGCCGAGATGGGGCGTCAAACCTGGAGCGCCGTCGCCGTCCTGCCGGACGGCACGATGACCGGGTTGACGACCCTGTCGATATCGCGCGAGAGCGACGACAACGGATTCCAGGACACCACCATCGTCGACCCCGCTCACCGCGGCCATCGGCTCGGGCTGTTGCTCAAGGCCGCCAACCTCCGGCAGGTGCTGCGCGACCGCCCGGGAATTCAAGCCATCTGGACTTGGAACGCGGACTCCAACGCCCACATGATCAGCGTCAACGAAACGTTGGGCTATCGCATCGAAGGCTGGTCCGCCGGCTTCCAGCGCGAGCTGTAGTGCCAGCAGCGCCCCACTTCTCCCGGTGATCGTCAGGGCGTTGTGGTCATCAACCCGCAACCACGACGCCCTGACGATCACCTCGGAACGACCACCGCGTACTGATGATCACCGAGCGACGAGAGCTAGTGCGTCAGCTCGCGGCATTGCCCGCCGGACGGGCCGAACACGGTGTTGGGCGCGCCGTGGTCGACTGGCTCGGGGTCGTTCGAGCTGCAATTGAGCGGCCCCACGATCCGGTTCCCGGCGATGACGCTTGTGCCGGCCGTGCCGGTGACTTCCACCGGACCGACAAAGGTGTTGCCGGCGCAGTCCGCCGCCGGATCGCCGAGGGTCACCGCCGAGCCGTTGGCGAGCTTGGTCGGACCCGTGACCGACGTACCACAAAGCACGACAGTTCTGGCGCCGTCGGCCTGGAGCGCCCCGGTGATCCGCGATTCCACGGCGATCAGCGCCGAGCCGGCGCTCACCTCGATCGGTCCACGTACCGCGGCACCTTCCAGGCAGGTCACCCCTTCGGATACGGTCAGCGGCCCGAGGTGGGTTCCGGTCAAGGTCTCCGTGCACGCCGGTTCTTCAACAGCCTCGAAGCGGAACCGGGCGTACAGCGGATCGTGGTCCGAGGCGCCCCTTCCAGGTTCGAAGCCCGGCACCTCAGCCGGGTAGTCGATGTTGACGTGGATGAAGCGGGCCGTGACGAGCTCGTCGAGCGTGGCATCGTCGACGAACACGTGATCCAGGATCTGCGATACTCCCCGGAAGATGAAGCTGTACGTGTTCTCGGGCGCCTCGTCGATGATGACGTCGTGGAGATTGGTGAACCCACGCTCGTACATCGCCGCCAGCTGGTCCGTGGGCGCCCGCTCCGGATCGGTTTTGAACGCCGGGTACGGATCGTCCGGCCTGGGAAAGACGTTGAAGTCACCGGTCACCAAAACCTGCCCGCCGGCGCTGACCACGGCGTCGCCGACAGCGGCGTTCAGCCGCGCCTGCTCGGCACGCTGCTCAACCCGGCTGTCCGGTACCGCGGACATGTGGTTCGACGTGACATACCGTTCCACGTGATCGGCTGAACCCACGCCGTCGGGATAGATCCGGAACTTCGCCACCTGCACCGGGCGGGTGAACACGTAGCCTGACTCCGGGAAGCGGCCACCGTCCTGCACCGGTACGCCGTCGGCGAGAATCGCGTTCACCGCCTTCGGATTGGCCGTCTCCTTGACCCACGGTGCGAGCTCGGTGCGCTCGTCGTGCTCCGGGTAAGGGATGTCGACGGCGTCGCCGTCGCCCAGCACTGGATCGTCCAGCAGTTCGTCCTCCGGAACCAGCTCGACACGGTCGGTGCGGTGCAGGAAGCCCTGGGTGATTCCCCGGACGTCGCGGCCGTTCACGACGTCGCCGGACGCCTCGTAGCGGACCTCCCCGTCAGACCGCGCGAAGATCTCGAGCGCGAGTTCCTCGACCGTGTCAGGCGCACCTGAGCCACGATCGGTGCTGGTCATGTCCTCGCCGGGCGCCGGAGCGGAGAGGTCGCAGTCCAGGTAGGAGTCGCCCGGCGAGGCGTCGTCGTACACCGGGACACAGGCATCCTGCTTCTCGGCCTCTTGGATGGTGATGATGTCCGGAGCGTCGAGCGCGAGAAGAATCTGCTCGGCGATCGCGATGCGATGCGCGTCGTAGGCCTCCTGGCTGCGTGGGGCATAGGTGAACGGCGCTGAGACCGTCGAGCCGCCGGGCTCATCGGCGGTGCACGTGCTGGTG
The DNA here is from genome assembly GCF_010122465.1 of Phytoactinopolyspora mesophila. Taxonomy (NCBI): domain Bacteria; kingdom Bacillati; phylum Actinomycetota; class Actinomycetes; order Jiangellales; family Jiangellaceae; genus Phytoactinopolyspora; species Phytoactinopolyspora mesophila. Next base: position 198,797 of record NZ_WLZY01000003.1, on the reverse strand, counting down.
GGCTGCTGCCCCTCGGGCACGACGTCGGGGTCGAGATCGCAGCCGCTGAACGGGTCCGACCGGAAGTCGTAGAGATTTTCGACGTTGTAGACCATCACGGAATACTCGTCAGCCGGATCGAACCCTTCGACGGCCGCCAGGCTGGATGCCGACGGGTCGGGTCCGCGCTCGAGATCCGGCTGGTCGTCGACCATCACCTGGTACTTGTCGAAGCTGAAGTACAGGCCGCCGCGGGCGGCGTCCAGCAGGCTGTCGCCGCTGCGTGCCGGGGTGATCATCGTCGTCGCATCTGCCTCGGCGGCTTTCACGCCGAACGAACCCAGGATGATCCGGTAGCCGTTCTGGTCGCCCGGTCCCTCGGTCAGATCGAATGGTCCGCCGTGCGCCAGCGGGTGGTAGTCACGGTAGACGCGGCGCGCGTCGGGGTTCTCCCGCTGGGCCACCGGGTGGTCGCCGCGGATCACCCAGAACTCGCTGGTCGAGGGGGCGAAGACGTCGTTGCCGCTGACGACGACACTGTCGGCGGGCACCTCCACCTGCATACCGGCCAGCCGCTCCCAGTAGACCGACGCCTCCTGGACGTCGTCGGGAGGATCAACTTCGGTTACCTCGATGTGGGTGCCGAGATCAGCGCCGGTGTCCGCGGGGGTGGCGACGTCGACGACGAACGGGTTCTGCAGCACTGTTTGCTGAAAGTCCTCCACGACGGGACCACGGAGTGTGACGATGTCGCCGGGTTGGGCGTAGTACTGCTCGCCGACCGGCACCGAGGTAGCGAAGTCGGGGCGGACGGTGGAGAACGTGCCGGTGGAAACCCACAATCCGTCGGAGGTTTGCGGGTCGCCATCGGTGAAGACCGGATCGCCTGCCTCGAACCCGTCGATCTCACCGGGGTCGGCATCCAGGCTCTGGATGAAGAAACCCTCGAAATCGAAGTCGCCGTCCGCGTTCTCCTCCATGGTGCGCTGCGTCACCACACCTCGCACCGCGATCGGATCGCCGGGCTGGAATATCGGCTGGCCCAGCGCGTACGGGGAGATGTGCTGGCGGCCGTTGGCATCGTCGGCGACCGCTCCGCGCAGCTGGCCGACGTCGAGGACGGGCACGACGCGCACGTCGGCGGCGCAGGTGGCGGACTCACCGGCGTCGTCGGCGGCTTCGATCGTGACGGTGTAGAGGCCGTCGGTCTCAGCCGGGTCCAGGCCGGGAACGTCGTCGGTGAACCGGACCTCGGCTGTGTCGCCATCCACCGCCGCGACCACAGCGTTGCCCGGTCCTGGATCGGGAGAGACATCGGCCACGGAGAATTCCAGCGCACCGCTGCCGCCGCTGGCTATTGCCATGATCGCCTTGCCGTCAACGTACGGGCCGTCGTCGGCGGCGAAACCTTCGGTGACGGTGAACGGCGCGGCGCACTCGAGGGTGAGCTCGGTCGGCGGGGGCGGCTCGTCGGGGTCGAACGCCGAGTTGCGCGGGATGACGGAGGTGTTCTCGAAATCGTCCGCGTTGACACCGGTCACCTGGGTGGCGTCATCCCGGTCGCCGGTCCGCAGGAGGTCGAAGGGGGCCGACGTGGGGAAGGACGTGGCCCAGCCTCCGCCCTCGGCGCACTGCGATGCGTCGTCAGTGGTGCCGATGCCGCTGACCACATCGCCATCGGCATCCACGATCCGGATACCACTGGCGCCGCCGTCGGCGATGCCCGTGCTGAACGTCAGATCCGGGTCGGTGCCGCCGCTGTACTGATCCTGGGAGGGGTTGACGAAAAGGAAATACCCGCCGGGCGACAGGGGTTCGGTGGACGCGGGCACTTCCACCCGAGTGCTCGGGTTGCCGCTGCCGGCCGCGCAACCCTGCAGTGCCCAACCGGAGATGTCGGCTGGGTCGGCGCCGGTGTTTCGGATCTCGACGAACTCGTCGAAGGCCCCACCGGGCCCGCGGGTCCGCAGAGCGGTGATCACTACGCCGGACGGGTGGTCCGGTGCCGGACCGGCGGCGGTACCCGCCGTCGCGTGGGAGTCCGCGGCCACCTCGTGAGTGGAGCCGATCATGGTGCTGGACAGCAGTCCGGCGACGGTGGCCGCCACGACGAGTCCGACGCGGTAGCCGGCGTTAGGCCGTGTCATCGATTCCCCCTGCCAGGAATGTCGGGTGGGTCCGCTGGCCGTTCAGCCTCGCGGAGAGGTCCATGCCCGTCAAGACGTCAGGGGTGAACGGCTCGCGTCGCTTTCGTGCACTTTTGCCGAAGGAGGCTCGGGGGCTGGAATGCGCGCCTTACCAGGACTTCGCGTGCGTCAACAGGTCTGAAGACATGGTGACGGCCGGGAAAACCCACCAAACATGATCATTCAGGCGGCGGCGCCGACGAAGTAGGTGGGGGCGTCCTCGTCGGGCTGATCGCCTTCGGCGACGTCGGCGAGCACGATGGTGATGTTGTCCGGGCCGCCGCCGACGAGCGCCAGCTGGATCAGCCGGTCCGCGGCCTCGTCCAGCGAGCTGGTAGTGGCGAGCACTTCGGCGATCGCGTCGTCGGTGGCCACGTCGGTGAGGCCGTCGCTGCAGATCAGCAGCCGGTCGCCGGGCTGGACGTCCACCAGCGTCAGATCGGGCTCGGCGCCGTCTTGGCCCTGCAGGACCTTCGTGACCACCGACCGGGCCGGGTGGATCCGGGCCTCGGCCGGACTGATCTGCTCGTCGTCCACGAGGGCTTGCACAAACGTGTGATCGCGGGTGAGCTGAGTCAGTGCGGCCCCGCGCGCCAGGTACGCACGAGAATCCCCGATGTGGCCGAGTGCTAGCTGACCAGCCGGATCCGGACCCGCAGGCATCAACATGACGGTGGCGGTGGTGCCCATGCCCTCGCGTTCGGGGGCGTCGGTGACCAGTTGTTTGATGCGATCGTTCGCAAGCGCGAAGAGCGAGCCCAATGACTCCAGCGCCGACGCGCCGTTGCCACGGTCGAGGCCCGCAGCCCGCGCGAACTGACTCACCGCCGCCTGACTGGCGACTTCACCGGCCGCATGTCCGCCCATACCGTCGGCTACCGCTAGGACGTCCGGCCCGGCCACGCCGGAGTCTTCGTTGCCGTCACGGCCGAGACCAACGTCCGAGCGCGCCATATAGCGCAAGTGCATGGCAACACCCTAGATGAATCGATGAACTCTTAGGGCGTTCCCGTGGCACTTTCGCCGAACGTGGATCTTGTTCTTGCTGGCTGAGCCACAAGGCTCACATCGGCGAGGGCATCGCCCGCGGGCACGTTCCGGCCACGGATCAGATCTTGCGCAGCCGGACCCGCTGGACAGCGTGATCGGCGTTCTTCGTCAGCACCAGTTTGGCCCGCCCTCGAGTCGGCTGGATGTTCTGGCTCAGGTTCGGCCCGTTGATCGTGTCCCAGAGATGTTCTGCCTGAGCGACAGCCTCGTCATGGTCGAGATCGGCGTACCGGCGGAAGTACGACTCCGGGCGCCGGAAGGCCGTCTCTCGTAGGCGCAGGAATCGGGTGATGTACCACTGGCGGATGTCTCCCGGCTCGGCGTCGACGTAGATCGAGAAGTCGAAGAAGTCGCTCACCGCCAGGCCGGCCACGCCGTTTTCGCGCGGACGGGCCGGCTGCAGCACGTTCAGGCCCTCGATGAGAACGATGTCCGGGTGTTTCAGCACCACCTGCTCGTCGGGCAGGACGTCGTAGGTCAAGTGAGAGTACTTTGGTGCGCGTACCTCGGCGGCGCCCGACTTCACCGCCGCCACGAAGCGCAGAAGTGCCCGCCGGTTGTACGACTCAGGGAACCCCTTACGTTGCAGGAGCCCCCGGCGCTCCAGTTCAGCGTTGGGAAGCAGGAACCCGTCAGTGGTCACGAGCTCGACACGAGGATGATCCGGCCACCGGGCAAGAAGCAGCCTCAGCAACCGCGCGGTGGTGGACTTTCCGACAGCCACCGAGCCGCCGATCCCGATCACATATGGCGTGCGTTCGGCGAACGAGCCCAGGAATGTCGTCGTCGCTTCGTGCAGGCGGGCGGTGCCGCGCACATGCAGGTTCAGCAGGCGGGACAGGGGGAGGTAGATGTCGCTGACCTCGTTCAGGTCTACCTCGTCACCGAGGCCACGAAGCGCTTCCAATTCCTCGGCGGTGAGGGGCAGGGGCATCTGATCGCGTAGTCGTGCCCACTCGGGTCGAGTCAGGTCGACGAACGGCGACTGGGTGCCTGGAGTCTTGCCTTCGGGTTCGGCCATAGCCTGCCTATTGTGCTCATGGAGCCGTGGCGGCCCGACCGGTGGTATGGGTCTGGCTAGGACGGTGGGCGGTTGGGGGCTACGCTGGCTGCCGTGTGCGGCATCGTGGGATACACAGGCAGCCAGCAAGCGACAGGCGTAGTTCTGGAAGGGCTTCGCCGCCTCGAGTACCGAGGGTACGACTCGGCCGGGATCGCCGTCGTCGCCGACGGCGCGCTCGCGTCCACGAAACGGGCCGGCAAGCTCGCCAACCTGGAGAAGGCGCTGAACGAGGCGCCGATGCCGTCCTCGACCACGGGCCTGGGGCATACCCGATGGGCCACCCACGGCCCGCCCACCGACCGGAATGCCCATCCGCATCTGGATGCCTCCGGACGGGTGGCTGTCATCCACAACGGCATCATCGAGAACTTCGCCCAGCTGCGGTCCGAGCTCGAGGCGAGCGGCGTCAGCTTCGCCTCGGACACCGATACCGAGGTCGTGTCCCACCTGCTGGCCTCCGAGACCGCGGGCGGAGCCACCCTCGCCGATGCGATGCGGGCGGTCTGCCGGCGGCTCAACGGCGCGTTCACTCTGGTTGCCGTGGACGCTGACACCCCTGACCGGGTGGTTGCCGCCCGGCGGAACTCGCCGCTGGTGGTTGGGCTCGGCGACGGGGAGAACTTCCTCGCATCCGACGTGTCGGCATTCATCGCCCACACCCGCGAGGCGATGGAAGTGGGCGACGGCCAGGTCGTGGAGATTACGCCGGATGAGGTGGTTCTCACCGGGTTCGACGGCGCCCCGGTGAAGGAGCATCGCTACCACGTCGACTGGGATGCCTCGGCCGCGGAGAAAGACGGCTACGACCACTTCATGCTCAAAGAGATCGCCGAGCAGCCCAAAGCGGTCGCTGACACACTCCTCGGCCGGATCGGCGCCGACGGCCGGCTTCTGCTCGACCAGATGCGGCTCTCCGATGAAGAACTGCGCGAGATGGACAAGGTGGTGGTGATCGCTTGCGGAACCGCGTACCACGCCGGCATGGTCGCGAAATACGCCATCGAGCATTGGACCCGCGTTCCGTGTGAGGTGGAGCTGGCCAGCGAGTTCCGGTACCGCGATCCCGTCGTCGGGCGGCGCACCCTGGTGGTCGCGATCAGCCAGTCCGGCGAGACCATGGACACGCTGATGGCCCTGCGCTACGCCCGTGAGCAAGGGGCGCGTGTGCTGGCCATCTGCAACACCAACGGCGCGACCATCCCTCGTGAGTCCGATGCCGTCTTCTACACCTATGCCGGGCCCGAGGTGGCGGTGGCCTCCACCAAAGCCTTTCTCACCCAGCTGATCGCCTGCTATCTGGTGGGGCTCTATCTCGGACAGGTCCGGGGAACCAAATGGGGTGACGAGGTCCGCTCCGTCGTCCGGGACCTTTCCGACCTGCCCTCCAAGGTGGACCAGGTCCTGGAGACCATGGAGCCGGTGCGGGCGCTGGCCCGTGAACTCTCCACTGCCACGTCAGTGCTCTTCGTCGGCCGGCACGTCGGATTCCCGGTGGCCCTCGAGGGTGCGCTGAAGCTCAAAGAACTCGCCTACATGCATGCCGAGGGCTTTGCCGCCGCCGAGCTCAAACACGGCCCGATCGCCCTGATCGAGGATGGTGTGCCGGTGGTGGTCGTGGTCCCGTCGCCGCGCGGCCGCTCGGTGCTGCACGACAAGATCGTCAGCAACATTCAGGAGATCCGCGCCCGCGGCGCGCGCACCATCGTCATCGCCGAAGAGGGTGACGAGGCGGTGGTCCCGTATGCCGATCACATCGTCCGGGTGCCGGAATGCCCGACGCTGCTGCAGCCCGTCGTCGCGACGGTTCCGCTGCAGGTCTTCGCGTGCGAAATGGCCAGCGCCCGCGGGTTCGACGTCGACCAGCCGCGCAACCTCGCCAAGAGTGTGACCGTCGAGTAGACGGTGGAGTAACAGCCCCCGCCCGCCCCCGCGCCCCGCGCACCGCTCCGCGCCCGCCCCGCCCCGCGCACCGCGCCGCGCTTCCCCTTCTTTCTCGGAAGTTGATCATGGGCACGTGGCGCCTACTGGAGCTCCAATAGGCGCCACGTGCCCATGATCAACACGGGTCTGGCTGGGTGGGTTCTCAGCCCGGCAGTGTGACCGCGACGACGGCGACGACGAACGCGGCGCCAACCAACCCGACCATGAGCAGCGCGTGCCGGTGCAAGGCGGCGCGGTGGCCGCCGCGTTCCTCCGGCAGCGCGAACACCCGCCGCGGCCACAGCCGCCACGAAACCCGGGCGAAGACGAAGGCAGCCACCGCCAGGAGCATGCCCTCCACAGCGAAGAGCACCTCGGACGCGGTGTTCGTCTCGACAGCTGCCAATGCCCCACCGGTGGCGAAGAGTGCGACGACGATCCCGACGACGGGCCGCCGGTTGCCCGAGCCGAGCACCGTGAGGAACTCTTCCAGGGTGTCGTCGTCGGCCGCGAAGAACCGGGCCGCGCGTGGTTGCACGATCAGCAGGCTGTAGAGCATCGATCCCAGCCACACCGCCAGCAGGCCGATGTGGGCGACGGCCAGTGCGGAGGTCACCACGGCCGTCGAGTGTAGTCGGCTGCCGCGGAAGCCGAGGCCGGGCGTGCTCTACCCCAACACCGGGCAAGGGCGGCGGCTGTTTCAAGCTCAACCGCTTAGGCTGGTGCCCGTGATCGTTGGTGTGGGCATCGATGTCGTGGACATCGGCCGGTTCGCGGAGACGCTGGAGCGCACCCCAGCGCTGGCCGAACGCGTCTTCACCCCGGACGAGCGTAAACGGTCCATTCCTTCGCAAGCGGCTCGATTCGCGGCCAAAGAGGCGCTGGCCAAGGCGCTCGGCGCACCGGTCGGCCTGCAGTGGCATGACGCCGAAGTAGTCCGCGACGACGCCGGACGGCCCTGGTTCAGCGTACGGGGCACGGTCGAACGCCGATGCGCCGTTCTCGGCGTCGTCAAGGTGCACTTGTCGCTGTCTCACGATGCCGGCGTCGCGTCCGCCATGGTGGTCCTGGAGGGGGACGGGACGGGAATCGACCCGATGGGCCATCGGCCCGGAGCCGCCACCGGCCTCCGGGAAACGCGCCCGCCCGACGACGAGCGCAGCGTCGAAGGGACCACCAGATGATCGGCGCGCACCCCGTCGATGAGATCCGTGCGGCCGAAGCGGCACTGATGGCGACGCTTCCGGAGAGCGCTCTGATGCAACGGGCGGCCGCCGGGCTGGCCGCCGTTTGCGCGAGGGTATTGGGCGGCCCGTACGGTTCCCGGGTGGTTCTGCTGGTCGGCGGCGGTGACAATGGCGGCGACGCGTTGTGGGCGGGTGCCCGGCTGGCGCACCGCGGCGCGAGTGTGGACGCGGTGCTGCTTCGCCACGATCGGGTGCATCCGGCCGGCCTGGCCGCCTTCCGACGAGCTGGCGGACGGGTCGTGTCGTCCGCCGACGTACCGTTGACGCCGGAAACACAACGGGCGATCGCGCGAGCCGACCTCGTCCTCGACGGCATGCTGGGGATCGGCGGACGGGGTGGGTTACGTGACGACGCGGCACGGCTCGCCGACGCCGCTGCTGCCGAGGCCGGCCTCGTCGTCGCCGTCGACCTGCCCAGTGGTGTCGAGCCGGACACCGCGGAGCTGACCGGCCCCCACGTGCGGGCTGATGTCACGGTGACGTTCGGCACGCACAAGCTCGCGATTTTGGCCGACCCTGCGGCACAGGTAGCTGGGCACGTCGAGTTCGTCGACATCGGGCTGGCGCCGTACCTGCCCGAGCCCGTGGCCGGGATGCTCGAGCCGGTCGACGTTGCCGAGATGCTTCCCGCGCCCGAGCGGAACTCGGACAAATACCGCCGTGGAGTGCTGGGCCTGCTCGCCGGCTCGGCGCAGTTCAGAGGAGCGGCTGTACTGGCCGCCGGCGGTGCTGCCGAGGGTGGTGCCGGCATGGTCAGATTCGTCGGCCCGGATGAGGTCGCGACACAGGTATTGAACCGTTGGCCCGAAGTAGTGACCAGTGCTGACGTGGCGGACACGGGCCGGGTGCAAGCGTGGGCCGTCGGCTCCGGGCTGGGCGACGGCCGCGCCGCGGAGGTCGCCGCGGTGCTGGACACCGGGCTGCCGGTTCTGGTCGATGCGGACGGGTTGCGTCACCTGCCGGAGACCCTCGACGGGCGGGCACTTCTCACCCCGCATGCGGGGGAGCTGGCCAGGATGATGGACGCCGATCGTGGTGATGTCGAGGCCCACAGGCTGCGCTACGTTCAGGCCGCCGCACGGCGCTGGAACGCAACAGTTCTGCTCAAAGGGTCCACCACGCTGGTGGCGGCCCCCGACGGCCGGATCCGCGTCAACCCGACCGGCACCCCTGCGCTGGCCACGGCCGGATCCGGTGACGTGTTGTCGGGGCTGGCCGGTGCGCTGCTGGCCACGGGTATGGAGCCCTTCGACGCCGGTAGTGCGGCTGCTTACATTCACGGCCTGGCCGGGCAAGCCGCGGCCGAAGGTTCGGGTCTGCCCAGCGCCAGTGCGGTACTCGACGCGCTTCCCGCGGTCCTCGCCGCGCTCCACTCGGCGCGATAGCGCACGCCCCTTCCCGGTGATCGACAGTACGTTGCGGCTGTTTTACGGTGATCGTCAGTGGGATGTGGTCGCTGTTTAACAGCCGCAACGTACTGTCGATCACCGGGAAGGGCGGGGAAGAACGCGCGCGCACGCATCACCAGCCGACGCACGCCACGCGGCGTCTGCGAGAATCTGCGCTGTGGGCGATCACGTTCGCGGCGCCGTGCCGCACGCACAGGTTCTCGTCGACCTCTCGGCGATCCGGGACAACGCCGCAGAGCTGCGCGTGCGTGCCGGCTCGGCAGAGCTGATGGCCGTTGTCAAGGCGGACGGTTATGGGCATGGTCTGGTACCGGCTGCCCGGGCCGCGCAAGTTGGCGGAGCAACGTGGCTGGGCACAGCCGTGCTGGCGGAGGCTTTGGCGCTGCGCGCCGCGGGTATAGAAGGCAGGCTGATGGCCTGGCTCTGTGCGCCGGGAGAGCGGTGGACCGATGCGCTGGCTGCTGACGTCGATGTCTCCGCCGCGGCCCCCTGGGTTGTTGCCGAGATCGCCGACGCCGCCCGGGAGACCGGCCGGATCGCCAGGCTGCATCTGAAGATCGACACCGGTCTGGGCCGCTCTGGCTCGACCGAAGCCGACTGGCCGGGGCTGGTCGACGTCGCGTTGAAAGCACAAGCGGAAGGCCTGGTCAACGTCGTGGGGCTGTGGTCGCACTTCGCGATCGCCGACGCGCCCGAGCACCCCGCCAATGTGGCGCAGGTCGAGACGTTCCGGTCGGCCGTCGCGCTGGCCGAAGCCCGCGGGGTGCGCCCGGAGGTCCGCCACCTGGCCAACTCCGCGGCGACCTTGATGTCTCCGCACACGCATTTCGACCTGGTCCGGACCGGACTCGCCGTCTACGGACTGTCGCCGCTTGCGGACGTGGTCTCGCCGGGTGATGTCGGCCTGCGGCCCGCAATGTCGGTGCGAGCGAGGCTGGCCCTGGTCAAGCGGGTAACCGCGGGCCAGGGTGTGTCCTACGGCCATTTCCATGTGACTGATCGCGAGACCAACCTGGCGCTCGTGCCACTCGGATATGCCGACGGCGTGCCCCGGCACGGATCCAGCGGCGACGGCGGACCGGGCGGACCAGTCCTCATCGGTGGCAAGATCCGGCGGGTCGCCGGGCGGGTGTGTATGGATCAGTTCGTCGTCGATGCCGGGGACGATCATCTGCAGGCAGGGGACGAGGTCGTGCTCTTCGGCGACGGCACCTCGGGTGAGCCGACGGCGCAAGACTGGGCGCAGGCCTGCCGCACTATCTCGTACGAGATAGTCACCCGCTTCGCGCCGCGGCTGCCACGGACGTACATCGATCGCGAGGCGGCACTTTGAGCAAGCTCGTCACCGCCGGCAAGACCGCCGGAGCGGTCGGAGCGCTGCTTGGCGTCGCGACGGCAGGCGCGGCGGTGGGTTTCGCCGCGGAGCGTTACGTGATGGGCCGGTCGCTGCGCAAGGATGATCCCTATGCCGACGAGCCGTTCGGGTCGCTCCGCGGCAAATCACAGATCGTCGTCGCCGACGACGGCGCCCCGCTGTACGTCGAGGTGGACGAACCGGACGGGCCGGCCGACGTCACCGTTGTTTTCAGTCACGGATACGCGCTGACCCAGGATTCGTGGCATTTCCAGCGCCGGGATCTGCGCGGCCGTACCCGCCTGGTCTTCTGGGATCAGCGCAGGCACGGCCGTTCGGGAGGTGCGGCCGACGACGACGGCGACGAGGTGGTGGTCGATCGCGACACGATCCGTGCGGAACCTCGGCAGAAGATCGTCCGGGAACGGCTCGCTGCCGACTTGAGCGCGGTTCTGGACGCCACCACACCACGGGGGCCCGTGGTCTTGGTCGGGCACTCGATGGGCGGGATGACCATTCTGGCGCTGGCACTGGAGCGTCCGGAGCTCTTCGAGGATCGTGTCCGCGGCGTGGCGCTCATCGCCACCAGCGCCGAAGGTCTCAACGCATCGACTTTCGGCCTGCCCACGCCGTTCGGGCGGCTGGCTACTCGCTCGGCGCCGGGTCTCGTGGCCGCCTTGGCACGCCGGCCGGAGCTGATCGAGCGAGGCCGGCGCGCGGGTAGCGACCTCGGCTACGTCATCACCCGCCGCTACTCGTTCTCCCGGGGCGCATCGCCGGCTCTCGTGGAGTTCACCGCCCAGATGAATGCCTCGACGCCGGTGGACGTCCTCGCCGAGTTCCTGCCGGTGGTTTGGGGGATCGACGCGCACGCCGCGCTCCCGGTCCTCGCGGGTATACCCGGTCTGGTGATCGCCGCGGAGAACGACCATTTGACGCCGCTGCGGCACAGCCGTGACATCGCGGAAGGGCTCCCGTTGGCTGAGTACGTCGAAGTCGCTGACTCGGGGCACATGGTTTTGCTGGAACGCGCCGGGCTGGTCACCGACTACCTGGATACCCTGATCGAACAAGTTCGCCGCGGGCCGCGTCCTTCCCGGCGGTCCCGGGCCAGCGTGCTTGCGCTCTGGAGACGGAAATGATCGAACTCGACGTGGTGTCCGCCGACGAAATGGCCAGCTTGGGCACCCGGCTGGCGAAGTCTCTGCGGGCCGGCGATCTCGTTCTGCTTGGGGGAGCGCTGGGTGCCGGCAAGACCACCCTCACCCAAGGGCTGGGCGACGGGCTCGGAGTACGCGGGCCGATCACATCGCCGACGTTCGTCATCGCCCGGGTGCATCCGTCACTGGTGGACGGCCCACCTCTAGTGCATGTCGACGCCTACCGCCTCAGCGGTTGGGACGAACTCGAGGACATCGACCTCGAAGCGACCCTCGATGAAGCCGTGACCGTCGTCGAATGGGGCGAAGGGCTCGCGGAGGGCCTGGCCGGTGAACGCCTGGAGATACACATCGATCGCTCCGCGCATGCCGGCCACGGCGCCGGCGAGCCGCGCCGCGTTCGTATTGCGGGAATCGGCATCCGCTGGGACGACGCCCAACTGCGAGCGGCGTTGTCAGTGTGACGTGGTAGAAACGGCGACATCCGACATGGCGCCCAAGCGGTTGAACGGTGGTCGAGGCCCGAATGACATCTGTCGAGGAACAGCTCAGCAGCGGCGCCGAGATCGTCGACACCGACTTGAGCGAGCGTGACCTGCGGGCCGAGCTAGCTGGCGAACTCGACCACCCACGGGTGTTCCGCCGCTGCGACTTCACTGAGTCCGACCTGTCGAAAGCATGGCTGGTCGGGGCCACCTTCGAGGGCTGCCGGTTCGACAACGCGACCTTGGTCGGCGCGTACCTCGACGGCTCCACGTGGAAGGGCGGATCAGCGCCGAAAGCCCAGCTCAAACGGGCCGATGTGACAGACGCCACGTTCGAGGGCGTCGACCTCGCCAACACCAACTGGGCCGGTGCCATGGTGGCTGGGACGAAGTTCACCGGCTGCCGGATGATCGGTATCCGTTTTGACGACACCCGGGGTCTCGGGTGCCAGTTCTCCAGGTGCAACCTGATGCTCGCGACGCTGTCCGGGATCAGCCTCCGTGGGCAGACGCTGGAAGGCCTGCGGCTGGATGACGCCGTCCTCGCGGGGGCTGATCTGCGAGACACGATGTGGATCGACTCCCGGCTGCGCGGCGCCGAACTCCGCGCAGCCGAGCTCGACGGTGCCGACCTGCGCGGAGCTGACCTCGGCGAGTTTCCGCTGCAGGACGCACACAGGCTCGCCGGTGCCGTCATCTCCGGTAACCAGGCCGCGGTCATCCTCGGGCATCTGGGCATCGTCGTGCTTTCTTAGAGGCCTCGCTGTCAGGCGACTCCCATACTGCGCGGCCTCTAAGTCCCGCCGCGGCGGGCATTCCGGGAATCGTGCCCCTGGGCTGCCGGACTGCGTAAACGTCGGACGGCGAGCTCGGCACCAGCCCATCCAGGGCCCAACAGAGCGACATTGGCCACCCGATTCCAGGCGCACCACGTAAAGTTAACAATCGTGCTGCTCTTAGCCCTGGACACAGCGACGCCCGCGGTGACGGTCGCTCTACACAACGGGGACCGTGTCGTCGCCGAGTCGACCACCATCGACGCCCGCCGGCATACCGAATTGCTCGTCCCCGCCATCTTCGCCGCCCTTGCCACTGCGAAGGCGGACCGCCGGGAGATCTCCGAGATCGCGGTAGGCGTCGGCCCAGGGCCATTCACGGGTCTGCGGGTTGGGCTGGCCGCCGCGCTCACACTGGGCGCGGCGCTGGACGTTCCGGTACGCGGAGTTTGCAGCCTGGACGTCGTTGCCCACGGCGTGGTGGCCGGAGGTTTTCATGACGACGGCCCATTCATGGTGGCCACCGACGCGCGCCGCCGCGAGGTCTACTGGGCCGGATACGACGCCTCGGGCCGGCGAATCAGCGGCCCGGACGTCGGACCGGCCGCCGATGCCGGTGAGATTTCCCCGGGCCTACCCGCGGCCGGCGCGGGTGCCAGGCTGTATCCGGAAGCTTTCGCCGCTGCGCTGATGCCCGAGTACCCTTCCGCAGCCGACCTCGCCTTGGCCGTGGCCGGCAAATCGATCGACATCCTCGAGCCACGCCCGCTGTATCTCCGCCGGCCAGATGTCACCCCGGCGTCGAAGCGTAAGAGCGTGCTGAGCCGAACCGCCTCATCGCTTGCGGGGCGGCAACAGCCGTGACCGTCCGGATCCGGCCGATGCGGCTGGCGGACATCGAGGCGTTGCTCCCGCTCGAGCAGGAGCTGTTCGCGGGTGACCCGCCCTGGTCGGCTCAGATCTTCCGATCTGAGCTGGCCGGGATGCCGGCGACACGATGGTATGTGGTCGCGGAGTATGAGCTGGGCCCAGCGGGCGGCCGGATCGTGCGGTCAGACGAACCAGGTCCGTTGCCACGGACCGGGCCGGACACGCGCATCGCCGGATACGCCGGGCTGCGGCTGCCGTCCATGTGGAAAGAGCCGGCCGACATCCACACCATCGCCGTGGCTACCGACGAGCAGCGGCGGGGCATCGGTAGCAAGCTCTTGGCAGTGATGGCCGAAGAGGCTCGTGCACACGGCGCGACGTCGCTCACCATCGAGGTGCGGGTGGACAACGAACCCGCGCTGGCCTTCTATACCCGGCATGGGTTCGAGCAGATCGGGGTGCGCCCTGGCTATTTCGGGGGAAACCGGGACGGCTTGGTGATGAGTCTTTCGCTATCCCGGTGATCGTGAGCGTCTCGCTGCCGTCATGACGACCTGAATCGCTCCTGAAATGGGGACGGCGGCGCTGAAATCAGCTCACGATCACCGGAGCGATGGCGCTGAGCAGGGCTCAACGCTGCCGTGGATAATCGACTCTTGTGGCCGTACAACCCCTGATCCTGGGCATCGAGACATCCTGCGACGAGACCGGCGTCGGCCTGGTCCGGGGCACTACGCTGCTCGCCAACGCGGTGGCGAGCAGCATCGAGGAGCACGCCCGGTTCGGGGGTGTGGTGCCTGAGGTTGCGAGCCGGGCACACCTGGAGGCGATGACTCCCACGCTGCAGCGTGCGCTCGACGAAGCCGGAGTCACCCTCGCCGACGTCGACGCCATTGCCGTGACCGCGGGCCCCGGGCTGGCCGGTGCCCTCATGGTGGGCGTGTCTGCCGCCAAGGCGCTGGCCATCGCACTTGGAAAGCCCCTGTACGGCGTCAACCATCTCGTGGGTCATGTCGCGGCGGAGCAGCTCGAAAACGGCCCGCTGACAGAACCGGTAGTGGCGTTGCTGGTATCCGGTGGCCACACCGAGATCCTCGAGGTCACGGACATCGCTACGGCGGCGACTCTGCTGGGGCAGACCCTCGACGACGCCGCCGGAGAAGCCTTCGACAAGGTTGCCCGCCTCATCGGCCTGCCATATCCGGGCGGGCCGCACATCCAGAAGTCGGCTGCCGGCGGCGACCCGTCGTCCATCCGCTTTCCGCGGGGCCTGACCAGCCAGCGCGATATGAACCGGCACCGCTATGATTTCTCCTTCTCCGGGCTGAAGACGGCAGTGGCCCGGTGGGTCGAGACAGCTGAGCGTGACGGTGTGACGGTGCCGGTGGCCGATGTCGCCGCGGCATTCCAGGAGGCTGTGGCCGACGTGCTCACCCACAAGGCGGTACTAGCGTGCAAGGAGCGCGATGTGCGGACGATGGTGCTCGCCGGCGGGGTAGCGGCGAACGCGCGTATTCGCGATCTCACTCGCGAGCGCTGCGCCGCGGCCGGCATCGAGCTGAGACAACCTCGGCTGTCGTTGTGCACGGACAACGGCGCCATGATCGCGGCGCTGGGCGCAGCGGTCGTCGAACGGGGTCTACCGCCGAGTTCGCTCGACTTCGGCACCGATTCTTCGCTGCCGGTCACCGAGGTGCTGGTATGAGCCGTCAGCTCCCACCGAACGATCTGGTCGCCGTGCGTGGCAGACTGCCTCGGATGAGCCGGTTGCTGACGATTACCGCCGCCGTAGCTCTGATGGTCGCCGCGTGTGCGTCCGATGATTCAACGCCGAAGGAGAGCCCGCCTGTGTCCACCTCCACGCCTACGGCCCACGAGACCACCGCTGCTTCGCCTTCGCCAGAGGCTCCGGAGCCGCTGGCGTGGGGCCCCACCACTAGTGAATACGAAGAAGCGGAATCGATCGTCGCGGAGATGTCCGTCGAACAGCAGGCCGGCCAGGTGATCGTCGCGAACTACAGCGGCTTGGAACCTCCCACCGAGCTGATCGCCGAGTTGGGTCTGGGTGGCGTCATCGTCATGGGAGACAACGTCGAGTCCCCGGACCAGCTGCGCCGGACGGCCGAGGCAGTGCAAAGCGCTGACGACCGCGGATATCCGCTGATCGTCAGTGTTGATCAGGAAGGTGGACGGGTTGCCAGAGTTCGCGAACCCGCCACCGAATTCCCGTCCTACATGACCTTCGGTGCCGCTCGGTCGGCCGACCTCGCCACGGAGGTCGCCCGGGCCAGCGGCCAGGAGCTGCGCGCCATGGGTTTCACTATGGTCTTCGCGCCTGACGCCGACGTCACCACGGGCGCGGACGACCCCACCATCGGCAGCCGCTCGGCAGCGTCGAATCCAGAGCTGGTCTCCGATCTGGTGGCAGCGTCGCTGGAAGGTTACTCCCGGGCCGGCATCGTCCCGGTCGTCAAACACTTCCCGGGACACGGATCGGTACCTGCTGACAGCCACGAAGAGCTCCCGGTGCAGACCGCGTCGCTCGAGGAACTTCAGGACCGGGATTTCATCCCGTTCAGGGAGGCTGTCGAGGCGGGGATTCCGGTGGTCATGGTCGGGCATATCGAGGTCGAAGCGGTCGATCCCGGTACCCCGTCGTCGTTGTCCAGCGACGTGGTCGGCCTTCTGCGAGACGAACTCGGCTTCGACGGACTCATCGTCACCGACGCGATGGACATGGGGGCGATCACCGAGGCCTACGGGCCGGCCGAGGCGGCCGTGCGGGCCTTGGAGGCCGGTATCGACGTCGTCCTGATGCCCGCGGATGTCCGTGCAGCCCATGCCGCGATCGTCGAGGCGGTGTCGGACGGGCGGCTGGACACCGACAGGCTGGCAGCGGCCGCCACCCGCGGCGTCGCGCTCATGTTGCACCAGCAGAAGGCCGACGAAGCTCCCGGACCGGACGCTGTCGGCTCGCACGGCGAGCTGTCCTACGACGCTTCGCTAGCCGGTATGACCATCGCGGCGGGCCAATGCGAGGGCCCCTACGTGAGCGATTCCATCGAGGTGGTGGGCGGCACCGAATTGGACCGGGCCAGGCTGACGGCAGCGGCCGAGGAGGCCGGGCTCAGCGTCGGTTCGGGCGATGTCGTCCGGTTGCTGGGCGGCACCGATCCGGGGAGCGGGGACGTCGTGGTAGCGCTGGACACGCCGTACGCGCTGGGGGCAAGCGAGGCCCCGACGAAGATCGCGTTGTATGGGAGGACGCCCCAGGCATTTGCCGCCCTGGTGGACGTGCTGCGTGGTAACGAGACGGCACACGGGCGGCTTCCGGTGGACGTCGAAGGTGCCGAGCAGCTCGGCTGCCCGGAATCACCCTCCTGACCTGAGCACTCCCACGACCCGGCTACGTCAGACGCCTGACCACTCCCACATCTCGATCACCGGGCTGAGCCGGGCTGGCCCGGCGCCTGGTCAGTGCTTGACCGGGCGTCGGGGCAGTCCGTTCGACGAGGTGGCAGGCTCAGGTTCAGCCTTCGCGTTTCGGAGCTCGCTCACGTGCTCGACGAGCTTGATGAGGACGTTCTTGCCGGACTCGCGGTCGCGGGCGTCGCACATGACCACCGGAGTCCTGTCGTCGAGGTCCAGGGCTTTGCTCACCTTCTCGGGGTTGTAATGACGGGAACCCTCGAAATGGTTGACACCCACGACAAACGGCAACCCCCGGTGCTCGAAGTAGTCGACCGCCGGGAAGCAGTCCTCGAGGCGGCGGGTATCGGCGAGGACCACGGCTCCGAGAGCGCCCATGGCGAGTTCGTCCCACATGAACCAGAAGCGGTCCTGTCCTGGCGTCCCGAACAGGTAGAGGCACAATCCGTCGCGGATGGTGATCCTGCCGAAGTCCATCGCGACCGTGGTGGTGGTCTTGCGTTCGACGCCGTTGGTGTTGTCGACGACCTGTCCTGCTCCAGTGAGTGCTTCCTCGGTATGCAGGGCGCGGATCTCGCTGACGGAGCCGACCAGCGTGGTTTTACCCACGCCGAATCCCCCGGCGACGAGGATCTTGAGGGCCACGAGGGGCTGGACGCCGTCGGGAACGGATTTAGAGTGCACGGAGGCCATCGATGACTTCCTTGAGAATATTGCTGTCAGGGATTCGGTGCGGAGCTGGTGGCGTGATCTGGACATGGCCGGAGTTCAAGAGATCTCCGAGCAAAACCCGCACCACACCGAGCGGCAAGTTCGATTCGGATGCGACATCGGTGATGGTCTGTGGATACCGCCTGCAGATGCGCATGATGAGCTGCTGTTCCGGTGAGAGCGAGGGGTCGTATGGTGCCGACGACGCCACGTGCACAGTTGCCATCAGATCGAACGACTCAGTGGTGCTCCTGGCCCGGCCCGCAGTTACTGCGAACAGCCGGACGATCGGCCCCGCGTCGTCGTCGTACCAGTGTGGGCTTGTGTCACTCATCGGCGCGCATCACTTCGGTGCGGCTGCGGGATCCAGTTGATCTGGCCGGGTCGGTACGTAGAGGTGCTCATGGACTTGTTTCACCAGCCTCGCCATCTCGTAGGCGATGAGACCGATGTCAGCGTCGGCCTCACTGAACACTGACAGGCAGGAGCGGTCGCCGGCGGCGACGACAAAAAGGAAGCCACCCTCCAGCTCCACCATGGTCTGGACAACGCCTCCGGCCTCGAAATGCATCCCAGTGCCTTTGGCGAGGCTGTGGAATCCCGAGGCTATGGCGGCGAAGCGTTCGCGGTCTTCCCGGCTTAGTTGATTCGAGGCGCCGACCGGCAGGCCGTCGCCCGAAAGCACGACTGCATGCCGGATCTGGGCTACGCGACCAACTAGATCATCGAGCAGCCAGTTGAGCTCGCCCGACATGTGGGTGGGCTCGGTCATCGGTTCTCTCCCTCTTGCGGCGACTCGTCTTGTTTCTCGGATTGCCCTCGGAGCCACCCGTTACGCAGCGCAGACAAGGTGGCGCGTGCCTGATCGGGTGTCCGGGTCGGGTTTTCGCTCGGCGACGGCGTGCTGGGTGGCGGGGGCGGGGGATCGCTCCGGAGCTCTGGACGGAGACTGGCGCGACGGACCCTGCGTGGGAGGTCATCGACCTCGGCGTCCTGGGGTGCCGCGTCCTCGCGAGACGTCTGTCCGGTAAGAGCCTTGGCGGTTTCGCGAACGGCCTGCAACCCGGGTTCGGTCGCCGGGCCCGACCGCGGATCGGGGACGGCGGACAGCGATCCGACAGCAGTCAACTGGGCCCTTTCCAGGTCGGGTGCCGGCTCTGGAGGCGGTATCTGCTCCGTCATGGTCCGATCGAGCAGGGCGTCCGGGATCAAAACGATGGCAGTGACGCCTCCGTAGGCCGAGCGCTGCAGCGTCACCTCAACATTATGACGGCGCGACAGCCGGTTGACCACGAATAGGCCGAGCTGGTCGGCTTCGAGGAGGTCCACCTGGTCGGTATCCCGGATCCGGCGGTTGGCATCGGCCATCGCCTGCTGGCTCATGCCGAGACCACGGTCTTCGACCTCGAGCGCTAGGCCGGTGCCGACTACTTCGCCGCGGACGACAGCCTTGGTGTGGGGCGGCGAGAAGACCACCGCGTTCTCCACCAGTTCGGCGATCAGATGGGTCAAGTCCGCGACCGCGGTGCCCGAGATCCGGACGTCCGGGATGTTCGCGACCTCGACACGGGTGAAGTCCTCGACCTCGGCCACGGCGCCACGCACGACGTCCATCATGGGGACCGGGTTCCGCCAGCGACGGGCCGGCGGCACCCCGGAGAGAATGATCAGACTCTCGGCTTGGCGACGCATGCGGGTGGTCAGGTGGTCGAGGCGGAACAGGTCTTCCAGCTGGTCCGGGTCCTCGATTCGGCGCTCCATGCTGTCGAGCAGCGCGAGCTGCCGGTGCAGCAGGACCTGGCTCCGACGCGCGAGGTACACGTAGACGCCGGAGATGCCCTTGAGCACATCGGAGCGCTCGATCGCGGCTTGCACCGCGGAACGGTGAACGGCGTTGAGAGCCTCCGCCACCTGGCTGACTTCGTCGTCGCCCAGGGCAACCTGTGGAGCTTCTGTGTCGATGTCGACGTTCTCGCCGGAGTTCAGCTTGCGCAAGGTCGCCGGGAGTTTGCGGCGGGCCAGGTCCATGGCGGAGTTGTGCAGGCCGGCAAGTTCGACGACGAGGCCACGGCCGATCAGCACCGATATCAACAACGAGAGGATGACACCGATCAGACCGAGCACGACGGCCACACCTGTGGTGCCGAGGACGTCGAAGCTGAAGAGACTGGCCTCTTCAGCCGCGATGGTGGTCACACGTGCTTCACCCGCGGCAAGTTCCTGCTGGACCGAGCCGGCAGCCTCGCTCCATGCGTCGGCCGGGACCGCGCCGACAATCGTGTAGCCGGCTCGCCCGCTGGTCAGATCGGCCTCGAGATCACGGAGGAACTGATAGGACCGGCTGGTCAGGACGTCCCGGTACGCGGCTTCGGCCGAGGGTCGCGGGTCGTCGATGTCGGTCCAGAGCATGGACTGACCGGCCTGGGCAGCCTCGACCAAGGTCAGATACTGCGACTGTGTCATCACCTCGGCCGCGTACGCGGCGCTCATGACGGCATCCTCGCGAGAGATCATCTCCCGCGCCATAGAGAGCTCTAGTACGACGCGCGGGTCGAACTCCACACCCGGCGCATCCATCTGGGTGAGCACACCCGTGACGCCGAACGCTTCGCTGACAGTCGCCGTGTAGGCGTCGAACATGGCCAGCCAGCTGGTGCTCTGTTCGGCAACGCGGTCCCGGATGCCGGAGAGGGAGTCGGCCGCGGCGACGAGCCCTTCGATTCGTCCAGGAAGCCGGGGGTCGAGCCCGGCGGCGTCGGTGCTGCTGTTGGCGATGCCATCCCGTAGCGCGGCCACAGCGGCGTCGGTGGCTTCCCCCGCGGCGAGGAGCGCATCCGGTTCGGCGTCAGGTGCGGCCATGTACTCCGAAGCCGCCACTCGCTCGTTCTGCACGGCGGCGACGAAGTCGTTGATCGGGGTGAGGAGGGTGTCGTTGACCTCTTTGAGCTGCTGAAGCTCAGACACGTTCTGGGCGGTGGTGACCGTGGCGAAGCCCCATAGGGCCATCAGCGACATCACGGGCACCATGAGGACGGTGACGATCTTCGCGCGGACGGACCGGGGACGGCGGCCACTACTTGCCCTACTCCTGGCCGCCGCCGCTCGGCGGGAGGCGTGCCGTGGGCCGGAACGGGGTGCGGAGTCGTCGTCCTCCTCGTGTACGTTGACCGGCCCGGTGTCCGTGTGTGGATCGTCGCTGGTCACTTCACCGTTACCGTTTTGCCGCTCGCGCGCGTCATCCTGGCGTTCACGCATGTCTTTTGCCTCGATCAGCTCGCTAGATTGGAATCTCTGCTCGGCGCGGCCGTAGCTGTGGCGGCCGCAACTGGTTCGTGCCTGATGGGTGACAGGGCGACGAATGCCGAGCTGAGGAACAGGAATGAACCGAACACAACGATGAACGGGAAGACGAACTCGACGGCGCTCGCTCCGGGGAGGACCGAAGTGCCCGGAGTGATGTCGAGCCGTAACGCGGCAATCCCGGCGTACTCGGTTGCGCTGGCCGCAGCACCCATCAGGAGGGCCGCGAGGACCGTGCCGCGGAAGCTGTCGGTCAGGAAGGCGACGGCTAGTGCTGCCATCGCGACGCCCACTGCGATGGCAGCGGACAGGACGACGGTGGGGATTTCGTAGCTCAGGGTGCCGTGGATTTCCATCGCCGACATGCCGACGTAGTGCATGCCGACGATGCCCGCGCCGGTCCCGATGCCACCCAGGACTGCTCCGCGCACACGTGAGCTGCTGTAGCCGAGAGCAAAGACTCCGGCCGCGACGAGCAAGATGGCGACCACCAAACTCAGCAGCGTGAGCGACACGTCATACCGCACCGGCGAGCCGTCGACGCCGAAGCCGAGGATGGCGACGAGATGCATGGTCCAGATACCGGACCCGATGGCGAGCGCGCCGATCAGCAGCCAGCGCTGTTTGGCCAGGCCGGTCGTAGCGAACGCCCGGACGATACAGCGCAGCCCGAGCCCCGCCCCCACACACGCCATGACATAGGCGACAACGGCGGTTATCGGCCCGTACTGAAAGAAGTGGTGCAGGTGCTCCACATTCAGTTCCCTACTGGTAGCCCCTTGGTTGTGGACCCACCAGCGGGTGCTGGTAGGCCAGCCCGATCAGCCAACGTCCGCCTGGCCGTGCAGCCACAACTCCACCCGATGCCTCGCATCGAGCCCCCCGCCAGCTCAGACTTGGTTGTCCACCGGCCTTGTTCTCGCCAGCTTCCGGCGAGAGGTCTCTTTTGCCGGACACACTATGACAAATCGGCTTGCCATCGGCAAGAGTGCCGCAGAGAAACCTACCGTTCAGGCGGTCCGAATGGCTAGTGTTTCGAGCCGAAAGTATGTTGACGATCGGCCGGACGCCCGATCCGCCGTGGCTTTTGTCCGCACCCGGGCGATCTTGCTTGATGTTGGTGTGCTGGACTGTGGGCGCGACGGTTAGGGCTGTCGGCGGGGGCGAAATGCGAGGCGAGGCGGAGGGGGTTCAAGGGCTGGCCAGGTGGTTGACACGGCATGGAGGCGCTCCTAGTGTCATGGATTCTGGTCAAAATTCAGACATTTGTGCACGTTCTAAATGCTCTGGCTGACATTTGCGAACAAGGGAGGGTACGTGTTCCGTTCCTCGCGGTTACGGATGGTTCTCGCTGGTGGGGCGGCGCTTGCGTTGCTGGTTGCCTGCGGATCCGATGACGATGGCGACGATTCTGCGGCGCAGGGTCCTGATGCAGGCGAAGTCGACGAAGATGGCGATGACGACGAGGACGAGGATGAGGGCGCGGACCTCGACGATCTTGCCGAGCTGACCGAGGTGACGCTGGGGTATGTCTCGGCCGTTGACCAGATGGGGGCGGCGATCGCACTCGATCTCGGCTTCTATGACGACGTCGACCTTGACGTCGAACTAGCGCAGCCGTTCCCCACGGGTGTCGACGCGCTCAACGCGCTCGACGCCGGCGAGGTCGACTTCGTCCAGGTCGGTACGCCGAGTATCGGTGCCGTGCTCGAGGGCATGGACCTCGTGTACCTGGGCAACTACTCGGGTAGCTCGAGCCAGCTCGGCATCGACGAGACGATGGCGATGGTGGCCAGTTCCGAATCCGGCATCGACCCCGATGACCTCTCCACGCTGGCCGGCAAGCGTATCGGCGTCTCGATCGGTTCGATCAACCATCTGTACCTACTCGGTGTCCTCGAGGAAGCCGGCCTCTCGCCGGACGACGTCGACATCCAGAACACGCCGCCGCCTGAGATGCCGGTCGCGCTGGAGACCGATGGTCTCGACGCGGCTGTGATCTGGGACCCGTGGCCGATCGTGACGACGCACTCTGTCGACGGCGCTTTCGAAGTGGTTCGTGGCGGTGGCTACATCGCTTACATCGGCTACATCGTCTCCACGCGTGAGTATGTGGAGGAGAACCCGGACACGGTCGAGGCGCTGCTGACGGCCCGGGCGGCCGCCGATCACTGGATGCGCGAGAACCCGGATGATGCCGCCGACGTCACCGTCCGATGGGTCCCGGGTACCGAGATCGAGGTGGCCGAGGAGGCGATGGAGTACAACATCATTCAGCTCGATCCCCGGTTCTCGGCCTGCAACTACCTCGCACTCGACACGATGATGGGTGTGTTCGCCGACATGGAGGTTGTCGACGGCACGTACGACGTCAACGACCACTTCGTTCCCGGGCCGATCCTCAACGTCATGGAACAGCACCCGGAGCTGTTCGACGACCTGCCGGAGATCCCGGAAGAAGCGCAGATCTCGGCCGACTATGTCTTCGAGCGCGGCGAAGCTCAGAGCGCCTGCCCCGAAGGCTGAGCCGGCTGGTTCAGCCCGGCATCTGAGGTCACGAGGCTCCGGCTTTCACCGGACCTCGTGACCTCCTCAGGGCGCTACTTGCATGGTCGAGCAGGTTGGGCAATGGCGCCCTCGAGACCAGAATTGCCGGCGGGAGGTTTGAAGGCTCGTGGTGGTGTCATCGACGGCCGTCAGTCGCCGGGGTACTCGTTTACAACAGCGACTGGCGTCGGCCTTTTGGTTCGTCGTCCCGTTCGTCCTCCTGGCCGCGGTGTGGTTCATCGCCGTGGAGGTGTCGGGTGTAGAGCGCCGAACGTTCCCGCAGGTCACGGATGTTGTCGCGGCGTTCGTCGACCTGTGGAACACAGGTGAGCTGTTCACTCACCTCGGAGCGAGCCTGCGGCGCATCGGCATCGGTGTCGTTGTCGCGGTCATCACCGCGATCCCTTTCGGCATCCTGCTCGGTTCCAACCGCTGGGCGGCGGCGTTCTTCTCACCGCTGTTGCGGTTCTCCGTCGCGCTTGCGGGTATCGCTTGGATCCCGCTGGCCACGCTGTGGCTGGGCCTGGGGGAACGAGCGGTCATCTTCATCGTCTGGAACGCGATCTTCTTCGCATTGACTTACAACGCAATGCTCGGCGTCCAGCAGATCCCTACCCAATTGCTCCGAGCGGCGCGCAGCATGGGAACCCCGCGTGCTCGGATGTTCACCGAAGTCCTGGTGCCCGGTGCGTTGCCGAGCATCGTGACCGGCCTGCGGGTGGGACTCGGCTACGGCTGGCGTGGCCTGATCGCCGCCGAGATCATCGCGACCGGAGCGGGGCTGGGGTACTCGATCTTTCTCGCGCAGCGCTTCTATCGCACCGACATCATCGTCGCCAACATGGTCATCATCGGCGTTCTCTGGCTGGTCACCGACAGAGCTCTGCTCGCGCCGCTCGAACGACGAACGGTGGAGCGCTGGGGCATGAAGGCGGTGACGGCATAGATGCTGGACACGCAGACGGGCCCGCGGGTGCACCACACTCGCCTCTGGATGGGCCGGCTCGGCCGGAACCGGCTCGTGCGCACCCTAGGGCCTTTCGTGCCGGTGGTGGTGCTCTGGTGGATCGTAGCCGAGATGGAAGTGTTCCCGCCCGCTTTCTTCGTCGGGCCGGATGCCGTCATCGACGAGTTCTCGGAGATGATCCGCAAGGGAATCCTCCCGGCTTACCTGTCCGACTCGATGACCAGATTGTGGACCGGTGTGGTGTTCGGCCTGCTCATCGGAATCCCGGCAGGGTTCATCGTGGCGATGTCGTTCTGGGCGCGCAGGCTCACCTGGCCTCTGCTGCTCTTCTTCCAGGCCATCGCCGACATCGCCTGGCTGCCCATCGTGATCGTGTGGTTCGGATTCAGCCTCACCGCGGTCACGTTCGTCATCGTCTACACCATCGTCTTCCCGTTGATGATCAGCATCGTCGCCGGCGTGGAGCAGGTGCCGCGAGACGTGGTCCGGGCGGCCCGCAGCCTTGGCGCCGGCCGGTTCCGGGTCTTTACCGATGTGATCGTGCCCGGAGCCCTGCCAGCCGTGGCCACCGGCATCCGGACCGGCCTGGGATACGGCTGGCGGGCACTGATCGCCGCTGAGATCATCATCGGCACCAGTGGTATCGGGTTCATGATGTTCGATGCTCGCCGTGCTGGCGAGGTGACCCCCGTGTTCGTCGGTATGATTGTGCTCGGTGTGCTGTGGTTTGCGCTCGACGCGCTGGTCCTCGCACCTTTCGAGCGGAGCACCGTCGAACGCTGGGGCATGGTACGCACCGCGGAGGTGGCTCGATGAGCACACTGGAAATCAACAACCTGCACAAAGAGTTCGTCGACTCCTACACCGGCGAATCCGTCGTAGCTGTCGGCGACGTCACTTTCAGCGTTGAACAGGGCGAGTTCATCTCGGTGCTCGGCCCCAGCGGCTGCGGCAAGACCACCGTGCTCAACATCGTGGCGGGGTTCGACAAACAGACCAGCGGAACGGTGCATGTCGCGGGCAAGCCGGTTGACGGCCCGTCCCCCGAACGCGGCGTCGTATTCCAGAGCTTTGCGCTGTTCCCCTGGAAAACCGTCATGGGCAACGTCCTCTTCGGGCTGCGGATGCGTGGAGTCCCACGGCACGAACGTGAACCCATCGCGCAGCAGTATCTCGAGCTGGTCGGGTTGGAAGGGTTCGAGCGCAAGTTTCCGCACGAGCTTTCCGGCGGCATGCAGCAACGCCTCGGCGTCGCCCGGGTGCTGGCGAACGAACCCGAAGTGATGCTGATGGACGAGCCGTTCGCCAGCGTCGACGCCCAGACCCGCCGCAAACTCCAGGAGGAGCTCACCGGCATCTTCGAGACGAAACGGCCCACGGTCTTCTTCGTTACTCACGACGTCGACGAGGCTGTCTTCCTGGCCGACAAGGTCGTCGTGCTCGGCGCCCGCCCGAGTCAGGTGAGGGAGATCGTCACCGTTCCGCTCGAGCGGCCGCGGACCTGGCGGTCAGTGCTGGACAGCCAGGAATTCCGGCACACGGTCACCTATCTCACCGATCTGCTGGCAGGAGATGAGCCCGGTGTCCCGGCTGACCTGGATCCTGCGTAAGGTCCTGAGCACCATCGGCGGGCGGACGCTCGCCATGCTGATCGTGCTCATCCTCGCCTACCAGGTCTGGATCGGGGTCACTGCGATGAGCAAGGTCGCCGACGGTGTGGGTGAGGAGCTCGACCGCCGCGGTACGTTCACCGTCGACGTCGTACTCGGGTTTCCGCCCGAGCGTTTCCACATGCTCGAACTCCAGGCGTACGGCCGGGTCCAGGGCACCACGGACAACGTGCTGCACCTGCGCAACGTGACGCAGGAGGACGTCGACGCCATGGCGCGTAAGTACTGGATCAAGGAGATCCGCCCCGGCCGCTCGCTTCGTTAGACGAGCGTCGGTCCTGCGGGTTCCCTCCTCGCCCAGCGGCTCGTTCCTCGCCGATGCCCGCCACACCATGGAGGGATCCCGCAGGACCGACGCTCGGTGCCGCGGTAGGCCGGGGGATCTCTGTTCCAGTGGGCGGCAGCAGGGGCCGGACGACACCTTCCGATGCCCGACCGCACCATGGGCGGGATCCACCTCGCGGGAGCTCGGCCTCCGTCGGCGGGCGGGGCGGATCTCAGCTCCAGCGTCGAGGCGCATACACCTCTGTCCGGTGATCGTCAGTGGGTTGTGGCTGCTGCTCGCAGGGGCAAAGTGGGGCAAAAGGTGCCAGGGGACAGCCACAACCCACTGACGATCACCGGGGATGAGGGTGGGTGCTTGGGAGGGGAGGAACGGAGGGGAGGGGAGGGGAGGGGCGGATGGGAGGGGCGGAGGGGAGGGGAGGGACGGATGGGAGGGACGGAGGGGAGGGGAGGAACGGAGGGGAGGAACGGAGGGGAGGAACGGAGGGGGAGATCAGCGGAGGGCGTCGAGGACGGCGCGAGTAAGAACGCGCACGCCGATGCCGAGCGCCCGCTCGTCGATGTCGAAGCTGCCCTGGTGGATGTCGTGCATCACGTCACCGTGGTGGACGCCGAGCCGGGCCATCGCCAGGGGAACGTGTTCGCCGTACCAGGCGAAGTCTTCGCCGCCCATACTCGTGTTGGTACGGGCGACCGACTCCGGGCCTAGTTCGGCGGAGATGGCCGAGCGCATCAGCTCTACGCAGGCGTCGTCGTTGACCACCGGAGGAACGCCGCGTTCGTAGTGGATCTCGACGCCGGCGCCGCAGGCGGCAGCGACATCGGAGACGATGGATCGGAAGTTCTTCTCCGCCTCGGCCCACGCGGCATGGTCGAGCACTCGCACCGTGCCTTTCAGGACACCCTCGCCGGGAATCGCGTTGGGGGCGTGGCCGGCCTGGATGGTGCCCCAGGCGAGAAGCAGCCTGGCGCGCACATCCGCACGCCGCGCCAGCAGCGCCGGAGCGTCCACGGCGATACGGGCCAGGGTGTCCACGACGTCGACGGTCAGATGTGGGCGTGCCGTGTGCCCGCCCGGACCGGTGACCCGGACTTCGATGAGGTCGCAGGCCGCAGTGATGGGGCCGAGTTTGACCCCGATCTTGCCGACCTGAAGCCGCGGGTCGCAGTGCAGCGCGAATAGCCGCTCCACTCCTTCGAGCTCGCCGGCGGCGATCACCTCCCGCGCACCGCCCATCTTCTCTTCGGCCGGCTGGAAGATGATCCGGATCCGCCCTGGCAGATCGGACCTCTCAGCCAGCGCCATGGCGGCGCCGAGAGCGATGGTGGCGTGGGCGTCGTGCCCGCACGCATGGCAAACGCCGTCAACTGTCGACCGGTACGGCACGTCTTTCGGATCTTGTAAAGGCAGCGCGTCGATATCGGCGCGGATGGCCGCGGTGCGTGGGCCGTCTCCGACGTCGACAACTAGGCCGGTGCCCCGTGGAAGCACTCGCGGTTTCAGGCCGGCCTTGGTCAGCCGCTGAACCAGTAGATCGGTGGTGGCATGTTCGTCGAAGGCGAGCTCGGGGTGGGCGTGGATCTGCCGCCGCACGGTGATGAGTTCGTCGTGATGAGCATCAACCCAGCTCGCGAGCCAATCGGTGGTCACGTTCTGCGCCTCGTTATGTCATCGCCGGGACACGCCCGCATTGGGCGGACCGGGCTTGCGGATGATGTCTGGTGCCAGCTGTTCTGACTCCGCTTCGCCGGATCAGATTACTGCGTCGGGCTCGAGGTCGTCGCTCGTGGCGGACCTCGGCTGCGGGATGCCGGGTAGCTGGCGATCCGTTGGCACCAGTAGTCCTGTCTTCATCTCGTAGAGGAGACCGTCGACGACCTTGGTCAGGTCTCCGCCGTTGGCCTCCGCGATTGCACGCTGGCGCTGATAACTCGCGCCCACGCGCAATAGATGCTCGACCTGCGCGAGTTCATCAGCGCAGCCGAGTCTACGCGCAATAGGCATGAGATCGTCGGCCAAATCCAGAATTGCCGTCCGCAGCGGCAACGTGATTCCGCGATCGTCGGCGATGATCTCCGCGTCGAGCCCGAAACGGGCCGCCCGCCACTTGTTCTCACGCACCACCCAGCTGCGCGGATTGGGCAGGGTATAGCCGCGGTCCAATTCGTGATCGAGTTTGTGCACCAGGCACTGGGCCAGTGCGGCGATGATGCCGATCTCGTCGAATGTGGGTAGGCCGTCGCACACCCTGAGCTCGACGGTGCCGAAGTCCGGGTGCGGGCGGACGTCCCACCACACCTCGCGGACCGACTCGACCGTCTGGGCGGAGATCAGCGTCTCCATAAAGCTCTCGAATTGGTCCCAGCCGGAAAGCTGGTACGGAAGCCCCGCGGTGGGCAGTGCCTCGAAGACTTTCGAACGGGCCGATGCCAGCCCCGTATCGTGTCCTTCCCAATAGGGCGACGACGCCGAGAGCGCCAGGAAATGCGGCATGTAGAACGTGAGAGCATTGACGATGGGAATGGCTTTGTGGGGTGAGCGGATGCCGACATGGATATGCACGCCGAATATCTGCAACCTCCTGGCCAGCCACTGCAGCTGTTCGACCAGTTGCTGGTAACGCGGCTTCGGGCTGATCTTCTGGTCCGCCCAGCTGGTGAACGGGTGGCTGCCGGCACAGATGACCCCCATTCCACGCCGTTCGGCGGCTTGGGTGACAGTCCGCATGGTCTCGGCAAGGTCGGCGCGAGCCTCGGCGACATTGCTGCACACGCCGGTGATGATCTCGACGGTGGACTGGAAGAGCTCGTGTTTGGCCTTCGGGTGTTCGGGGGCGCCGGGTGGGCAGATATCGGCCAGGATCTCGATGGCGCCGGGCGTGAGTTCCCGCGTGTTCAGGTCAATCAGTTGGAGTTCCCATTCCACACCGAGACTGGAACGATCAGACGGAGCAAAAAGGATCTCCATCCATGGAGTGTGACATAGAGTGACCAAACATGGAACGGATGGTAGCAATCTGCTACTTTTCCATCCCGCCCTTCGCCCCCGGCGGTGTGCGCCATGACCACGCCGCGCCTCGAGGCATCGAACGGCCGAGCGGACCCGATCGCCTTCGCGCACCGGGGAGCCAGCGCACATGCACCCGAGAACACCCTCGACGCTTTTCAGCTCGCGCTGGATATGGGGGCCACAGGCCTGGAGAGCGACGCGTGGCTGAGCGCCGACGGCGCGGTGATACTCGACCACGACGGCGTGTTCGGCGACGAACCCCAGCGCACCGCCGCGGAGCTGCCACGCGCTGCGCTTCCTGGCCACGTCCCGTCCCTGGACGAGTTGTACGCGACGTGCGGGACGGGATTCGAACTGTCGCTCGACGTCCTCGATGTATCCGCATTCGAGCCGATCCTGCGGATAGCGAAGGCAGCCGGTCCGGATGCGGTGTCCCGGCTGTGGCTGTGCCACCCGGACTGGCGCACCGTCCGCGGCTGGCGGACGGTGAGCGACGACGTACGTCTGGTCGACTCGACCCGGCTGCACCGTATCGGCGAGGGCATCGAGCGGCGTGCGACGACGCTGGCCAGCAACGGCATCGACGCACTCAACATGAACCAGGCCGACTGGACCGCGGAACGCGTCGATTCGGTCCAGCAGCGCGGCGTGCTCGCCTTCGGTTACGAGGCACACACCTCCGACGTGCTCAACCGGTTGATCGGCACCGGCGTGGACGCCGTGTACAGCGACTATGTGGACCGCATGTTGAACGCGATCGAAACGTCGAGAACGGCGTCGTCGTCTAGCGCTGAGGGGTCGTGACGAGCACGGTGGCTTTGCCGCGCACCCGGGTGATGATCAGCGTGGTGCTCCGGCCACCTCTGGGGCGCAGAGTTTGGCGCAACTGCTCCGGCACCACTCCAACTCCCCGCTTCTTGATGGTCAGAGTGCCGATCCGATTGTCGCGAACGTACCCGCGCAGCAACTTCATGTCGTAAGGCAGCACCTCGGTCACCTCGTAGCCGCGGGCGAACGGCGTCGGAACATAGGTGTCGCTGCTGACATACGCGATCGAAGGGTCGACCAGCCAACCGTCGACCTCGGCGGCAGCGGCCGTGACGAGCCCCGCCCTGATGACCGCTCCGTCAGGCTCGTAGATGTAGCGACCTGGCGCCCGCACGTCGGTGTCGCCAGGGTCGTCGGCCTCGGTCAGAGTGTTGCTCTGCAGCACCGCGTCGCTGTCCACGCCGTCGTCCGCGGAGGGGACGTAACGCAGCAGGGTCGCCCTCCGGGCGGCACCGGCCAGCGGCTGCGACCAGAGTGCCGCTTCCTTCACCTCGCCGTTGTCAGATACCCATTCGGCTTCCGTGCCAGGGGGGATCTTGTCGTGCGGGATTCCGGGGGCGACCTTCACACAGGCCGTCTCCCGCAGCAGCTCCAGGACGAACGGCCACGGCGGTTGATAGGCGGCGGTGTCGAACACCCTCCCGCGCGAGGTGCGGCGGGCGGGGTCGCACGTCACGGCCGTGTACCCCCGGCGATCGGTTGTGGTCGCGTCGGCGGTTAGTACGCGGGCGCGTCCGGATAGGCCAAGAGCCGCGATGTTGAGCCTGGCCACCTCCGCGGTCAGCTCGTCGGACTCCACTCCGGTGACGTCCAGCCCGGCACGGGCCAGAGCCATCATGTCGCCTCCGATCCCGCAACAAAGGTCCAGCACGGGGCCATTGCGGCCGGCAGCGGCGATCCGGGCGGCACGGTGCCGGGCGACGCTGGATCGGGTGGCTTGCTCGTATCCGTTGATCGTGAAGTACATGCGGGCGACGTCGGCCTGTTCGAACTTCGCGCCGGCGCGGCGGCGAAGCTCGGCCTGGGTGAGGGCCGCGGCCACCAGTTCCGGTTCATGCGCCCGGCGGAGCCTGGTGCCCAGCGCGAACTCGTCCTCGATGCCGTGCCAGCGGCTGGCTTCGGTAAGTAGCGTGGCACCCGCCGGCGATGCGAGCGTGCGTAGCGCTTCAACATCCATCCGGCTTGCTCCCTTGACGTGGCGGGTGGCTTGTACGAGTCCTTCCGGACCCTAGCTAGCGGGTGCCCCGGCGGCTGGGTCGTCCGCGGAGCCGTCGCTCTCGGCGTCATCCGGATCGTTCGATTCATCCTCGGGTGGCTCAGGATCCTCAGGTTCCGGGTCGCCCTCGTCTTCCTCGGCCTCGCCGTCGTCCTGGTCTCCGGTAGCGTCGTCTTCTTCTTCCCCGGGCTCTTCCTCGTCCGGGTCGTCGGGCGGATCATCCTCGTCGGGATCGCGCGGCTCCTCGGTGTCGTCGCCCGGCTGTTGGTTGTCGGAGTCGCGTGGTTCGTCGGTGTCGTCGCCGGGTTGTTGGTTGTCGGAGTCGCGTGGTTCGTCGCGGCCGCCACCGGGCTGGCCTCCGTCGTCTTGATTGTTGCCAGGGTTGTCCTGCGGATCCTCCTCGGCAGGGTCTCCGCCGTTGTCAGCGGGCGGCGGATCGGTGGGACCCTCGGGATCACCGCCGCGGTTGGCGATGACAAGTACCACGACAAGCAGCACGGCGACGGCGGCTACCGCGGCGATCACGAGCCAGCGACGTTTCGATCGGTTGCCGTCCGGTGACTCGGCGTGCGCGGGCTCTTCCGCGGTGTCGTCCGCACCAGAGTCGCCTTCTCCCAGCAGGCGGGTCTGCGCGCCGGCGGCCGGCGGGACGACGGCGGTGGACGACGTTAGTACGTGCGTAGCCGCGGTGTGCTCGGCCATCGCTTCGGTCGCGGCGGTCGGCTCGGTCGTGGCCATGGCCGTGGTCGCCTTAGTGCCCGGCGGCGCAGGTGGGTTCGCCGCCATCGCCGCGGTCTCCGGTGGTGCGGGTGGGTTTGCGCCCATGACCTGCGTCGGGCCCTCGGTGGTGGCGGCCCGGGGTGCGAGCAGAGCAGTAGCCGCCGACGTTGACGCGGCAGGCGGCGGGGGCAGGGTGGCCGCGGGGTCGTGTAGTGCGCGGCGCATGGCGTCCGCGTCGGTGAATCGGTCCGAGGGCTCCTTCGCCAAGGCCCGTTCCAGTGTGCGAGCGAGTGCGGCAGGGGCGTGTGGTGCGGACTGAGCGATGGCCGGCACGGGTTCGCGCTGGTGGGCGAGGGCTTCGGCGAGCGGGGTCTCGGCTTTGAACGGTGGTTCACCGGTCAGGCATTCGTACAGCACGACCCCGAGGGCGTAGAGGTCGCTGGCTGGGCTGGCCGGGCGCCCCGCGACTTGTTCCGGCGAGAGGTACCGGGGGGTTCCGAGTAGCTGGCCGGTGCTGGTCAG
Source organism: Phytoactinopolyspora mesophila (assembly GCF_010122465.1). Taxonomy (NCBI): domain Bacteria; kingdom Bacillati; phylum Actinomycetota; class Actinomycetes; order Jiangellales; family Jiangellaceae; genus Phytoactinopolyspora; species Phytoactinopolyspora mesophila. The sequence continues at coordinate 166,093 of NZ_WLZY01000003.1, read as the reverse complement.
TCCCGCGCTGGTCTCGGCAAGCGCCTTCGCGATACCGAAGTCCGCTAGTTTCACACCGCCGGAGTCCGGCAGCAGGATATTGGAGGGTTTGACGTCGCGGTGCACCAAGCCACGGGAATGAGCGGCGCCGAGCGCGGACAACACCGCGTCGGCGATCGAGATCGTGTCGGCCACCGAGAGGGCGCCTTCGTCGTGGAGCCGGTGGGCCAGGCTGCGCCCGATGACGCGCTCCATCACGATGAACGGCCGGCCGTCGGCTTCGCCGGCGTCGAAAACGGACACGGTGTTCGGATGTTGCAGCCCAGCCGCCGCCCGGGCTTCGCGTAGCATGCGTTCGCGGCTCGTGGGATCGCCGGCGTAGGCGTCGTGGATCAGTTTGACGGCCACGTCGCGGTGCAGCACGTGGTCGTAGGCGGTGACCACTCGGGCCATCCCGCCGGCACCCAGGGGCTCTCCGAGTTCGTAGCGATCAGCCAGCACAGCCATTGAACGTACCTCTGTTTGGGATTACTTCTTCCTCCGTTGGATCGCGCTCAAAAGGCGGGGCTCGACCGTCAGACAGTCTATGATGTGGGCGCCAACTTCCGAAGTTCCGCGAATCGGGCTGCTATGCGGCTCTTGAGCAGGTCCCGATCAAGACGAGCGGGCGGCGCGGAGGACGGCTCTGGCGTGCTGGCCGAGCTCGGCGTCGATCTCGTCGTCGGCGATCCACTTGGCGAGATCGTCGAGCAGATCTTCGGCCTCCTCCGAACGCTGGCGGGCATTGCGTGTCTCCAGCACGTCATCGAGCTTGGACACGAGGTTGTCCGCCTTGTCACCCCAGCGGCCCATGTCGACGGCGACTTCGGCATGCAGGTTGCTGATGTCCGCTAGCGCGGGGTCGTCAGGCCGGCTCTCGAATTCCAAGACGGTCACCGCCGTGCGGCCCGTCTGATTGTCGAGTTCCCCGTCGACCATCCACGAGCCGGTCTTCTCGATGAGCTTGCGGGCTTTTTCGGCACGCTTCGGGCCGCTACGTTCCTCCCGGAGTTTACGTAGCTCGTCGAACAGGTCCTCGCCCTTCTCGCCAGCTTCCGCGGCGTCGAGTGCCAGCGCGGAGATCAGCTGGTCGAGGTCAGTTGGCCCGTCACCGGCGTCGTCAGAAACCTGGCCCCTGTCCGCCTCGTCCGTGTCCGCGTCGCCGTCGGTTTCGTCCGGCTCGGCGTTCTCCGGATCGTCGTCACCGGGTGGGTCACCGGATTCGTGAGCGGTGTCGTCGGCGGGTAGTTCCGGGCCGGTCGCGGTCTGCTCGCTCGAGCCGTCGGGCTGGTTGGCGATGAGCAGTACGACGATCAGCGCCGCTGTGACACCGACGACGGATGCCAGGACGAGCCAGCGCCGCCCACCGGACGGTGCGCGCCGGCCGCGACGAGAACGAGCGTCGGCCTCTTCTGGCCGCGGCGGCCCGGCTGATTGGGCGAGGACCGTCGTCGGCGGTGCATCCCAGCTGGAGGGAGGGGCGCTCTGGCCGTCAGCACGGTCGAGAACGCGAGTGGAATCAACCCGGGAGTCGCTGAGCGCGCGCCTCATGGACCCGGCGTCGGGAAACCGCTCGGCCGGGTTCTTCGCGAGGGCCCGTTCCACGACGCGCACCAGGCCCAGCGGCACATGTGGCACGGCCCGCGTCAGGGAGGGCACTGGGTCGCGCTGGTGGGCCAGGGCTTCGGCAAGTGGGGTATCGGCTTTGAAAGGTACCTCGCCGGTCAGGCATTGGTAGAGGACAACGCCCAAGGAGTAGAGATCGGTCGCGGGCGTCGCGGGCTGGCCGAGTGCGCGCTCCGGGGCCAGGTAGCGTGGCGTGCCCAGGATCTGACCGGTTCCGGTCAGTCCGGCAGCGGTTTCGGCGAGAGCTTTCGCGATGCCGAAGTCGGCGATCTTGACGCCCCCAGAGTCGGGGAGCAGCATGTTGGACGGCTTGATGTCGCGGTGCGCCAGCCCGCGCGCATGAGCGGCCTGAAGACCGGCCAGCGTAGCGTCTGCGATGGCGATCGTCTCGTCGAGGCTCAGCCCTCGTCCGTCCCGCAGCCGGTCCGTGAGGGTGCCGCCGGTGACCCGTTCCATGACGATGAACGGGCGTCCGCCGGACTCGCCGACGTCGAACACGGCGACAATGTTCGGGTGGTGCAGCCCGGCGGCCGCACGAGCTTCGCGCAGCATGCGCTCTCTGCTGGTCGGATCGCCGGCGTAGGCGTCGTGGACGAGCTTGATGGCGACGTCGCGGTCGAGCGCACGGTCGTACGCGGCGACGACGCGAGCCATGCCACCCGTGCCCAGAAGGTCGCCGAGCACGTATCGATCAGCTATGACAGTCATCTCGGTGTCAGTATCCCTCGCGACATGGGACCGGATTGCGCTGGGACAGCTCGGGTCGTCCCCACTGCCACGTCCCGCGACCATCGAGTCTAGTGGTCGCTTTTGCCCGGGTTGCCTGGCTCGCCTTCTAGGATGTCGCATGCAGGTCAGATGAGCAGAGGCGCTCGGGAGGGAAACGTGCGGCGTGAGCGGCCTGAACCGCGGGAGAGACTGCGGCCGCCTCCGGGGCACGCCGTGCTGCTGGCGGAGCAGACGCTGGCCGGAGACTCCAGGGGCAGCGACAACCGGCAGCTGTGGCTGCTCGAGGAGGGAATCCTCCGCGCCAACCTCCCGATCCAGCAGTTCGGCCGGGAGGACGGCGACTCTGGCGCCCAGGTCCCGAAGCGGCACCGGCGGCTCATCTGGACGACGCAGCCGATAGACGCGGACGGGGCCGCCGCCATAGCCGCCGCGGATGAGTACGCCACGTGGCTGCCGTGGCATTCGATAATGTCGTTCAGGACACGCGGCTGGTTTCCTCGCTGGTGGATCCAGCACGCGGACGGCAGCACGATCCGCCTGACCATCCGCCAAGGCCCGCATTCAGCAGCGATGCGACTGCTGGCGGGCGCACTCGATACCGCCAGCATCCGCGCGGACCTCAACTTCCCAGACGCTCCCCGGCGCGTCTGGGCCCGCCGTTCCGTCGCGGGTGCGTTGGCCATCTTCCTGGTCACGGCCATTGTCCTGCTGGCCTTGACGTGGAACAACGAGGCAGACATGCGCCAGCGGGCGCTCGATCGCTGGTCGGCCGGCAAGTACACCGCAGAGCATCCGGTGGCCCTGATCGCAGCCGAAGCGATCGTCGACCAACGTCTCGGGTGGTTCACCGGAGCTACGACGGTGTACGACGTTTCTCATGACGAGGTCTTGGTGACCATGAGTGGCGGGCGCTCGCAATACGGGAGCCCGCCCAGTTGCTGGCGACTGGCCAGGACCGATGCCGACTGGCTGCGCTGGGATCGGCTGGGGCGCGGCCCGTGTGACCGCGAGGGCCACACACCCGCGGGGGTCGAGGGCATGGGCGCTGAGACATGGCTGGAGCGCTCGCGCTGAGTGGGGCGCCGGGCGGCGGTTGGTTTCAGCTGACATGTCAAACGGATGCCAGGCCTGGTTGACGTCTCGCGGATGGCGCCCAGTGCGAACACACCCCGCGCGGCGGCGCGGCCGGTTCTCCGAGATATTGGCAGCACAAGCCTGAGCTGAAGCATGGGCGTGAGCCCGTGCGGTCGGTTGCGGAACGATGGGTGGCAGATCGCGCGCCTTTCGTAGTGTCGGCGGTGTCACTAGCTGGCGCCATAAGGAAGCTTATTGTGGCTGGGGCGACCACAAGGGCGTCGGTGGGAACGTCGCGATGTAGGCCACTGCTCGCGGCCGCGGATCTTCCGCGTACAAGTGCGGGGGCCGGTGATCGTGGTTCTGACAGAACGTCGTCAGGTCCTCGGTGACAACGAAACGTTCCCACGGCGTACTAGGCTCGAAGCCCGCGGTCATGGCCATGAGCTCGGACTCCAACGTCCAGCCGTCGTGATCGAACGCCCAGATGCCGTTGGTGGCGATGACATGGCTGGGGTGCTTCTCGCCAACTTTTCGGAGTGCGACGATCTGGAATGTGGGCCGATTGGCGGCAAACGCCCAAGCCAGGATATGACATGCGCCAGCGGCGAAGAATGCTTGATCGCTGCGGTCCCAGGCGAGCTGTTGGTCGGCGCGTTCAGCAGGAGTACGACGGAAGGTTGCGGCCGGGGTGTACATGCCGCTCAAGCTACTCGCGTCTACGGACGCTGAGGAAGGCGTCTCGATCACATGAATCGGGGGCCGGGAAGGGCCTGACTAGCACTCGCCTTGACCGAGTGCTAAGACATTGGCTAAGTTCAGTCTTGGCACACTCACAGTGAGAGTGCCAATGGTCGATACCGCTGGCACCCGCGACGACGGCGGCATCCGACCGGTCCATATACGAAGCATCCGTGACATCCCGCGAAAGGGGAGGTCAGACTAGTGTCGGTCTCCATCAAGCCACTCGAGGATCGCATCGTGGTCAAGCCGCTTGAGGCTGAGCAGACCACTGCATCCGGACTCGTTATCCCAGACACCGCCAAGGAGAAGCCCCAAGAGGGCGAGGTCGTCGCCGTCGGTGAAGGCCGGTGGGACGAAGCCGGTTCCAAGCGGATCCCCGTCGACGTCAAGGTCGGCGATGTCGTTCTGTACTCGAAGTACGGCGGCACCGAGGTCAAGTACGGCGGCGACGAGCTGCTCATTCTGTCCGGCCGCGACGTGCTCGCCGTCGTCAACAAGTGACGGCTTAAACCCAAGAGCGCAACAGTGCGACGCCCCGGTACGGCGTGAGCGGCCAGCGGGTCCATACGGGTCCGCGGCGCCGACGCCGTGCCGGGGCGTCGTCCTTGACGTGGAAGGACGTTAGGAAGTATGCCCAAGATTCTCGAGTTCGACGAGAGCGCCCGCCGCAGTCTTGAACGCGGTGTCGACGCTCTCGCGAACACCGTCAAGGTGACGCTCGGCCCGCGAGGCCGCAATGTCGTCATCGACAAGAAGTACGGCTCGCCCACGATCACCAACGACGGCGTCACCATCGCCCGTGAGATCGAGCTGGACGACCCCTACGAAGACCTCGGCGCGCAGCTTGCCAAAGAGGTCGCCACCAAGACCAACGACATCGCCGGTGACGGCACCACCACCGCTACCGTGCTTGCCCAGGCCATGGTGCATCGCGGGTTGCGGGCGGTTGCTGCTGGCGCTGGACCGATGTCCATCAAGCGCGGCATCGACGCGGCTGTCGAGGCGGTCACCGACCACCTGCTGGCAAGCGCCAAGCCGGTGGACGAGAAGTCGTCCATCGCCGACGTCGCGGCCAACTCCGCCCAGGATCACGCCATCGGCCAGCTCATCGCCGAGGCGTTCGACAAGGTCGGCAAAGACGGTGTCATCACCGTCGACGAGTCGCAGACCTTCGGTACCGAGCTTGAGTTCACCGAGGGTATGCAGTTCGACAAGGGTTTCCTGAGCCCGCATTTCGTCACCGACCAGGAACGCCAGGAGACCATCCTGGAGGATGTCTACATCCTCATCACCCAGGGCAAGATCTCCGCTGTCTCCGATATGGTGCAGCTGCTGGAAAAGGTCATCCAGAGCGGCAAGCCGCTGCTGATCGTCGCCGAGGACGTCGAGGGCGAGGCCCTGGCCACGCTCGTCGTCAACAAGATCCGCGGCACGTTCAACTCGGTTGCCGTCAAGGCGCCCGGCTTCGGTGACCGCCGCAAGGCCATCCTGCAGGACCTGGCCACTCTGACGGGTGCGCAGGTCGTCGCCGAAGAGGTCGGTCTCAAGCTCGACCAGGTAGGCCTCGAGGTGCTCGGGACCGCCCGGCGCGTCGTCGTCACCAAGGACGAGACCACCGTCGTCGACGGCGGCGGATCGCACGCCGACGTCGAGGCCCGGGTCGCCCAGATCCGCGCGGAGATCGAGAACAGCGACTCCGACTGGGACCGCGAGAAGCTGCAGGAGCGCCTGGCCAAGCTGGCCGGTGGCGTCGGTGTCATCCGGGTTGGTGCGGCCACCGAGGTGGAGCTCAAGGAGCGCAAGCACCGGATCGAGGACGCTGTCTCGGCCACCCGCGCGGCGATCGAGGAAGGCATCGTGGCCGGCGGCGGTTCTGCGCTGGTGCACGCCCGGGCGTCGCTCGAGGGCGACCTCGGACTGACCGGCGACGAGAAGGTCGGCGTCAGCATCGTCCGGGACGCGCTGTCCGAGCCGTTGCGCTGGATCGCGGAGAACGCCGGCGAGAACGGTTACGTCATCGTGTCGAAGGTGGCAGAAGGCACCCCCGGCCACGGCTTCAACGCGGTGAGCGGCAAGTACGGCGACGTGCTGCTCGACGGTGTGCTGGACCCGGTGAAGGTCACCCGCTCTGCCGTCGCGAACGCGGCGTCCATCGCGGCGATGCTTCTCACCACGGACGTGCTCGTCGTCGACAAGCCGGAGGAAGAAGAGCCGGCAAGTGGCCACGGTCACGGCCACGGACACGGCCACTGATCCAGGCGTATACCCCTGGAGTTGCTTGAATACTCTAGGGCGGTATCGGGGGCTCATCAGCTACGTGCGGCGGATGAGCCCCCGAACCATGTCCGGCCGCCGCCGCGAGCCCCTGCGCCTGGTCCTCGCCTCATAAGGTAGAGGCATGACGGACGACCCGCGTTCGGAGTTCCTCCATCGTCATGCGCGTGAATACGCCGAAACAGCCCTGCGGTGTGTGATCCGTGAGTATCCGCATGCGCCTATCGTCATCGCCACCGAGCCCGGGCCATACCGTCAGCACCGCCGACAGCACCCCGCGTTCTACGGCTCGTTCGACTGGCACTCGGCCGTCGAGATGCACTGGGTGCTGGCCCGTTTGCTGCGGCTCGTCCCAGATCAGGTCCCGGGTGACACGGCCCGCAATGTCCTCGACGATCACCTGAGCTCGGCGAGCCTGCACGCCGAGGCCGAGTTCTTCGCATCAGGCCCCGGCCGGAACCGGGAACGGCCGTATGGCTGGGGGTGGCTCCTGACGCTCGCCCATGAACTGAACACCTGGCCCGAGGAAGGTTTGCGCTGGGCCGCTGCCGTGGAGCCGCTCGCCGGGACGCTCGTCGGCAACATACTGGCGTGGCTGCCTGGCCAGGCCTACCCGGTGCGGCACGGCACACATCAGAACAGTGCCTTCGGATTGCTGCGCTCTTTCGACCACGCCCAATGGCTGGCTGGCCGCGGGGACGACCAGCTGCTCACCGCCATCGACGATGCCGCGCGGCGCTGGTATCTGGCCGACACCGATTACCCGGCGCATTACGAGCCGTCCGGCACCGATTTCCTCTCACCGGCGCTGGCCGAGGCCGAGCTCATGAGCCGGGTGCTGCCGGCGGCGGAATTCGCCGATTGGTTCGGCCGGTTCCTGCCGGGCGCCGCCGCTGGTGAGCTCCCGGCCAGGTTCGAACCCGTGGTGGTGCCCGACACCACGGACGGTCACCTGGCGCATCTGGCCGGGCTCAACTTGAGCCGCGCCTGGTCGATGGTCGCCGTCGCCGACGCGCTCGAGGCGGTGCCGGCCAGTGATCCGTCCGCCAGCGTTGATGGCATGGGAGTCTCGGGCGCCACGCCTGCTGGAGACCGCGCCGATTCCGCTCCGGCGGCGTTACGGGATTTGGCCGCTCGCCACGCCGAGGTGTCGCTGCCCTTCGTCGTCGGCGGGGACTACATGGTCGAGCACTGGCTCGCCGCCTTCGCGCTCGGCTACCTCACCGCCTGATTCGCTACCTAGATGATCATGTTTGGTGGGTTTCCTCGCGCGTCACAATGCCTGCAGAGGTGGTGGCGCGCGAGGAAACCCACCAAACATGATCATCTAGGTAGCGAGAGGCCGGGCTTGTGTTCGTGCCGGCCTCCCTGAGAGATACTGACCACGTCGGACGGACGGCGAGCGGAGAGGGGCCATGACAGACACCACGGCGCGCGTCGGGTATGCGGCCATGCTGGAGCGATTCCCGCCGGCCGAGGTTGTCGACCTGGCGGTCGAAGCGGAGGCAGCTGGATTCGACGGCGTCATGGCCGATGATCATTTCCAGCCTTGGACGCCGCGCCAAGGCCAGGCCGGCTTCGTATGGAACGTCATGACGGCTATGGCGGAGCGCACGAGCGGTTCGGTCGGCGTCGGCGCCACCTGCCCGTCGTTCCGCTGGCACCCTGCCGTCGTCGCGCAGGCGGCGGCGACGCTCGAGTCGATGTATCCGGGCCGGCACTGGCTGGGGATCGGCTCCGGCGAGGCCATCAGTGAACACGTCGTGGGCGGCTACTGGCCAGAAGCGCCGCAGCGCATCGCCCGGATGTTCGAGGCCATCGAGATCATTCAGAAGCTGTTCACCGGGCGTGACGTCCGGCACGACGGCCGCTTCTTCACCCTCGAACGGACCCGCCTCTGGACCCGCCCCGAAGCGCCTCCGGCTGTCTACGTCGCCACCTCCGGGCCCGTCACTGCTCGCCGGGCCGGAGCGATGTGTGACGGCATCATCACCGTCGCGACCAGCCCGGAGAAGGTCGCCTCGCTGTTCGGGAAGTTCGACGAAGGTGCCCGGTCCGTGGGAAAGGATCCGGCTTCGATGGCGAAGATCCTCCAGGTGCATCTCTCCTGGGCGCCGGATGCCGACGAGGCCGCCGCTCAAGCCGTGCGCGAGTGGCCGAACGGCGCCATGCGTTTCTCCAAGGCCGACATCCGCTCGCCGCACGACATTGACCAGATGGCCAGACTGGTGCGGCCGGAGGACTTCGACGGGCAACTGTTGATCTCGGCCGACCCGGACGAGCACCGCCGGGACATCCAGAGTTACCTCGACGTCGGCGCTACCCATGTCTATCTGCACAATGTGGGCGCTGACCAGAAGGGCTGGATCAAGGTGTTCGGCCGCGAGGTCCTGCCCCGTCTGACCCCATGATCATGAACACTAGATGACCGTATTGGTCGCTTAGTGTTCATGATCATGGGAGGCGCGTAGGGTCGAAGGGTCATGCAGGTGTTGAGCCGCGCCAGGCTGCTTGCGGTTCTGGTCGTCTTCTCGTGGATCGCCGGTTGTTCCGGCGACGACGACGCCTCGGGCACTGATCCGACCCCCGCCGTCCCGATCCCCACGACGCCCGGCGCCGACGCTTCGCCACCGCCGGCGTCGCCGACGCCAGACCGTTCACCGGAACCACCCCGTGACTCACCAACGCAGGAACCGCACCAAACCCCCCGCGGGCCGGTGACGCTCGCCTTCGCGGGAGACATCCATTTCGAGGGTCACCTCGAGTCGTTGCTCGACGACCCGGACACCGCCCTCGCGCCACTGGCTCCCGTGCTGGCGGCGGCGGACCTGGCGATGGTCAACCTCGAGTCCGCGGTCGGGACCGGTGGTTCCCCGGAGCCCAAGAGGTTTACCTTCCAGGCGCCGCCGACGGCGTTCGACGCGCTGGCCGCTGCCGGTGTCGATGTCGTGACCATGGCCAACAACCACGCGATGGACTTCGGTTCCGACGGGTTCGCCGAGACACTGGCGGCCGCGTCGGAGGCTGCTGAGGCCGACGACCCCTTGTCCGTGATCGGCATCGGCGCCGACCGCGACGACGCGTTCGCTCCAGCCATCCACGAGATCCGCGGCAACCGGGTCGCCGTGCTGGGGGCGTCCACGCCGGACGACCCGACCGCCGATCCCACCGAGCACTGGGCGGCCGGCGACGACGAGCCGGGTGTCGCGATCGCGCTGGACCCGGACCCGCTGCTGGACGCGGTCACTGCGGCTCGTGACGAGGCCGACGTAGTTGTCGTCTACATGCACTGGGGTGTGCAAGGCGAGCGCTGCCCGAGCGATTCCCAGCGCACCCTGGCCACGCAGCTCGCGACGGCCGGTGCGGACGTCGTCGTCGGAAGCCACACACACCGGCTTCAAGGCGCAGGACTGCTCGACGAGACCTACGTGGCTTACGGCCTCGGCAACACCGTCTGGTACACGCAGAGCTCGGAAGCCGCCAGCGCAACCGGTGTGCTGACCCTCACGGTGCACGACGGTCGGGTGATCGACGAGAACTGGGATCCGGCCCGGATCGGCGACGACGGCCTGCCCGAGTTCACCGAGGGGGCCGAAGCGCGGGACATGACCAGTGACTTCGCCGAACTCCGGGAATGCACCGACCTGGACCCCGGTGCGCGACTCTGATCCACCTGGCGCGGTGGATCAGAGCCCGGCCAACCAGGACCACATGATCTGGCCGACCTTGTCCAGCTGATCAGTATCGACGACCGATGGCACGTCGTCGGGCGAGTGATACCCGGCGTAGGGAACGCTGCCGAGCCGGGCCGACGGCAGGTCGGCCTTCTCGAACGACCAATGGTCGCTGGCCCGGTTCTCACAGGTCTGCGCTGCCACGCCGGCGACGTCGGCTGCTTCGATCAACGCGTCCATGACCGATGTCGTCCCGGTGCCGCCGGTGCAGATAGGTACCTGGTCCGCGGCCACGCCCACCCGGTCCAGGGAGACCATCGCCACCAGCGCATCCTGCTCCGCGGACGGCATGTCCGCGACGTACTGCTGCGAGCCGAAGTGATGGAGGTCGTCGCCTGGACCACGAGGTTCTTCAGCGCCGAAGGCGATGAACCGGACCGGAGTTCCGGGTGGCTCGGCCGCGGCCATCCGGGCCAGTTCGAGCATGACGGCCACCCCGGAGGCGTTGTCTTCGGCGCCGGGCGCCTGCGGCACGGTGTCGAGGTGTGCGCCGATGATGATGTGGGCCTCGGTGGGTTCGAAGCCGGCCGGGTCGGCGATGACATTCGCGGACTCGCCCTCGGGGACTGCCACACCCCACGAGTCTCCCGCCGGCACAGGTACGGGCACCTGGGTGACCTCGTAGCCGAGTTCAGTGAATTCGTCCTCGACGTCCGCGGCAGCTTCGTGGAAGGCGTCCGACGAGGCCTCGCGTGGCCCGATGCCGTCGGCGAGATGCTCGATGAACTCGAAGGCGGCGTCGGTATCGAACTCAACTGGCTCTGGGACGGGCTCGACTGTTGCCGTGGGTGCCGGCTGCGTTGGACGCTCCGGCACGGTTGGCTGCGCCGGCGTCGGAGTGATGGTGTCTCGGGGCGCGGGTGCGGAGCCGGGATCGTCGCCGTCGCACGCCGTCAGCACAGCGGCGGCGGCAACCAGCAAGCAAAGACTGGACAGTCGCATGGAGCAACACCCTTATGGTTCACGCTTCGCTGCGACCTCTTCGCTGATCGGCGAGAACATCAGGACCGGGCGTCCCGTGCGGGGGTGGCGGTGGACGTCGCACTCCACGGCGAACACCCGCCGGATGGTATCCGGAACCAGGACATCCTCTGGCGTTCCGGACGCGACCACCCGGCCGCCGTCAAGCAGCACCACCTGATCGCAGTACGCCGCGGCCAGGTTGAGGTCGTGCAAGGCTGCCAGTGACGTTACTCCCAGATTCGACACATTTGCCAACAGCGTCAGCTGGTAGTGGATGTCCAAGTGGTTGGTCGGTTCGTCGAGCAGGAGTAACTCCGGATCTTGAGCAAGTGCTCGAGCCAGGTGAACACGTTGGCGTTCACCGCCGGAGAGCGTGTGCCAGTCGCGTTCGGCGAAATGCCGCAGCCCCACCGTGCCGAGGGCGTCCAAGGCGGTTTGCTCGTCGTTGTCCGCCGGTTTGTGCGGAGTGCGGCCCAGCAGGACGACGTCGAACACCCGCAGCGGCACGTCGGTGGTGGTCTCTTGTTCGACGACGGCCACTCGGCGCGCCCGGTCCCGCCGCCGCATGGTGAGCAAATCCTGGCCGCCGAGCGAGACGCTGCCCCGGTCCGGACGGCTGATCCCGGCGATGGCCCGCAGCAAGCTGCTTTTTCCCGACCCGTTCGGACCGAGCAGCCCGGTGACGGTGCCCGGCGCGACGCTGACGTTCACGCCGTCGACGATGAGCGCGCCCTCCACGGACCACGACACGTCGCCGACCCGCAACCCGGCTCCGTCGACGCCGGTGCGGGCGCGGTCGATAGTCGTCGTCATGCTGGCGGTCATCGGCTCATCCTCCGTCGGCGTAGCAGAATCGCGAAGGCGGGAGCGCCCAGGAACGCGGTCACAACGCCCACCGGAAGCTCCCGGGGGTCGAACATGGTCCGCGCCAGCGTGTCGGCCCAGATCATGAAGCTGGCGCCGACCAGGGCGGCGAGCGGCAGCACCCGTTTGTGTCCTGCCCCGGCCATCAGCCGGACCGCATGCGGGATCATCAGCCCGACGAACCCGATCGCTCCGCTGACCGCGACGGCAGCTCCGGTCAGCAGCGCAACCAAGGAGAGCATGGTCCACCGCGTTGCGTTGACGTTGACGCCGAGCGCTGAAGCGGTGCCGTCGCCGAACGCGAACGCGTCCAGGGTCCTGGTGCGAGTCAGCAACGCTGCGCCGATGACAACGACGGCCGTGGTGACGATCGCGACGTCGTCCCAGCTCTTGCCGCCGAGCGAGCCCAGCAACCAGCTGAGGATGCCCCGGTAGGAGTCGCCGGTGGCCGACCAGAAGATCACGAACGACGTGATGGCCGAGCACAGGTAGGACACGGCGAGCCCGGCGAGCACGGTCCTGGTCGGCGGAAGTTCGCCGCGCCGGTTCGCCAGCGTCAAGGTCGCCGTCAGAGCCAGGAGCGCGCCGCCGAACGCCGCGACCGGCAGGGCGAACTGGCTCACTCCGAGGACAAGCACGATGACCGCGCCCACCGACGCTCCAGAGGACAGGCCCAATAAGTACGGGTCGGCCAGTGGGTTGCGGGTGAGTGTCTGCATGACCGCACCGCACAACGCGAGGGCGGCTCCGACCGCCGCGGCCGTGAGCACCCGCGGCAGCCGGACGTCCCAGACGATTCCGTCGAGTTGCCGGGAGAGCGCGGCCGGTTCCAGTCCCAGCCGGTCCAGGCCGATGTGCGCCCCGATCGAGCGCCAGACATCCAGCATGCTGATGTCGGCCGAGCCGATGGTGACCGCCACCGTGACCGAGAGCACCAGCACGCCGGACATCACCGGCGTCCACACCGCCATGGAGACCGGCCGCTTGGGACGCGGTTGTGTCTCGGTGCGCTGCGTCGCCCGGCCGCGCTGGGCCGGGTGGGCCGGTGGCGGCGTTGAGTTTCTGGTGACGTTCGGGGGCGCTGTCATGGGGGCTTCATCCGCTGTCCGAGTCGCTGCCGGGCAAGTCGATCTGGTCGAGTTGTTCCGCGAGGTCGACGACGGCCTGGGCGTTGCGCACACCTGCTTCGGCCGCTGGGAACGGCAAGGTCAGATAGCGCTGTTCTTCGACGGCCGGCATCACGGCCGTGGCCGGGTTGGACTCCAGCAGGTTGATCTTGTTCTCGGCTGTGTTCCAGGCGGCGTCGACCAGGATGATGACGTCCGGGTCGCGGTCGATGACCTGTTCCCAGCCCACGTTGGACCAGGTGTCGTCGATGTCGGCGAATATGTTCTCGAAGCCGAGCTCGCGCATCATCATGGCCGGGGCACCGATGTCGCCGCCCACGTACGGAGCGTCCTCACCGGAGCTGTACCAGAGGGCGGTATAGCCGGTGCCTGGTGCGTCCACGCTGTCCAGCAGTGTTTGTTGCTCGGCCACAAGTTCCTCGGCCCGGTCGGTGACGTCGAAGATGGCGGCGAGCTCGTGGATGTGCTCGAACAGCAGCTCGAACGTCATCGGATCCGGCTGGTACGGGGCGTCCTTGCATGCCGACGGCGAGACGTAGGTGGTGACACCGAAGTCGGCCAGGGCCTCGCGCTCGCCGGCGGTGTCGACGGTGAAGTTGCTCTCCCAGCCGCCGTAAACGAAGTCTGGCTCGGCCGCCAGCAGCGCCTCGTGGCCGGGGACCTGCTCGGACAGCACCGGCACGGCCGCGGCGTCGTCCGCGTATTGCTCAGGGACCGGGCCGTCGCCGAACGCGGTGCCGATCAGCCGGTCGGAGAGACCGAGAGCCAGCATGAGCTCCGTCGACGTGGATTTGATGGTGACGACGCGCTCGGGCGGGGCGTCGATGGTCACGTCGAAACCGCAGTTGTCGATCATGAGTGGTGCCGCGGCCGCATCTGGCGCGGCGGTGGTATCACCGGCGGCGGCCTCGTCGTCGGATGATGTGTTGTCGGAGCCGCAGCCGGCGAGCACAACGGCGGCTGCTGCGAGTGAGAACAGCAGCCGGCTGCGTCGGTTGGTGATCAATGGGCGGCGAGCCACGGGGCCTCCAGCGATGGGGAGCGCTGGCCGCGTGTTCCACGGTGATGTGCGGCCAAGGCAGGGCAGGATGTGTTGTCACAAGACGGCCAGGTCAGCCGTTGGACCAACTACCCACTCATCGGGCAGACGCTGCAGAGCACAAGTTGTGCTCCAGGGCCGTTTGTCATCATATGCGAGCCGCTGATGATCTGAAATCCTGCCGTCCACAACCGAGGGTGCGTTGGTGGTGCGGAGCCGAGCGCTGGATGGGCGGCATTAGGGTGGCGACATGACCGAGACGCGCTCGCCTTCCCCGCCCGTCGCGAACTCTGCTCTGGTCCCGCGGATGCGTCCGTTCACATCGACGATTTTCGCGGAGATCACCGCACTGGCCGTGCGGACGGGAGCCATCAACCTCGGCCAGGGTTTTCCCGACACCGACGGCCCGCAGCTCATCCTCGACGAGGCGACCAGGGCGATCAACGGCGGCGCCAACCAGTACCCGCCGGGTCCGGGTGTACCCGAGCTGCGGGCGGCCGTCGCCGAGCATCAGAAGCGGTTCTACGGCCTCGACGTCGACGCCGATTCTGAGGTGCTGGTCACCGCCGGGGCCACCGAAGCCATCGCGGCCACCATTCTGGCGTTGTGCGAGGCCGGCGACGAGGTCGTCACCTTCGAGCCGTATTACGACTCGTATGCCGCTTCGATCGCGCTCGCGGGTGCCCGGCGACGTACGGTGCGGTTGCGGCACCCGTCGTTCACCGTCGACGCCGATGAGCTTCGCGCCGCCTTCAGCGAGCGGACGCGCGTGGTGCTGCTGAACTCGCCGCACAATCCCACCGGCAAGGTCTTCAGCCGCGCCGAACTGGAACTGATCGCACAGCTGGCCGTGGAGCACGACGCGATCGTGGTGACCGACGAGGTCTACGAACACCTGGTCTTCGACGATCTCAAACACATCCCGATGTCGACGTTGCCCGGCATGGCTGATCGAACGGTCACGATTTCTTCGGCGGGCAAGACGTTCTCCGTGACCGGATGGAAGATCGGCTGGCTGCACGGCCGGCCGGAGCTGGTCGCGGCGGCGCGGGCGGTCAAGCAGTTCCTGACGTTCGTCAGTGGCGGCCCTCTACAGCCCGCCGTGGCGGCCGCGCTAGGACTTGGTGACGAGTTCTACACCGAGCTGGCGGGGAGCATGCAGCGTAAGCGGGACCTGTTGGTCGACGGGCTGCGGGCAGCCGGGCTGGATGTCTTCCCGACGTCAGGCACGTACTTCGTGATCACCGACGCCGCTGCGCTCGGTTTCGATGACGGCATCGAACTGTGCCAGCAGCTTCCCGACCTCATCGGTGTGGCGGCGGTGCCCGTCTCGGTCTTCTGCGATGACAAGGAGTCGACGAAGTCGCTGGTCCGATTTGCCTATTGCAAGCGTGACGAGGTCTTGCGGGAGGCGGCTGAGCGGCTCTCGCGCCTGCGCCACAGCCTCGCTTGAGGTGCATCCCTCCAAGGCGCCGGATGGTCATGACTGCGACGTTCCTGGCTCGTCGGAGCGCACGCTGTTCCCACGTTCCCGCTGACGCTCCGCACGCTGCTGGATGAGTTCCTCGACTGCGCTGGGCAGGGTCGTCTCGAAGTCGATCAGCTTCGCCCACGTCGGCGTCATCACGATGCGGACCATGCCGTCGTAGAGCGAGCGGACCTCGGCCTCCCACTCGACCCGCTGCTCGGCCGTCATCTGATAGGTGCCGTTCATCTCGAGGTACTCATTGGGGATGCCGTCGACCTCGTCGAGTTCAACAGTGCCGCGGACGAGCAGGATCTTGGGTGGGTGCACCTCGGTGTCGATAGTGATGGCGACGGCCGGGTTCTGACGGAGCGAAGCCAGCTTCGGAGCGTTCCTCGACGTGCACATCACGGCTTCCTTGCCGTTCCAGGCAAAGGCGATCGGGATGCTCCGCGGTGTCCCGTCCTTGGCCACATAGGCCAGGCGGCAGAGGTCACGAGCCAGCATCTCCTGGCTCAGCGGGTGGTTGAGGATCTCGGTGACCTGGTCGTTTGTCATGATGCGCCTCCTGAGGGCAGAGCGGCCACGGTGGTCGCCCTGCCCCTGGGACGGAGTCGTCACGGCGTTCTCGACGTCCTCGCCGGACTTTGCCTGGGCTGCGAGTTAGTCCTCGGCGCTGGCGAACAGGTCCGAGAACATTAGTCGCGGACCACGGGCAGGTCTACGCCACACTCGTCCGCGAGGTAGTCATGGACGCGGTCCTCCGCGGCTTCTTGCTCCGCCACCTCATCGAGATCAAGCTCGACGAAGAGCGTGGCCATCGCCTCTTCCACGTCTCCGCCGGCGTCCTCGATCGCGGCGACGAACGTCTCGACCAGATCGGTCGCCAGCTGCCAGTCGGCTTGGATGTCCTCCGGGACGTCTGCCGCGTTGAGTTTTTCACGGGCATTGTGGAAGCCGCTCGCCACCGCGTCCATATCACCGGCATCGAACAAGGCCTGGATGTCGTTGACCATCTCGCGGGCTTGGATCATGTCGGCACACGCGGCCCCCGAATCTGATCCGCCGCCCGCCGCGTCGGGTTCGTCGTCAGTGGCGTCGTCCTCGGCGGGCTCGTCTTCCGGGGCCGCATCAGCGTCGTCGTCGGCGGGCTCGTCCGGGTCGTCCTCGGTGGGGTCGGCGTCAGCCGCGGCCTCGTCCGTCGGATCAGGGCTGTCCGCCGCGTCGTCGTTGCCGCAGCCGCCGGCGGTGGCCGTCATCAGCACGGGTATCGCGGCCGTCGCCAGAGCGCGTCGCAGGCGTGTAGTTCGCATGTGGGCAGTGTGACCGGCGGGTGGCCGGCATCGCATCAGGGAGGAACCCCAGTGTGTGCGGGAGCGGATCTCAACGTGGCCGCAAATGGCGCTCAGCTGAGGAGGGTGGCGGGCAGATGCGCACGGTCCGTGACACCGAGCTTCCGGTACACGCTGCTCAAGTGGTACTCGATGGTCCGTGCCGATACACACAGAGCCGCGGCCGCCTCGGCATTGGTGACGCCTTTGGCCACCGTCACGGCTACCTCCAGCTCGCGTGGGGTCAGTTCCGCGGCGGGGCCGAGACCATGTTGCCGACGCTCACCACACGCCGCGAGCTCCGCCTTGGCCAGCGCCGCCCACGGCGCGGCTCCCAGACGCTGGAACTCTTCTAGTGCGTTGTGCAGGTGGTCACGGGCGTCTCGCTTGCGGCGCGCCCGACGTAGCCGCTGGCCCCATACCAGCTCGGTACGGGCCTGCTCGAACACCTCGGGCGAACGCCGGTGTAACGCGGCCGCTTCGGCGAAGAGCTTGTCGAATTCGTGATCGGCAGCGAGCAACGCCCGGCATCGTGCCGCGATCGCTCGCGCGGCGATGCGGCCTGCCGCCGCGGCCCGGCCTTCGAAGAGCTCGACGTCCTTCAGCGCCTCCCGCGCCCGGCGAAGCCGCCATAATGCCTCCACCAGGTCTCCTACCCGTGAGGAGAACCCTGGTTCGGTGAGTCCGGCCGAGTGCTCGATCGAGCCAGCTTCGACGAGGTGTTCGACGGCGACGTCGGCGTGGCCGTTGGTCAGCTCCAGCCGGCCGAGAACACAGCATGCCAGTGCCGCCACCGCCGGAACGGTCGGCTCGTGGGCCGTCGCACGGGTGACAAGGGCACGGCAGCTCCCGGCATCGCCGAGCGCGGCCTGGAAGTACGCGTAGCGCAGATCGATGTGGGGCGCCGGGCCGGTAAAGCCGGTGTCGGCGCACAGTTGGGCCCCCGTCGCGAAGCTGGCCCTAGCGCTCACCCAGTCGCCTTGCCGGGCCACGACGGCGCCCTTCACAGCCAGGCAGAGGCCGAGCAGTCCCAGCGCCCCCACCGAACGGAAGGTCTCCAGCTGGCGCTCGATCACGGCGTTTGCGGTGGCGGGCTCGTCCAGCAGTGTCAGCGCGGAGGCTGCCAGCGCGACGGGCAGGTCGAGCGCGGCCAGTTCGGCGTCGTGGAGAGTGTCGAGTCGATGTGCTTGAAGCACTCCACCGGCCCCCGGCACGCCGGTCAGAACCTCCACGATGTCCCACGTGAGCCGCAGCGTGACGATGGCGACGTGCCCGTCCCGCGCGATGCCGCGGGCCTGTTCGATGGCGCTGGCAGCCTCGACGTGCCTGCCGGCGATGAGTAAGGCCAGCGACAGGGTGGTTACGAGGCTGCTCGCCTCGGCCGGCGCTGCCGCCGCGGCCTCCAGCGCGCTGGCAAGGACTGGGGCGGCGTCGGGAACTCCAGTGGTCGTCCAGATCCGGGTTCTGAGCAGGACTTCCTCCCAGCGGAGC
Organism: Phytoactinopolyspora mesophila; assembly: GCF_010122465.1. Taxonomy (NCBI): domain Bacteria; kingdom Bacillati; phylum Actinomycetota; class Actinomycetes; order Jiangellales; family Jiangellaceae; genus Phytoactinopolyspora; species Phytoactinopolyspora mesophila. The sequence goes on along the minus strand of NZ_WLZY01000003.1, from coordinate 147,614 downwards.
CGCTCGCGGGCGGTGCCCGCGGTCGCGGCGAGTTCCTCCAGGAGTTGAGCCAGCGGCGCGTAGGCACCGCAGCGGGCATAGCTCTCGGCGGCTGCCACCAGGTGCGTGTGGCGCGCGCAGGGCGTCGCGGCTCGGGCCGCTGCCGACTCGAGTGCCTTACCGGCCTCGGCGTACGCTCCTCGGGACATGGCTTCCTCAGCGCTGCTGGCGAGGGCCCGGGCCACCTGTTCGTCCGGACCATTCGTCACGGCGTCGAGATACCACGCTTGGCGGGCGGGCTCGTCGGTGAGCACGGCGGCCAGAGCGCGGTGAGCTCGCCGCCACGCCGATTCGGTGACGGCATTGTGCAGCGCGGAGACGAGAGTCGGATGGTTGAAACGAACGCGCGCCTCGCGGAGCGAGATCAAGCCGGTGGATTCCGCTCGTTCGAGATCCTCGAACCCCAGCCCCAGCTGGGTCAGGGCCCGCTCGACGACTACGGGATCCAACTCACCGAGGCTGGCCACCAGGAGCGCGAGGCAACCTTGCTCGCCCAGCTCCGCCAGCCGTTGCCGGTAAAGGCGCTCGAGAGTACGCCCGGGCGGCAGGGATCTACCCAACGGCTGCGTGGCGGCCAACTGTTCCGGTGTCAGGCTTGCGGGTATTTCCAGGAGGGCGAGCGGTAGACCCGCTGCCACCTCGAGGATGCGCTCGGCCACTGGCCTGGCCAGCTTGGGGTACGCGCTGCTCAAGATTGCCCGCGCGACTGTGCTGTCGAGAGGCTCCAGATCGATGACGCCGCCGGGGAGTTCGATCTCCGAGGCAGCGTCCGGAACTGTTGCCAAGACGACGGCCACTCGGTCGGCGTCGAGGCGGCGGGCAGCGAACGAGACGGCTTCGAGCGTGGAGTGATCCAGCACGTGGGCGTCGTCGACCAGCACCAGGACCGGCTGGACCTCGGCGAGCCGGGTCAGCAGCGCATGCAGCCCGGCCGCGGCGGCGAAGCGCTCCGCGGGCTCGGCCGGGCTCAGCGCGAGAGCCGCCGCGAGTGCCTCGCGTTGCGGCTTCGAAAGACTGTCGATTTCGGTTACCACCGGGCCGAGCAACTGGTGCAGGCCCGCGAAAGGCAAATCCTGCTCGGCTGGGTGGCCCTGGCAGCGCAAAACGAGGAACGGCGTGGGCAACTCGTGGTGAATGCGCTCGAGCAACCATGACTTACCGACCCCCGCGACGCCCTGCACGACGGTTGCTGAGGCGCTGCCGTGTGCTGCCCGCGAAACCGCCTCGACCAGCCGCGTGAGTTCGCGGGTCCGGCCATGTAAAGGCGCCAGCGCCGGTTCTGCCATGTCAGCGATCCCCACTCCTTCGGGCGGCGAGCCCGGATGCGCCGAGATGTATGTCAGGCGAGCATAGCCAAACTGGCCAGTTGAATCCGGTGAAACGAGGTAGCCGTACGGGGCCGCGACTCAGAGACGAACAGCCCATACGGTGGATGGGGAATCACGGCATACCATAGGAGCCACCGGCCCGCCATCACGTAAGAGGATCATTTTTCCATGGAGTCCAGGCAGCATGAGGTCCCTGACAAGTTCGCGCCGATTGGGCTGACGTTCGACGACGTCCTGCTTCAGCCGGCCGAGTCCGACGTGATCCCTAGTGAAGTCGACACCAGATCCAGGCTGACCCGCAACATCGAGGTGCACATCCCGCTGCTCTCGAGCGCCATGGACACCGTCACCGAAGCCCGGATGGCGATCGCGATGGCACGCCAGGGCGGTGTGGGTGTGCTGCACCGCAGCCTGTCCATCGACGATCAAGCCCGCCACGTGGACCAGGTCAAGCGGTCCGAGTCGGGTATGGTCACCGATCCGGTCACCACCGGCCCCGACTCCACGCTGGCGGAGGTCGACGCGCTGTGCGGTCACTACCGCATCTCCGGCCTGCCGGTGGTCGACGAGGGCGGCGTATTGCTGGGCATCGTCACCAACCGTGATCTGCGTTTCGTCCCGCAGGACGAGCATCATTTGCGGCTGGTCCGCGAGACCATGACGCCCATGCCGCTGGTCACCGCACCCGTTGGCACCAAGCCCGAAGACGCCATAGCGCTGCTCGCCAAGCATAAGATCGAGAAGCTGCCGCTGGTTGATGACGCCAACCGGCTGCGTGGCCTGGTGACGGTCAAAGACTTCGCCAAGTCCGAGCAGTTCCCGCACGCCACCAAGGACGAGGAAGGCCGTCTCGTCGTGGGCGCCGCCATCGGGTTCTTCGGCGAAGCCTGGGAGCGCGCCATGGCGCTGGTCGAGGCCGGCGTCGACGTCCTGGTGGTCGACACCGCGCACGGGCACACCAGCGCGCTGCTGGACATGGTCAAGCGGATCAAGGCCGAGCCGGCCGCGGCCGGCGTCGAGGTCATCGGCGGTAACGTCGCTACCCGTGAAGGCGCGCAGGCGCTCGTGGACGCCGGTGCGGACGGCATCAAGGTGGGTATCGGCCCGGGCTCCATCTGTACGACGCGCGTCGTCGCGGGCATCGGCGTACCTCAGGTGACGGCCATCTACGAGGCGTCGTTGGCTGCCAGCCCGGCTGGTGTTCCGGTGATCGGTGACGGTGGGCTGCAGTACTCCGGCGATATCGCGAAGGCGATTGTGGCCGGTGCGGACACGGTCATGCTGGGCTCGCTGCTGGCCGGCGTCGAGGAAAGCCCTGGTCAGCTGATTTTCGTCAACGGCAAGCAGTACAAGTCCTACCGCGGTATGGGTTCGCTTGGAGCGCTGCGCAAGCGCGGCTCGGCCGACACAGGTTCACGAGACAGGTACTTCCAGGCCGACGTCGCCTCTGAGGACAAACTCGTGCCAGAGGGCATCGAAGGGCAGGTTCCGTTCCGCGGCCCGCTCGCGGGCGTCACCCACCAGCTCATCGGCGGGTTGCGGCAATCGATGTTCTACACCGGTTCCCGGACCATCCCGGACCTCAAGGAGCGGGGCCGGTTCGTCCGCATCACCTCGGCCGGGCTGAAAGAGTCGCACCCGCACGACATCCAGATGACCGTCGAGGCGCCCAACTACACCTCGCGCCGCTGATCGGTTGAAGGTGGTTGAGGGATAAGTGTTGCCCTGGCGACACTTATCCCTCAACCACCGGCAGCCGCCATCCGGGACAGACACCCCGATGGTGCGATGCTGGTGCACACTCGGATTGCCGGTAGCCTGGTCGCGTGGCAGAAGTTGAGATCGGCCGAGGCAAACGCGGCCGCCAAGCGTATGCATTCGACGACGTCGCGGTGGTGCCGTCGCGTCGTACCAGGGATCCCGAAGAAGTCTCCACCCACTGGCAGATCGATGCCTACCGGTTCGAGATCCCGCTGATCGCGGCGCCCATGGATTCGGTGATGTCGCCGTCGACGGCGATCGCGCTGGGCAAAGCCGGTGGGCTCGGTGTGCTGGACCTCGAGGGTCTGTGGACCCGTTACGACGACCCCCAGCCGCTGCTCGACGAGATCGCCGACCTCGAAGAAGGCAAAGCTCTCAACCGGCTGCAGGAGATCTACGACCAGCCGGTTCGTGAAGAGTTGATCGCCGAGCGCCTGAGCGAGATCCGCGACGCCGGCGTGACCGTCGCGGGAGCGCTGTCGCCGCAGCGGGTGAAACGGCACTACCAGGCCGTGATCGAGGGCGGTGTCGACCTCTTCGTCATTCGCGGCACCACGGTTTCGGCCGAGCACGTGTCCGGTCAGGCCGAGCCGCTGAACCTCAAGCAGTTCATCTACGAGCTCGACGTTCCGGTGCTGGTCGGAGGGTGCGCCACCTACCAGGCCGCGCTGCACCTGATGCGCACCGGTGCCGCGGGTGTGCTGGTCGGCTTCGGTGGTGGCGCGTCCCACACAACCCGCTCGGTGCTGGGTGTGACCGTGCCGATGGCCAGCGCGGTAGCCGACGTGGCCGCCGCGCGCCGCGATTACCTCGACGAGTCCGGCGGGCGTTACGTGCACGTGGTCGCCGACGGTTCGATCGGCCGCTCCGGCGATATCGCCAAGGCGATCGCCTGCGGCGCCGACGCGGTCATGGTCGGCTCGCCGCTGGCCCGGGCCGCGGAGGCGCCTGGCCGGGGCTGGCACTGGGGCTCCGAAGCCCATCATCCGGACCTGCCCCGCGGCGAGCGGATGTGGGTCGGGACGGTCGCGCCGCTCGAACAGATCCTGGGTGGTCCGTCGTTCCTCGCCGACGGTTCGATGAACCTGGTCGGGGCGCTGCGCCGGGCGATGTCCACCACGGGTTACACCGAGGTCAAGGAATTCCAGCGGGTCGAGGTCACCGTCCTGCGCTGATTCACCGCGTTCCTTATCGGTGATCGACAGTAGGTTGTGGTCGCTGTGCAGGCACCACAACCCACTGACGATCACCGCAGAGCAACCACAACCCACTGACGATCACCGTGGTGGGTCGCGGGGCGGTAAGGTCGGCGGATGGAGACTGTGAAGGTCCGGAGACTCGACCCGTCGGGTGTCGTCGAAATCGTTCTGAACAGGCCAGATGCTCTCAATGCGATCTCGACCGAGCATGCTCGGGCCATCGCTGCCGTGGGGGCGGGGCTCGCGGCGGACAGCACCATGCGTGCGGCAGTGGTGTCGTCGGCGTCCGACAAGGCATTCTGCGTCGGTGCCGATCTGAAAGAGCGACGCTCGTTCACTGACAACGACCTCCGGCGGCAGCGTCCGGTGATGCGCGACGCCTTCAACGGGCTGTTGAACTTGCCGGTGCCGACCATCGCCGCGGTCAATGGCTTTGCTCTCGGCGGCGGATTCGAGCTGGCGCTGTCGTGTGACCTCATCGTCGTCGACGACTCCGCCGTGCTGGGGCTGCCCGAGGTGACCGTGGGACTGGTGCCTGGTGGAGGAGGGACACAGCTGCTGGCCCGCAGGATCGGGTGGGGCCGGGCTAGTGACCTTGTGTTCACCGGACGACGCGTCGACGCTGAAGAGGCCTACCGGCTGGGTATCGCCGACCGCTTGGTCATGACCGGGCAAGCGCGCGACACCGCTCTCGAGATGGCTGAGGCGATCGCCTCGAACTCGCCGGTGGGTGTGCGCAGCGCCAAGCGAGCTATGCGGCTCGGGCTCGACGCCCCGTTAGCGGCCGGACTCGACGTGGAAGACGCCGCATGGCGCACCACCGCATTCAGCGGTGACCGGGCCGAAGGAATCGCGGCGTTCAACGAGAAACGTAGGCCGAACTGGCCGGGGCACTAGCCACCCGCCAGACCTGCCGTCGTGACCGCGATGTGTGAGAACTCGGACGGGACGAGGAGAATGGTGTTGTGAACGACTTGCCACGCCGAGTGAGCCTGCGCGAGGTCGGCCCCCGCGACGGGCTCCAGAACGAGGAGCCCATTTCCACGCAGGCCAAGGTCGAGCTGATCAACGCGTTGTCCGCCACCGGTCTGCGCCGGGTGGAAGCGGTGTCTTTCGTCCATCCGAAAGCCATCCCGCAGATGGCCGACGCTGACGAGGTATGGGCACAGGTACGACGCTCGCCCGACGTGAGCTACTCCGCTCTGGTGCCCAACCAGCGAGGCTTGGAGCGAGCGCTCGCGGCCGGATTCACCGAGCTCGAGGTCGTGGTGTCGGCATCGGACACTCACAACCGCCAGAACATCAACCGCACCACCCAGGAATCCCTTGCGGCCTTACCGGAGCTCGCGGCCAAAGCTCACGAGGGCGGGGCCACGCTTCAGCTCATCGTGTCCACCGCGTGGGGCTGCCCGTACGAAGGTGAGGTTCCGGTGGAGCGCGTCGTCTGGGTGGCGCGCCAGGGTATGGCTGCCGGCATCGACTCGCTGGCCTACGGCGACACCACCGGCATGGCGACGCCGACGCGGGTGGTCCAGCTAGTGGGCGAAACCCGCTCGGCCGTCCCGGACCTGCCTCTGGGGCTGCACTTTCACAACACCCGGGGAACCGGGCTGGCCAACCTATACGCGGCGCTCCAGCTCGGTGTCGACGACTTCGACGCTGCGGTGGCCGGCCTGGGTGGGTGCCCCTATGCGCCCGGCGCCTCCGGCAACATCGCCACCGAGGAAGTCGTGTCCATGCTCGAAGACATGGGGGTGGAGACCGGCGTCGACCTCGACGCGCTGCTGGAGGTAGCCGAGATGGCCGAACGCTTCGTCGGGCACACCGCGCCGTCGCAGGTCCTACGAGCTGGGCCCCGGAGCCGGACGGTGCAGGCTTAGCGACTCTGGCCCATGGAATCTCTCCTCGCCCGCGGACTCGGTCGGGGAGGGGCTTCGCCGTCGGCCTCCCTCGCCGATGCCCGCCGCACCATGGAGAGATTCCATGGGCCAGAGTTTCTCTTCGCCCGCGGACTCGGTCGGGGAGGGGCTTCGCCGTCGGCCTCGCTCGCCGATGCCCGCCGCACCATGGAGAGATTCCATGGGCCAGAGTTTCTCTTCGCCCGCGGACTCGGTCGGGGAGGGGCTTCGCCGTCGGCCTCCCTCGCCGATGCCCGCCGCACCATGGAGAGATTCCATGGGCCAGAGTTTCTCTTCGCCCGCGGACTCGCTCGTGCCTTGCCCGCGGACTCGGTTATACGTGGACGGGCTCGGCCTTGGGGTCGCGCCGGCGTGGATCAGCGTCCGGGTGAGCGGGGAAAACCCAGGTCCGATACGCCCAGTACCGGAACAGGGTGCCGATCGCCAGGCCCACCACATTGGCCGAGATGTTGTCGGCCAGCGGGCCGGACAGCCCCAGAACGTAGCGCGATACTCCCAGGCACGCGAGGGCGATGCCCAGCCCGAGGCCGTTGAAGAGGAAGAACAACGGGTACCCACGGGCTAGCTTCACCCGAGCACGGTGCCGGAAGGTCCAGAGGCGGTGTCCGGCATAGGTGACGATGGTGGCGGCGGTCACGGACAGCGTCTTGGCCAGCAGCGGCTGGTCGTGCAGTGGGCCCTGGCCGCCGGCGAACAGCAGCAGATTGAAAAGGCCGATGTCAACGATGAAGCCGACACTGCCGACCGTCGCGAACTTCAGGCCCTCGCGCACGATCCGGTGTAGCCTGTACCAACTGCGCAGCGCCCTCCGGAGCATGGCCGCACGCCAAGATCTTGACGTAGGACGCTCTACCGTCTGGGTTTCGAGCACCAGCCAAGGGTACGGCACAAAGGGCCGAAATCGACAGTCTAGCTGCATTCGGACGCATCCGAGCCGGCCGGCGCACCGGGTGTGAAGGTCGTTTGCGCGCGGTACGTGCGCGGTGCTGGTGCCACGCCGCGTACCCTTACACCCTGTGATGAATGCTTTGTGGCCAGTGGTCGGCATGGTCGGTGGCGGGCAGTTGGCGCGGATGACTCAGCCTGCCGCGACAGCGTTGGGTGTGCGGCTGGCTGTTCTGGCCGCGTCGGAGCGTGAGTCCGCGGCGCAAGTGGTGCGTGATCCGGTCGTCGCCGACGAGAAAGCCCTCGCCGACTTGATGACGTTCGCCAAAGGGTGCGACGTTCTGACATTCGATCACGAGCATGTTCCGCCGGAGCATCTGCGCGCCATGGAAGCGGCCGGAGTGGTGGTGCGTCCGGGCTCTGAAGCTCTGCTGCACGCCCAGGACAAAGGTGTGATGCGCGAGCGGCTGACCGCTATCGGCATCCCGTGCCCGGAGCATCGGATTGTCGTTGATGCGGACGACGTCGCGGCGTTCCTGGGCGAGCACGGGGGCCGTGCCGTCCTCAAAACCACCCGCGGCGGTTACGACGGCAAGGGCGTCTGGCTCGTGGACACGCAGACACCCGCAGAGACCGTCGCTGAACCGTTCCTGGCCGGCGTGCCGGTGCTCGCGGAGGAGCGAGTGGAATATGCGCGGGAGCTGTCCGCGCTGGTAGCTCGATCACCACACGGGCAGGCAGTCGTCTATCCCGTGGTCGAGTCGGTGCAGCGTGACGGCATCTGCGTCGAGACCGTCGCGCCGGCGCCCGGTATGCCGGGTCCGCGAGCGGTCGAGGTTCAGCGGATCGCGTTGTCGATCGCCGCCGAGCTCGGCATCGTCGGTGTGCTCGCCGTCGAGATGTTCGAGACGACGGGCGGCGAATTCCTGGTCAACGAGCTGGCAATGCGCCCACACAACACCGGGCACTGGACTATCGACGGCGCCGTCACGAGCCAGTTCGAGAACCACCTCCGGGCGGTGCTGGATCTCCCGCTGGGTTCTCCCGACGCCCGGGCGCCGTACACCGTCATGGTCAATATCCTCGGTGGCGAGCTGCCGGACATCTACCCCGCCTATCGGCACGTCATGGCGCGCGACCCCGGGCTCAAAGTGCATTGGTACGGCAAAGAGGTGCGGCCGGGCCGCAAGGTCGGCCACGTCACGGCCTATGGCTCCGACCTGGCCGAACTGCGTGAGCGGGCTTGGCACGCCGCGGACTACATCCGAGGGGATATCGATGAGTGAGCTAGTGACCCGGCGCGGGCAGGGCGAGCCACGGGTAGGCATCGTCATGGGGTCCGATTCGGACTGGTCGGTGATGTCTGCCGTCGGCGAGGCACTGGACGAGCTGGCGGTGGCTCACGAGGTTGGTGTCGTCTCCGCACATCGCATGCCCCAGGCCATGCTGGACTACGGTGCGTCGGCGGCTGAGCGCGGCCTCCGTGTCCTGGTTGCCGGTGCCGGCGGCGCGGCACACCTGCCCGGGATGCTTGCCTCGGTGACGTCGCTGCCGGTGATCGGCGTGCCGGTGCCGTTGAAGTACTTGGACGGCATGGACTCGCTGCTTTCGATCGTGCAGATGCCGGCCGGGGTGCCGGTGGCCACCGTCTCGGTGGGCGGGGCGCGCAACGCAGGCCTGCTGGCGGCCCGGATTCTCGGTGCCGCCGACGACGAGCTGCGTGCCCGGATGGACACGTTCCGGGCGGAGCTGGAGGCAACGGCCCGGGCCAAGGGGGAAGCGCTTCAGCGCAAGCTGACGTAGTGCCCGCTCGGTGGTGACGACGGCCACAGCTGCGGATTGGGCCGATGCGCACGGACTAAGTTAGATTAGGCATGCCTTATCAACTACCTTGATCGGTGGAGGAGCGGAGCGTGCCTTCTACTCTCGTAGCCGAGCAGATCCATGCCAGCTACAACAGCGGTTCCGTGCTCGACGGCGTCAACGCCGCCTTCCTGACCGGCGGGGTCACGGTATTGGTCGGGCCCAACGGCTCTGGCAAATCCACCCTGCTGCGCACGCTGGCCAGGCTGCACGCGCCGGATGCCGGTGTTGTCACCGTCGACGGTGTGGACACGGCTGAGCTGCGCGGGCGTGACCTGGCGCGGCGGCTGGCCTTCCTTCCGCAGAGCTCGCCAGTACCGGCCGGCATCACGGTGCGGGAGCTGGTCGAGCATGGACGTTACGCACACCGGGGTGCCATCGGGCGCCTCCGCGAGGCCGATCGCGACGCCGTGAGCTGGGCCCTCGAGGTGACGGGGACCGCAGCGTTCGCCGACCGGCACGTGGACGGCCTCTCCGGTGGGGAGCGGCAGCGGGTCTGGGTAGCGATGGTCCTCGCCCAGCAGACCGGCGTCCTGCTGCTCGACGAGCCGACCACCTATCTCGATCTGCGTTACCAGGTGGAGATTCTCGGTCTGGCGCGGAGCTTGGCCGACGAGCACGGCATCACCGTCGGGCTCGTCCTGCATGACCTGAACCAGGCCGCCGCGTACGCCGACCGCATCATCGTGCTGGCAGAGGGATCGGTGCTGGCCGTCGGCGATCCCAGAACGGTCTTGACCAGCGCCACCATCGAGACGGCCTTCGGTCTGCCGGTTCACGTCGTCGCCCATCCACTCACCGGTCATCCGACCTGCCTGCCGTACGCGCGCGCTACGGCCAGCACCCTATGAGGAGTACATCTGACATGCGAAACGTCGTCACAACGCCCGCGGGAGCATCTCACCGCCGGGCTGGATTCCGCACGGCCGTCGCTCTGACGGCCTCGGCGGTGTGGTTGCTCACCGCTTGCGGCTCGGACGACAACGGCAACTCCGACGATGCCGAGTCCAACCCGGATACATCCGAGAACGGCGACGCGGAAGCTGGCGGCCCGGTCTCCATCGACACCACCCACGGCCCGATCGAGCTGGACGAGCCTGCTACCAGGGTGGTCGCGCTTGAATGGTCGTCGGCGGAGAATCTGATCGCGCTCGGCGTGCACCCAGTGGGCGTCGCCGACGTGGAGGGATACGAACTGTGGGTCGCCGCGGGACCGGAGCTGGGGGAGGACGTCGTCGACGTCGGCACCCGGCAGGAACCCAGTCTCGAACAGATCGAAGCGCTGGAGCCGGACCTCATCGTCACCGATGACGACCGTTCCGTCGTCAACCTTTCAGAGCTGCAGGACATCGCCCCCACCTACTCGTCTGACTTTTATGGCCATGAAGGCGGTCAGCTCGAAGCCATGCGCGACACGTTCGTTGACACTGCGGTCCTGACCGGCACCGAAGACCGCGCCGCCGAGGTCCTCGCTGACCTGGACGCGGGTGCTGACGAGTTCCGTCAGGCGCTCGAAGATGCGGACGGCAACCCCACCTTCCTGTTGACCCAGGGCTACACCTTCGAGGGATCGGCGACGGTGCGGGTATTCGGCGAACCGACCTACGCGTCCGAGCTGCTGAAGGCGGCCGGCATGCAGAACGGCTGGTCCGGGGAGACCGACGCCTACGGCTTGACTGACACCGACGTCGAGGGTTTGACCACGGCGGACCCGTCGTCGTCCATGATCTACGTGGCACAGGAGGAAGACAACATCTTCACCGGTCAGCTCGCCGACAACCCGATCTATCGGGGTCTCGAATTCGTGGAGGAGGACCGGGTCCACCCGATCGACGCCGGCACTTGGCTCTGGGGCGGCCCGGTCACGGCGGTGACGGTGTACGACGAGGTACAGAGCGCGCTCGGCTTGTAGTGCTCAAGACGACAACGCCAGCCGTGCGCTGGCATCTCCGCGGGCTGGTGGTACTCGGCGGTGCGCTCGTTCTCCTCTGCGGTGTGGTGGTTCTGCACGTCGGGCAGGGCAGCTCCGGGATTGGCCTTGGTGAGCTCGGCGCACTTCTGACCGGTGACGCCGACGCCGGCGTGCGAGACATCTTTGTCGGCTCGCGGCTTCCTCGGCTGCTGACCGGCCTGGTGGCCGGAGCGGCTCTGGCGGCTTCGGGCGCCCTCGCCCAAGCCGTGACCCGCAACCCGCTCGCCGCCCCGGAAACACTGGGCGTCAACGCGGGGGGCTACTTGGCCGTGGTGGTCGTCGCCGCCTTCGGGATCAACCTCGGCGGATTCGCTTCCGCCGGGCTCGCCACGCTCGGCGGGCTGATTGCTGCCGTGGGTGTGTGGGCGCTCGCCGGGCGCCGCGGACTCGTCGTCGGGGGTCGTGTCCTGCTGGCCGGCGCCGCGATCACCATGGCCCTGATGTCGCTGGCGACCCTGATGCTCGTGTGGTTCGAACGCAGCACCCAAGGGTTGTTCTTCTGGGGCAACGGTTCCATCGCCGCGATCGACTCCACCCGCGCGATCCAGATGGGTGGCGCGGTGCTGTTCATCTGCGTCCTGATCGCCTTCCTGATCCGTCCGTTGGACGTGTTGTCCATCGGTGACGAGGGGGCGCGCGCACTCGGTGCCAACGTCACGGTCGTCAAACTGGCCGCCCTCGGATTGGCCGTCCTGCTGGCTGCTTCGGCCGTCACGGTCGCCGGTCCGATCGCCTTCGTCGGGGTGGTGTCTCCGGTCACCATACGGATGCTGGGCGTGCACCGTCATGCGCTGCTGTTGCCATCAGCGATGATCATCGGTGCCGCGCTGTTGCTGGCCGCCGATGTCGTCGCTCGCTCGTTCCTGCGCTCGGCCAGCGCTGGGGAGCTGCCGGCAGGAGTGATCACCGCCGTGGTGGGGGCGCCGGTGTTCATCCTGCTGGCCAGAAGGATCCGCTTCGGCAACGTCGACGATCAGGCCGCCATCGGCGCGCGCCGCCGGTTGCCGTTTCCCGTCGTGGCCGCTGCCGGCGTCGGGCTGCTGATCGTCACCGTGCTGGCCGGACTGAAGATCGGCGACGTCTCCGTGAGCTGGTCGGAGATCGGCAACTGGCTGCGCGGCATGGAGACCTCCGTGGTGGATCGCCGGTTCGGGCGGCTGGCGGTGGCGGCCGTCGCCGGTGCATGTCTGGCGGTGGCCGGGGTAGCTGTGCAGGCCGTCGTGCACAATCCCATCGCCGAACCCTCCATCATCGGCGTGACCGGCGGTGCGAGCGTCGGTGCCGTGGCGTCCCTGATGCTCGCACCGCATGCGCCGGGCTGGGTGCTGCCCCTTGCGGCGCTGGCCGGTGGGATCGCCGCCACACTGCTGCTCCTGTTGGCTGCCGGTCGCTGGACGGGCGGGTCGGGTGGGCGGCGCGACGGGCGGACACGGCGGCTTTCCTGGCCGCCGGCCGGTTTGACGCTCGACCCCACCCGCGTCGTGCTTGTGGGGATCGGCGTGGGCGCATTGTGCACGGCCATCGTCGCCGTGCTGGCGATGCAGGCGCAGCTCGCGGTGAACCGGGCGCTGACCTGGCTAGCCGGCAGCACCTATGGGCGTGGTCTCGACGACCTGCAGTGGCTGATCGTGCCGGTGGCGGTGGGTGTGGTGCTCGTCGTCGTCGGGCGGTCGCTCGACCTGCTGGCCTACGGCGAGGACACCCCGCGGGCTCTGGGGCTGGGCTTGGGGCGGGCCCGGCTGAGCGTGCTGATGTGTGGCGCGGTGATGGCGGCCGGCGCGGCATCGGTGGTGGGCACGGTGGGCTTCGTCGGGCTGGTGGCGCCGCATTCCGCGCGTGCCTTGGTGGGTCCGTCGCACCGGCGGCTGATCCCGGTGGCCGCACTGTTCGGCGCCGTACTTGTCGTGGCCGCGGACGTCGTCGGCCGGACGGTCCTGGCGCCCCGCGAGATCCCGGTGGGCCTGGTGGTGGCGCTGGTGGGTGCTCCGTACCTGGCGTGGCTGCTGCGACGGTCGAGCCGGCGCGGGGCATCCTGAGCGCACCCCGCGCCGGACCGGTGCATCGTCAGGGGGACGAATCCAGCCAGGTAATGGACCGGCCGTGCTGCTCGGTCCGCGCCACTGGATGTCCGTCCAGCGCGAGCAGGAACATCCCATCGGGCTCCGCGGGTGCGGCGAGACCCGCCCGGATATCTGGGAAGACGTTCAGCCCTTCATTGGAGATCCAATGGCCGGGGAGGGCGCTGACTGTCTGCACGAACGTCGTGCGCGACTCCGGCGGCACGTATGTGAGCACGGCGCTGTGAAACACCACGAGGGTAGCCTCGGCGGGTGCCTGGGCGGCGAGTGCCGGCAGATCCGTGAGCAGGTCGCCGGCCTGAATATTCGGCGGGTCGGCGCGGATCGCCGTGGCCGCTGCGTGGAGCCGGGCGGAACGGTCGTGGTGTTCCGGCCAGATGAGCGCGTCCAGCCAGCGCAGTGCGTCGTCGTCGGTCAGATCCACCGGGTTGAGATCGAGGCCCGCGCGCCACACCACTTCGGGCACGCGTTCGGGCAGCGGCACATTCCCGGCCGGAGCGCAGTTCATCTCGACCGGACTGGTCTCGGACCCCACCACGTGGTCGCCGTACCGGTATCGATACACATCGGGGTAGAGGCACAGCCCCGCTGACGCTCCGACCTCCAGCAGCGCCAATGGCTGGGGCAGCTGGGCCAGTAGCGGCAAGAGCACGGCACAGCGGGCGGCCTCGTTGGTTTGGGTGCGCCGCTCGCGTATGACGCCGGCCACCTCGGTCCAGTTCGCCTGAATCCAGGTATGGAACGCGTCGTCGTCGTCCACCGGACCGCCCAGGTACCGGGTGGCCCCGAACAGCAGATTGGGCTGCCGCTTGGGCGGCGGTAGCTCGTCGATCAGCGAGGTCAGCTGGCGGTTGCGGGCGACAGCCAGGGCCAGTCGCTCGTATGTCGGTGAAGTCCCACGAGCGTATCGCTCACCGAAGACGCGGTACTGCTCAGCGGTGTCTGCTGTCATGAGTTGTCAGTATCCCAGCTTCGGGCCCTCGATAGCGGGGCAGGTGTCCATGATCACGTGCAGCCCTGCGTCCTTGGCGCGCTGCGCGGCGGCCTCGTCGATGACACGGAGCTGGAGCCAGACGGCCTTGATACCCAGCCGATCTTTCTCGGCGATGGCGTCGTCGACCACAGCGCCGACCCGTTGACTGTTGACGAAACAGTCGACCACGTCGACCTGCCCCGGAACGTCGGCCAACCGGGCGTAGCCCTTCTCGCCGTGGGCGTCCTCCGAACGCGGATTGACCGGCACCAGGCGCATCCCTAGTGCCTTCTGCAGGTACTGGGCGACGCTGTACGCCGTCCGCGCGGTGTTGGCGGAAAGGCCCACCACGGCCCAGGTGGCGTGTGTGGTGATGAGCTGCCGGATGACGCTGTGATCGTTGACGTGGTTCATGTGGACACTGTTCCATGCCGCTGGCGACTGTTCCTGGGTAGGTCGCGATGCCGCAGGCCGGGCAGGATGGACGCCGCGACGACGGCCGCTACCGCCAACAACAGAGTCGGCCCACCGGCGCCGGCGGCGAACCCACAGGCGATGGCCCCGCCTGCGGCGAAGGTCAGCTTCAGGCTGGCGCCGACCATGAATACCTGCGTCCGAGCCGTCGGCGGGCTGGCCTCGGTGCGTACGAGCAGCGTCATCGCCAGCAACGGGCCGTCGGCGAATCCGGCGATTGCGAAACAACAGAGCGCAAGTGCCGGCGTGGGCGCGAGCGCACCGAGTCCCAGCGCCGCGGAGAGCAGCGCCAGGCTCACCAGAACGACGGGCACCGGAGGCAGCCCTTTGGCTCTGCGGTGTGCCATGAGCAGCGAACCAACACCCGCGCCCGCCGCGAATGCGGACAGGAAGTACCCGCCGGTGCTCTCCGAGGAGCCGAGATGGACGGCCAGCAGCGGTGCGATCACGGCCAGCCCGCCGAGCCCGGCATGCGCCAGGGTGGTGACCACGGTCGTCGTCCGAAGCACCGGTACTCGCCAGATCCAGATGAACCCGGCGAGCAAGCGTGGCCCCACTTCAATACCGCCAGGTGGTGTTCCGGGCGTTTGCCGGGCCTTATCGTGACCTGGCGGTATTGAAGTGGCGCAGATGGCTCCCGCCGCTGCTGCCGCCGCGAGGCAGTAGAGCCCGGCCGCCGGCGAAACGACCGCGGACACCGTGGCGCCCAGCCCGGGACCAGCGATCCCGGCGACGTTGTATGTGGCGGAATCGACGGCATGTGCGGCAGGCCTGCCTGCCGGTGTGACCAGTCCGCCGATGAGGCTGGACAACCCGCCCAGCAGTAGCGGACCGGCGGCTCCGGCAGCTAGCGCGGACAGTATCGCCAACGGCCAGGGCACCAGGCCGGTCGTGGCGGCCAGCGTCGTGTAGGCGGCCGCGACGAGCATTGCGGCGAGTGCGGTCACTGCCACCGGGCGCCCGGTCCGGTCTCGCAGATGACCGGCCAGCGGACCGGTGACGATGTGCGGAAGCGTGGTGGCAGCGACGAGCAGGCCGCCGAGCCAGACGTCTCCGGTGCGGTCCAGCGCGAGCAGGACGACGACCACCGGGGCGCCCTCTTCCGCGAGCCGCCCGAAGAAGGCCGCGCCGAGGTAGGAGACGGGGAGCGACCGTCTCTTGCCGCACCCGGGACGTAACGGGCTCATAAAGGAGGACGTTACAGTACGCTGGTCGGGTGGAGACAATCCGGCCGCTCGCCCGGCTCGAGGCCTTGGTGAACGTCGCTCCTGCTGCCGGGCAGGTGGACGAGGAAACCGCCGCTTGCCTGGTCAGCGCCCTGCATGAGCACGGCGAGACACTGGAGCGGCTCGAGCTCGACGAGGCCGCCGACCTGACCGCGGCGCTGGTCCGGTTGCGGGAGCTGTTGCTGATCGACGACGTAGACCGGGCGGCGCAACAGATCAATGTGATCTTCGACGAGGTAGCTGCCCGGCCGCGGCTGTCGCGGCACAACGACAGCCCGTGGCACATCCATGTGGACCCGGCGGACGCGGGCTGGGGCAGCTGGCTGCTGGCCAGCAGTGCGCTGGCATTGGCCGGGGTGATCCAGGAACACGGGCGTCGCACGTGGGGGCGATGTGAGGCGGCAGGCTGTGAGCGGTACTACATCGGTGACGGTCGCGGCGGCGCGCGACGATACTGCTCCGCCAGGTGCGCCAGCCGATCCCGGGTGGCCCGCCATCGCAGCCGCCAGCGCTAAATGATCATGTTTGGTGGGTTTTCACGTGCGTCGACAGGCCTGCAGGCGTGGTGACGCACGAGAAAACCCACCAAACATGATCATTTAGGGGACGGCAGGATGTCACCACGCGAGGGTGGACGCGATCGGGACCCCGGGCCGATAGGCCAGGTGCCGGTACGACGGCGCGTCGAGCACACACAGATCCGGGCGGGCGCCGATCCGTAGGTGTCCGACATCCTCCCGTCGCAGCGCCCGGGCACCGCCCACGGTCGCCGACCACAATGCCTCGGCGGGCGACATGCCCATCTCACGGACCGCCAGCGCGATGCAGAACGGCATGGACGAGGTGAAGCAGCTGCCGGGGTTGCAGTCGCTGGCCAGGGCCACGGTCACGCCGGCCGCCCGCAGCCGTCGGGCATCGGGATAGGGGGACCGGGTGGAGAACTCGACGCCGGGCAGCAACGTGGCGACTGGACCGCCGTCGCGCGCTGCCCCGGCCAGCAGGTCAACGTCGGCATCGGTCAGATACGTGCAATGGTCGACGCTGGCCGCACCGAGTTCCACGCCGAGTGCGACCCCCGGCCCAGGGCCCAGCTGTCCGGCGTGTACCCGCAAGCCGAGGCCCGCCCGCGCCCCGGCCTCGAGCACCGTGCGCGACTCGTCCTCGTCGAATGCCGACGCAGCGCCGGGTTCGCAGAAAACATCGACCCACCGGGCATATGGTGCGCAGGCGTCGAGCATCGGTCCGACGACCAGGTCGATGTAACCGGCGCGGTCGTCCCGGTATTCGGGAGGCACCACGTGGGCGCCGAGAAACGTGGTCTCCGGGGTTAGCGTGGCGGCCGCACGCAGCAGCCGGGCCTCGTCCTCCACGGTGAGTCCGTAACCGCTTTTGATCTCGACCGTCGTAGTGCCTTGGCCGCGCATCTCGCGAATCAGCCGGCTGCCTTGGTCGGCGAGTGCGTGATCGGTGGCGGCGCGGGTGGCTGCCATCGTGGTCGCGATCCCGCCGCCGTCGTAGTGCTCTCCGGACATTCTGGCCTCGAACTCCCGAGCCCGGTCCCCGGCGAAGACGACATGGCTGTGTGAGTCGACGAATCCGGGGACGACGGCCCGGCCGCCCAGATCGATCCGGTGATCCGCCTCGGGGGCCGCTGAGGACGGGCCGGTCCACAGCACCGCCTCATGATCCGCGATGAGGGCAGCGTGTTCGACGAGACCGACGCCAGGACCGTGGGCGGGGTCCATGGTCGCCAACTCCCCGATGCCGGTGAAGAGAGTAGCGCTCACAATGCCTCCACTGTCAGGACGGATTCCATAGGGACGTGATGCTGGCCCGCAGCAGGGCGGCTACGTCGCCCAGGCGATGCTGGCCGCGGTCGACGACGACGTGCCCGCCGGCGACGACGGTCTCCACATCGGACGCGGTGGCCGAGAACATGACCTGAGCAGCGTCGGAACCGGCGGTTCGCGTCGAGTCGGTGCGTACGGCCACCAGATCCGCCGCAGCGCCAGGAGCGATACGGCCATTCCCGGCCCACCCCAGCGCTTCGTGGCCGCGGGCGGTCAGCGCGGTGACCAGGTCTTGCGGACCGAACCGCCCGCGCCGGCCGCTGGCCAGCCGTTCATGCATCTCCAGTAGCCGGGCCTCGGTCAAGAGGTCGACGACGGCGTGCTGATCGCTGCCCAGGCAGATGCCGGCCCCTGCGGCAGCCAGATCACCCATGGGGGACAGTCCGTCGGCCAGATCCTGTTCGGTGGACGGGCAGGCGCAGACCGATGTCCCAGAGTCGCCGAGCAGCTCGATGTCTTCGGTACTCAGATGGGTGGCATGGATGGCCGTGGTGGTCGGACCGAGCGCGCCGGAGTCGGCGAGCAGCTGCGTCGGCGTGCGGCCGTACTCGGCCAAGCAGGCGGTGTTCTCGGCGACCTGCTCGGACAGGTGGACGTGCAGCGGGGCTGAGGCGTCACGGGCCCACGCGGCGATCACCGGAATGGCGGTCGCGGGCACAGCGCGCACCGAGTGGATCGCGGCGCCGACCCGCGTACCAGGGGAGTCCACGTCGGCACGCAGCCGATTCACCCGCTCGCGCCAGCGCTGCGCCGTGCCGTCGCCGAACCTGACCTGGGTGTCTTCCAGCGCAGTGTCTCTTCCGCCGCGTAAGTAGCAGGTGTCCAGGAGCGTCAGCCGGATCCCTGCGTCCGCGGCAGCGTGCTGGATCGCCAGACCCATGGCGTTCGGGTCGTCGTAGGGTGTCCCGTCCGGCATGTGATGGACGTAGTGGAACTCGCCTACCACCGTCACTCCGGCCAGGGCCATCTCGGCGTATGCCGCCTTGGCCAGCTCGTAGTAGTTGTCCGGCGTGAGCCGCGCCGCCAAGGTGTACATGTCCTCGCGCCAGGTCCAGAACGAACCGCCGTCGCGGTGGGTGCGACCCCGTAGTGCGCGGTGGAAGGCGTGTGAGTGCGCGTTGGCGAAGCCGGGGAAGACGACGCCTGGCAGCCGGACGTCGTCCGGTTCCGGATCCACGCCCGGCGTGACGTTGGTTATCCGGCCCTCGCCGACCTCGATGCGCACTCGCGCCGCCAGAGCCGGACCGGCGAGATCCGTAGATTCGCCGTGGGCCGGCGTCGGAGCGACCCACGCCTGCTCGGCCCAGAACACCTCGTCCGCGGCCCCGCCCGCTGCCCCCGCGCGCCCTAGCACGGCCCGGCCCTCCCTACTCCCCAGTTGATCATGGGCGGAATCCGCTTTCTTGGGCCCAGAAGGCGTCACGTGCCCATGATCAACACTGGTTGGGGGGTGGGTGCTGGTTGGGGGGTGGGTGCTGGTTGGGGGGTGTGTGCCGGTCATCGGGTCAGCTCCGCCAGGCAGCGAGTCAAGGCGTGGACCCCGTCCAGGCAGTCGGCCCGTTCGGCGAACTCCTCGGGTGAATGCGACACACCGGTCGGGTTGCGCACGAACAGCATCGCGGTGGGTATGCCCGCCGTGCTGAGCACGCCCGCGTCGTGGCCGGCGCCGGTGCCGAGAACAGGCACTGGTTCTCCCTCCGAGGCGGCGTCGCTTAGCCGGGTGGCCAGGTCGGTGTCGAAGACGGTGGCCGGTGTCCATGATTCCTGGACCGGACCGAAGGTCGAGAGGTCGTCCAAGACATGCCGGACCGCTTCCTCGTCGGCGGCACGGCAATCCAGCCACGCGGTGACCTGTGAAGGGATCGCGTTGACCCCGTTCGGTTCCACGCTGACCTTGCCCACGGTGGCGAGGGCGCCATGGCGTAGGGCGCTCGCCCGCACTGCGGTGATCAGGGTCGCCAGGGTGAGCATGGGATCGAGCCGGTCGGGCAGCGGGGTGGTTCCGGCATGGTTCGCCTGCCCGGCGAGGGTGACCCGCCAGCGGCCGTGCGGCCAGATCATGCTCGCCACGCCCACCGGTTCACCGAGGTCGACGAGCCCGCGCCCCTGCTCGACGTGGAGTTCGACGAAGGTCGCGACCCGGCTCAGCGCCTCGGCGTCGCCATCGACGTGGTCCGGCTCATGACCCGCCGCGCGCATGGCCTCAGCCATGGTGATGCCGTTCTCGTCGGTGAGGCTCAGCGCCCGGCCGGGTGGCAGCGCACCGGTCAGTAGCCGGGATCCCGCGCATGCCACCCCGAATCGGGCACCTTCTTCGTCGGCGAACGACGCGATGCCGATGGGGCGCGATGGCGTCCACCCGTTCGCCCGCAGGACGTCGACGGCCAGCAGTGCGGAGACCACACCCAGCGGACCGTCGTAGGCGCCGCCGCTGGGTACCGAGTCCACGTGGCTCCCGGTGACGACCCCGGGCCCGTCGGTATCCGGATCTCCCCACCAAGCCCACTGATTTCCGGCACGGTCGGTGACCAGCGTCAGACCACGCCGCGTTGCCTCGGCGGTGAACCACTCCCGCAACGTGGCGTCCTCGCGGGTCCACGCGAAGCGCCGGTAGCCACCGTCACGTCCACGGCCCACCGGAGCCAGCTCGCCCCACATCCGGTCGAACTCGCGCCCCGTCCGATCAACACCGTGGAGGCCGCTCATGCTTCCGCCGTGGGAACGCGCAGGTGGTGCTCGCGCGCTACCTCGGAGGCGCGGGGGTACCCGGCGTCGACATGCCGGAGAACGCCGAGCCCCGGATCGTTGGTGAGTACCCGTTCCAGTTTGGCAGCGGCGAGTTCGGTGCCGTCGGCGACGCTCACTTGACCGGCGTGGATGGAGCGGCCCATGCCTACGCCGCCCCCGTGGTGAATCGACACCCACGAGGCGCCTGATGCGGTGTTGACCAGTGCGTTCAGCAGCGGCCAGTCTGCTATCGCGTCGGACCCGTCGGCCATCCCCTCGGTTTCCCGGTACGGCGAGGCGACGGAGCCGGCATCGAGGTGGTCCCGGCCGATGACGATCGGGGCCGACACGCGGCCGTCGGCCACCAGCTCGTTGAACCGCAACCCGGCGAGGTGCCGTTCGCCGTGTCCCAGCCAGCAGATCCGCGCCGGTAGCCCTTGGAACGGGACCTTTTCCTGAGCTGCCCGGATCCAGCGATGCAGATGGTCGTCATCGAAAAGATCGAGCACGGCCTCGTCGGTGGCGGCGATGTCGCGAGGATCACCCGACAGCGCGGCCCACCGGAACGGCCCCTTGCCCGCACAGAACAGCGGGCGGATGTACGCGGGGACGAAACCGGGAAACTCGAATGCGCGGGCGAAGCCGCCGGTCCGGGCCTCGTCGCGGATGGAGTTGCCGTAGTCGAAGACCTCCGCCCCGGCGTCGAGGAAGCCGACCATCGCCTCGACATGCTTGGCCATCGAGGCTCGGGCCCGGTCGGTGAACTCGGCGGGCTTCTTGGCGGCGTAGTCGTGCCAGTCGTCGACTGAGACACCTTCGGGCAGGTAGCTCAGCGGATCGTGTGCCGACGTCTGGTCGGTGACGATATCGACCCCGACGCCGCGGCGCAGCAGCTCCGGCAGCACCGTGGCGCAGTTGCCGACCAGCCCGACCGAGAGCGCCCGGCGTTCCCGTTTCGCCCGTTCAAGCTGATCGAGTGCGGCGTCGAGGTCGGCGGTGTACGTGTCGAGATAGGGCTGGTCGGCGCGCCGGGCCAGCCGGGCCTCGTCCACATCCACCACCAGGCATGCGCCGCCGTTCAGCGTGACGGCAAGCGGCTGCGCGCCACCCATGCCGCCGCAGCCGCCGGTGACGGTGAGAGTGCCGGCCAGGCTACCGCCGAACCGCTTGGCCGCCACCGCCGCGAAGGTCTCGTACGTGCCCTGCACGATTCCCTGGGTGCCGATGTAGATCCAGGATCCGGCCGTCATCTGCCCGTACATCGTCAGCCCGAGCTGCTCCAGGCGGCGGAACTCCGGCCAGGTCGCCCAATCTCCGACCAGGTTGGAGTTGGCGATGAGCACTCGCGGGGCCCATTCGTGGGTGCGCAGCACACCGACGGGTTTGCCGGACTGCACCAGCAGTGTCTCGTCGTCGTCGATGGTGGCGAGCGTGCGCACGAGCGCGTCGTAGCTGGCCCAGTCGCGCGCGGCCTTGCCCGTCCCGCCGTACACGACAAGGTCTTCGGGCCGCTCGGCTACCTCGGGATCGAGGTTGTTCATCAGCATCCGCAGCGGTGCCTCGGTCTGCCAGCTGCGGGCGGTCAGCTGGGTGCCTCGCGGCGCCCGGATGATTCGGGTCTGCGTCATACGAACTCCTCGTTCGGGCGGAAACCTCAGTGCTGATTTGAGCCGGTGTGGGACTGGACGTACATCGGTGTGATGTGTGTGACGCCGACGCCAACAGTTGGCATGTGTGTCACCCACGCGGGAACGAAAGGTGTGCCCGTCAACGGACCGGCAGCGCCGTTGACGGCCGGGTGAGAATTGGCACGTGTAACGTGTGGCGGCGTTGTTCCATAGGCCGGGCTCCTCATGGCAGTCAGTGCAACTCGCCGATGACGTCGGACACGGTCGCGGTGAGCGCTCCGGACCGGATCTGATCGACCACGGCATCGAGCTCGGGTGTGAGGAAACGATCGGGCCCGGGCGCGGGAACATCGCGTCGTACGGACGCGCGGATGGCCGCCGTCGCCGGTGCGGGAGTCAGGGGTGCGCGCAGGTCCATGGCGCGGACACCGGTCAGGATCTCCACGGCGAGGACCCGGGTGAGCCCATCGACCGCGCGCCGGAGCTTGTGTGCCGCGGACCAACCCATCGAGACATGGTCTTCCTGCATCGCCGACGACGGAATCGAGTCCACCGACGACGGCGCGGCCAGGCGCTTCAGCTCGGAGACAATCCCGGCGGCGGTGTATTGGGCGATCATGTGCCCGGAGTCCACACCTGGGTCGGCCGCGAGGAATGCCGGCATGCCCTGGTTGCGGGCGACGTCGAGCATCCGGTCGGTGCGGCGCTCGGCGATGCTGGCGACGTCGGCGACCGCGATCGCGGCGAAGTCCAGTACGTAGCCGACGGGAGCGCCGTGAAAGTTCCCGTTCGACTCGACCCGGCCGTCGGGGGTGACGACGGGGTTGTCGATGGCGGCGGTCAGTTCCCGGTCGGCGACGGTGCGGGCGTGCGCAAAGGTATCGCGGGCCGCGCCGTGTACCTGAGGGCTGCACCGCAGGGAGTAGGCGTCCTGGACCCGGGTACACGCTCCGGGCACCCGATGGCTGGCCATGATGCCGGAGCCGGCCAACAGAGCCCGCAGATTGGCGGCCGAGGCAGCCTGGCCGGGGTGCGGGCGCAGCGCTACGAGATCGGCGGCGAAGGCGGCGTCGGTACCCAGCAGTACTTCCACACTCGTCGCGGCGGCAATGTCCGCGATGGCCATCAGGGCATCGAGATCGTGCAAGGCCAGGATCAGCTGACCGAGCATGCCGTCGGTGCCGTTGATCAGGGCCAGGCCTTCCTTCTCCGTCAGTGTGACGGGCTGTAGTCCTGCGCTGGCCAGCGCGTCGGCGGCAGGTAGGCGGTCGCCGTTTGCGTCGCGTACCCAACCCTCGCCAAGCAGTGCGAGCGCACAGTGCGAGAGCGGCGCCAGGTCTCCGGAGCAGCCGAGCGATCCGTACTCGTGCACCACCGGTGTGATGCCGTGGTTGAGCAGCTCGGCATAGGCCTGCGCGGTCTCGAGGCGGATCCCGGTCCGGCCGGTGGCCAGCGTCGACAGCCGGAGCAGCATCATGGCGCGGACCACTTCGCGCTCGACCTCGGTACCGGAACCGGCGGCATGGGAGCGGATCAGTGAGAGCTGGAGCGCAGCACGTCGCTCGACGGGGATGTGCCGGGTGGCCAGCGCGCCGAAGCCGGTCGACACGCCGTAATGGGCTTCGTCGTCGCCGGCGAGTTCGGTGATGACGGCTCGGCCCTTGTCGATGGCGGTCCGGGCGTCGTCGGACAAAGCCACGCGGGCATCGTGACGAGCGACGGCGACGACGTCGAGTGCGGAAACCGGACCGGTGCCGATAGCAACCGGTGATTGGTGCGGGCTCATAGCAGCCATTGCATCGTGCTGATGTCCGCATCGGAATGCCATTAAGAGAGATACTGTCTGGTATTCCAGACACCGGAGCCGGGAGGTGAACAGGATGGGGGCGAGTAGCCGGGTGCCGGCGTTGCAGAACGGCATGCGCATCCTTCGTCACTTGGCTCGACACGGTGGCCCGATGCCGGCCGCGGCCGTGGCCGCCGAGCTGGATCTGCCCCGATCCACCGTGTACCACCTGCTCGCGGAGCTGGAACGGGACGGAATGGTGGTGCACTTGCCGGAAGAACGCCGGTACGGGCTCGGTCTCGCGGCGTTTGAACTCGGTACGGCCTACACCAGGCAGGCACCGCTGGCCAGGCTCGCGCGGCCGCTGTTGCACCGGCTGGTGGACGATGTCGGCCACGGTGGACATCTGGCGGTCCTGCATGGGCGCGAGGTGCTCTACCTGCTGGAGGAACGGGCACCTGGCAGTCCGTCGCTGGTCACCGACGTCGGCGTGCGGTTGCCGGCTCACCTGACGGCGAGTGGCCGCGCCATCCTCGCCCAGCTGGAGGCCGCGCAGGTGCGAGCTCTGTTTCCGGATCCGTCGGCGTTCACAGATCGACACGGCTCTGGGCCGCGGGCCCTGTCAGCGCTGCGTCCGATCCTGGTCGACGTGCGCCGGCAGGGCTACGCGACCGAGCAGGGGGAGGTGACGCCGGGCTTCGGTTCCGTCGGCGTGGCGGCCCGCGACCACACCGGCTTTCCGGTGGCGGCGATCGCGGTCACCTTCCGCCAGGACGTGGTGGGCGCCAGCGAGTGGCCGACGCTCGCTACACGTATACGTCAAGCGACTGATGAGCTGACCCGCCGCGTTGGCGGTCACCCTGCGCCATCTGAGCCCCCGGTTCTCTGATCAGGAACGTCTCCCCGAGTGATCGCCCATAAACGTTCACGGTTAAGAAGTGGAACGAGGGGTGCTGAGCATCGCGAATACCACGCTGACGAGACCGACGGCGGTGAGCACGACGAACGCCGTGGTGTAGCTGCCGAGAAGGTCCGCCAGCGCCGCGCCGGCCCATGGCGCCACTGCGATCGTCACGGTGACCGGTGCGGAGAGGATCCCGGTCAGGCGGCCGTAGTGTTCGGTCCCCCACCGATCGGTGACCGCCATGGCCTGGATCAGGGTCAACAGGCCACGAGCCATCCCAGCGATCACGGAGGCGGTGATCAGCGTTGCCGGTGAGGTCAGCAGGGTGAGGAGCCCAGTGGTCAAGGCCGTCGCAAGCAAGATCAAGGCGGTGCGCGCGCGCACTCCGAGCAGCCGCGTCAGGGCCGGATAACACACTCGCCCTACCACTTGGCCCGCGCCGCCGAGCCCCAGTGCCAGAGCTGCTGTCCCCGTGTCGATGCCGTGCTCGATCAACAGGGGCACCAGGTTGATCACCACGGCGAACGCGGTGAACGACGACAAACCGAGCGCGAACACCAGTGCGACGAACGGAAGCCCCCGGACAATCCGGGCGGGATCGGACCTAGGCCGGGTCCCGGTGCCGAGGCCGCCGGGGTCTTGTGCCGGGGTGCTCCCATCATCGGTTCGGGCGTGCGCCGGCGGAGATTCCGCGGCTCGTTCCTGGTCGGTCTTCTCCAGCCCGGCGATGTGCTTCGCGCTCGGCCAGGGGCCCCGTAGCCCAAGCCAGTGGCCAGGGATGGTGATGAGGGCAAGAATCGCCGCCAGGACCAGGTACGTGCCGCGCCAATCCAGGCGGTCCAGGAGGAAGGCCGTGAAGGGCGCGAACACCGTGCTGGCCAGCCCTGCTGCGAGAGTCAGCATGGTCAGGGCCTTCACCCTTTGCGGCCCGTACCAGCGGGTGAGCGCGGCGAAAGCGGGCGGATACAACACGGCGGCCATCGCGATGCCGGCGAGCAGCCACCCAAGGGTGAATACCAGGAGGTTGGGTGCGACGGCGATCAGTACGACGCATGGCACCGCTAGCGCCGATCCGGCCGTCATCAGCCAGCGTGGGCCGTGCCGGTCCAGCCATCGGCCGACGGGAATACCCACCACCGCCGCGACCAGCAGCCCGGCCGAGAAAGCCGCGGTAATGAGCGTGCGCGACCAGCCCGTGTCGTTGCTGATCGTGGTCAGCAACACCGGGAATGCGTAGTACAGCACGCCCCAGCTGACAATTTCGGTGGCGCACAATGTGATCAGAACGCGGCGTAACCCGGCCGGCGAAAGCGGCCTCGGCATCGGCGTCGTGGCCGCTTCGCTCGGCTCTGGTAGCGGGTTCCTCACGGTGCTGACAGTCTCGCAGAGTTGGTCGTCGGTGTGGCCGGCGGTGGAGTTCAGGCGATCGTGGTGGCCGCCTTGCTCACGTGGGCCGCCAGCGGCGGAATGACGAATTCGGCATCTCGATGCACACCGCGCAGCGTGTTCGAGGAGAACGACCGCTGGAACTCCAGTCCGAGGTAGACGAGACCGGGGTGCGTGGTCGAGATGCCACTTTCGTGCCGGGGCATGCCATCGGCGTCGAGTGCGCCCAGGCCGGCAAGATAGCCGAGGCTGGGCCGGTAACCGGTAGCGAGCAGGATGGTGTCGACCGGCTCGCGGGTGCCGTCGGACCAGATGACGTCCGAGCCGTCCAGGGCGCTGAACATGGGCCGGCGGTCTGGGCGGCCGGCCTCGACCGCGCTCTGGTACCTCCCGGTGTCGATGACGAGCGTGGTGTGGAACAGCCGCGCCAGCCAGGCCGGAGGCAGGAGGTCCAGCTTCGTGACCTTGAGCCAGTAGTGCAGGTCTTTTCCGAGTTTGCGCTGCGGAGTGAAGGTGATCGGCGCTCTTGTGGCTAGCGTCGTGGACGCGACCTGGCCCAGCTCATAGCCGACCTGGATGGCCGAGTTTCCGGCGCCGACCACAATGACCCGCTTGCCTGCGTAGCGATCGGGACTGCGGTAATCCGCGACATGCAGGACTTCGCCGGTGAAACGTTCCTGGCCGGGCAGTTGTGGGCGGTACGGGTTCGAGAAGGAGCCACTCGCGGCGACGACGCCGGCCGCTGACAATGTGTCACCGTGCTCGGTGTGCACGGCGAATCCTTCGCCGGCTGTCTCGACGGCCGTGACCCGGGTGTTCGTCCGGATCTCGACGTCAAGGGTGTTGGCGTAGCGCTCGATGTAGCTAGCGACCTGGTCTCGTACTGGGTAACCGTCTGGGTCTCCCGGGAATGGGGTGCCGGGGAACGAACTGTACTGGGCCGGCGAGAACAGTTTCAGGCTCTCGTAGTACTGGGGCCACGAGCCGGCGGGCCGGTCGCTGCTTTCGAGAACGACGGGGGTGAGGCCGGAGTCGGCGGCGGTGCGCGCCGCGGCCAAGCCGGACTGACCGGCTCCGATGATGATCACGGATGTGGAGGAGGTGGAAGCCATGCCGGTCAACATATCGTCATTTCGCGAAATACCAAAATAACGATATGGCCTTAGAGTGGGTAGCTGTAGGCATGGAGGCGAGGGAGGTCGACCAATGGCGGAGCCGGCAATTGCCGGCGGCGGTCCAGGTGCGCCCGAGCCGCTCGCCGAGTCGACCCATGACTTCTTGAAGGCGCTGGCCAGCCCCACGCGGCAGCGCATCATGATGTTGTTCTTCGCCGGCGCGGAGTTGTCGGTGGGGGAGGTTGCCGAACGTGCCGAGATCGGGCAGTCGACGGCCTCGGAGCAGCTGGCGTTGATGCGCCGCGGCGGTATCGTCATCGCGCGGCGGGACGGCAAGGTCATTCGTTACCGAGGCGACCGGGATGGGATCCGGCGTGCTCTGGCGGACCTGCAGGCGTATCTGGAAGTCTGCTGCTGAGGCGTGAAGTCGCCGCCCCCTCTCAAGTGCTAGTCATGTGATGCAGGTCACACAATCGTGAGTCGGTGGATGTCGAAAATCCGGTAGATCGGAGCGACGTCGTCGTAAAGGGTTCCACGAGCCGAACCACGACGACGGAAGGGACAAGCCCCAGATGCTCCTGGAGAACAAGATCGCAGTGATCTATGGCGCCGGTGGGTCTATCGGCGGTGCGATCGCGCGGGCGTTCGCCCGTGAAGGTGCGCTCACCCACCTGGCCGGCCGAAGCAAAGCCACAGTGGAGGTGCTGGCCAGCCAGATCCGCTCCGACGGCGGAAGGGCGCATGCGGCCGAACTCGATGTGCTTGACGAACAGTTGGTCGACGCATATGTCGACCAGGTGGCCGAACAGGCCGGGCGCATCGACATCTCGGTCAACGTCATAGGACTGGGCGACGTTCAGCAGCCGCTGACGGAGATCTCGCTGCAAGACTTCCTGCAGCCGATCACCACCGCCATGCGGGCGCACTTCCTGACGACCCGGGCGGCTGCGAGGCACATGAAGAAACAAGGATCCGGGGTGGTCCTCGCCTTCGGCGGTTCCGGCGCCACGACGATGCCCGGGCTTGGGGGCTTCGTTGTAGCACTAGACGCCATCGAGGGGCTCCGGCGGCAATGGGCCACCGAGCTCGGTCCGTACGGAATCCGGGTGGTCACCCTGAAGTCGGCCGGCGTGCCCGAGGTGATCCCAGCTGACTTCCCCAATCGGGAGAAGATCATTGAAGGACTACCACCCACTCTCGTCGGCCGGCACGCGACGCTGGCCGACGTCGGAGACGTCGCGGCGTTCGCCGCGTCGGACAAAGCGCGGACGTTGACCGCTACGGCGGTCAACATCTCTTGCGGCGCAATGATGGATTGACTGACCAGGAGGAGGAACCGCCATGCGTGTCATGGTTTTCGTCAAGGCCAGCCCGGACTCCGAGGCCGGTGTCATGCCCGGCGAAGAAGAGCTCGCGGCGATGATGAAGTACAACGAGGAACTCGTGAAAGCCGGCGTGATGCTGGCCGGTGACGGACTGCATCCCAGTTCGAAGGGAGCGCGGGTCCATTTCTCCGGCGACAGCCGCACCGTCGTCGACGGCCCGTTCACGGAGACCAAGGAACTGGTGGCCGGGTACTGGCTGTGGCAGGTCTCGTCGATGGACGAAGCCATCGAGTGGCTTCGCCGCTGCCCGAACCCCCACGGCAAGGAGGGCATCGTCGAAATTCGGCCGGTGTTCGAACCGGAGGACTTCGGAGACGCGTTGACGCCGGAGATCCACGAACAGTGGCAGCGAATGGAGGCTCAGCAGGGGAGCTGACCAGCTCCGCCGTCCGCCCTCGACAAGGTGGCCGGATCTCGGTGCCGCCTTGTCGAGGGCGGCACCGAGCTGTTGTGATGTCAGCGTGCCCGGTACGGATGTGCAGCGGACGATCGACGCTGTGTGGCGAATCGAGTCGGCGAAACTCATCGCGGCTCTCGCCAGGCTGGTGCGCGACGTCGGCCTGGCTGAAGACCTCGCTCAAGATGCCCTGGTCGCGGCGCTGGAGCAATGGGCGTCGGCCGGCTTGCCGGACAACCCGGGAGCGTGGTTGATGGCCGTTGCCAAGCGCCGCGCGATGGATCATTTCCGCCGTCAGGAACGCCTCGACCGGAAAGTCGCCGAGCTGGGGCGCGAGTTCGAGACGGCCGGTACCTACGACGACGGTCTCGACGATGCGATCGATGACGACATCGGCGACGACCTGCTGCGCCTCATCTTCACCGCGTGCCATCCGGTGCTGTCGACGCAAGCACGAGTCGCCCTCACCCTTCGCCTGCTCGGTGGCCTGACAACTGAAGAGATCGCCCGTGGGTTTCTCGTCGCCGAATCGACGGTGGCGCAACGCATAGTCCGGGCGAAGCGCACGCTGGCGGCCAAACGGGTGCGCTTCGAGCTGCCGGAGCGTGCGGAGCGGGCCGAACGGCTGGACTCAGTTCTGGAGGTCATCTACCTGATCTTCAATGAGGGATACTCCGCTACTCGCGGCGACCATTGGATGCGGCCCGCCCTGTGCGAAGACGCACTCCGGCTCGGCCGCATCCTGGCTGGGCTCAGTCCGGACGAACCAGAAGTCCACGGTCTGGTCGCGTTGATGGAGATCCAAGCGTCGCGGTTGCGCGCCCGGACCGACGAGACGGGAGCGCCTGTGCTGCTGCTCGACCAGAATCGGGCGCTCTGGGACCGCCTGCTGATCAACCGGGGATTAGCGGCGTTGCAGCGAGCGGAGTCGCTTGTCGACCGACGCGGCCCGTATACGCTGCAGGCGGCGATCGCGGCGTGTCATGCACGCGCCCCGTCGCCTGAAGAGACCGACTGGATACGCATCGCGGCCCTCTACGCGGCCCTGATGCAGGCGGCGCCGTCACCGGTCGTCGAACTGAACCGCGCGGTTGCCCTGGGAATGGCGTTCGGGCCCCAAACGGGCCTGGACCTGGTCGACGAACTCATGGCGGAGCCCACTCTGGCGAAGTATCACCTGCTGCCGAGCGTGCGCGGCGACCTGCTGGTCAAGCTGGGACGTCATGAAGAGGCGCAGCGGGAGTTCCGGCGCGCGGCGGAGCTTGCGGGCAATGAACGCGAACGGGCACTTCTCGCGGATCGGACTGTCGCCGCCGGCGAGCGGGCCTCCGCTCCATGATCATGGGAATCGCGACTATGAGGACGGCGGTACACGCACCGGCGACTGACAACGCCGCGAACCCTCCGGCGGCGGCGATCGCACCGGCGGCTGGCGCGCCCGCGGCGGCAGCAGCTCCCATGGCTGCCTCGCCCAGCCCTTCGGTCCACATCCGTTCTCGCCCCGGCGTCGAGGCGACGAGAAGCATGCTCCCGGCGACGACGCCGGCACTCCACCCTGTGCCCAGCAGAACCAGCGCGGCTGTGATAGCGATAGCACTGTGCGGGTCTCCCGCCGCGCTGACGCCGCCCGCCGCGACGAGCAGGACACCGCCTGCCACCGCTACACGCGCCGGACCGAACCGATCGGTAAGCATCCCGGCCACTGGCGCCGGCGCGAACATGCAGAACACATGCGCTGCGACGACGAGACCTACGGTATCGAGATCGTGCCCATGCCCGGACATGTGCACCGGGGCGATGGCCATAATCGCGACCATCACGAGATTGGTGACGGCCAGGGTTGCCAACGCGGCGCCCACAGGGCGAGTCCGGGTCGCTGAGCGCCACGACGACGCCGGCAGGCGTCGAATTGTTTCCCGGCCGCCGGAACTCCGAATCAGGGCACACAGGCACGCTGCGACGCTGAAGGCGAGTACGGCTACGAGGTACAGACCCGTGTATCGCGGCAAGCCCAGAGCGGCGGCCAGACGCTCGCTGGGACCTAGCAAGAGCGGGCCGGTGACGGCGCCGACGGCCGCGCCGAACAAGACCGCTCCGAGGTTGCGCGCTCTGGCGGCGGGGCGCGACGCCGCCGCGGCGGCGTAGCGTGCGAGGAAGACGGCGATATTGGCCGCACCGAGGAGGGCGCTGCCCGCGAGGACCGCGACGAAGCTGTGGGCCGCCGCGGCGGCGATGACACAGACAGCGCCGGCAATGCCGATCGCATAGCCCGTTACCAATCCGGCCTGACGGCTGGTCCGTAAGCTCAGCGCTGAGATCGCTATGGCACTCACCGCTGAGCCGGCGACGAGCAGGCCGATCGGCAGACCGGCGGCGGCTTCGCTTCCGGTCATCTCTGTGGCCAGCAAGGCGCCCGCGAGGCCACCGGCGGCCAGGCCCATGCTGCCGACGGCTGTGGCCGCCATGAGGATCCCGACGACGCTCCGCTGGGTGGCTGGGCGCGGCCAGCCGTTCAGAGTGTTGGTCTTCATAGGCTGAGTCTCGATGGGTGGCAAGCCCGACGTCCAACACTTGTTCGACGGCGATTGACAACGAATCTGTTGTGAGTCCGCAGTCTCGGCTCGGCCGATCGGACCGGCTCCAATGCACGTCCCGGCTCGCCGGGCACTCCGAGCCCTGGGGCGGAGCCATGCTGCCGCTTCAGGGCGCGGAACCGTGCCCAGCCCGATGTCGGTAAGCTGCCTGGCCAGTAGGGTGACATCCCTGGGCAGCGTGGCGCTTCTGAAGAAGGGAAAGCCGGTTGACACGTTCACACGTCGCCCCGGATGGCAGTCCGGTTCCGGTGTACCTGGCGATGCCGGCCGGGTCCGCTCCTACCACTGTTCATGAGGCGATCGCGGCCGATGCGGACATCCTCGAGCTCGGCTGTGGTGCGGGGCGCTTGACCCGGGTACTCGTTGCCTATGGCCACGAAATCGTCGCCGTGGACGACGACCCCCGGATGCTCGAACACGTCACCGGTGCCCAGACGGTCTGCGCTGATATCTACCGGTTGAGCCTGCGGCGCAGGTTCGGCGCAGTGGTGGTGGCGAGCCACTTGGTCAACCGCCCCGACCCCGCTGACCGGGCCAGGTTGCTGGACGTGTGTGCCCGGCATATCGCACCCGGCGGCGATGTCTTGATCGAACGGTACCCGCCGGCGTGGGCGGTCCGGCCCCGGGACACGGTGGGTTCTCAGGGGCCCGTGGGTGTGTCGGTCACAATCCACGAGGCCGGGCCGGCCGGTTTCAGCGCGACTGCCGAGTACACGCTGGCCGGCCGTACCTGGCAGCAGCGGTTCTCCGCCGTTCACGTGGATGACGACACCATGGCCGCGGCTGCCGAGGCCGCGGGCCTGACGTTGGTGGAGTGGCTGGACGAGGCCCGCACGTGGGCACGTCTTCGTCCGGTTGGAGCTGGTTAGATCGGGCTGCCTGGTGATCGGCCGCCACAGTGGTCTCTCGTGCGGTCCCGAAACCGATTTCGCTCACCGCTCCGTCCTGGTGAGGGTGGAGGTCGCTCATGGCTGAAGACGAGCTAGCCGCATTCCTGCGGGAGCGGCTGGATGAGCTCGAGACTGCTGCGCTGGCAGCGGCGCGTTCAGCTGGAGGTCTGTTCTGGGGCGCCGATGCCGCGGGTGACGTCGTCCTGGAGCCGATGCAGGAGCCGGGGATGGCGGCGGCCGGCGAAGCGGACGAGATCGCGCCTCTGGTGGCTGAGCTGGACGATGCCGGCTGGCACGTGGCGCTCCAGTCGCCCGCGCGGGTCCTGGCCGGGATCGAGGCCAAGCGGGGACTGATCGATCAGTGCCTGATGTGGCAACGGGAAGCGGCGCAGGGCGGTCGGGGTGCGGTTGTGGCGATCGTTGCCGAGAACGTCTTGTCTCTCTTAGCCTTGCCTTGGGCTGATCACGAGGACTACCAGCCGGTTTGGCGGTTGTCCTAGCACTTCCCGTGGGGTGGGGTGGGGGCCAATTCGGCAATAAAGTACCACCTTGCACGGAATCGCTAGGTGTATCTGCGGTTGCACCCATTGACACCCATGATGATCGGTACTAGACATCTCCCGTCATCAGTCCTTAGAGGGGGGACATATTGCGAAAGATCATCATGGCCGCGCCCGCGGCTTTGGCACTAGTTCTTGGTGGTACCGCTGCCGCTTCGGCAGATCCCGGTGACAGGGGGCCAAGTGCGGACATTGTGTGTGAGGACGGCGCTGCCACCATCGTGGTGGAGGGCCTGGACGACGCCGAACGCTGGCAGATCGTCACAGTAGGCGGCGACGACGCTGGTATCAGTGTGTTGTCGGACGAGGACGGTGCCACGAGTGTTTCCGTGGAACCTGGAGAGTACGAACTCGCGTGGTGGGTGGACGTCGACCTGCCGTACGACACCTTGCCCATAGAGGTGTCCCCGTGTGACGAAGACGTGGCGCAACTGTGCGTTGACGTCAACACGGCTGACGAAGAAGAACTTCAGCGGCTTAAGCACATCGGGCCCGATCGCGCGGCGCAGATCATCGAACTGCGGCCGTTCACCTCGATCGACGACCTCGGCCGGGTGAGTGGCCTCGCGGCCGGCGGGGAACGGCTGAAGGAACTGGTTGCCGGAGGTGGCGATTTCTTGCCGCTGTGCCCGTTCGAGGACGACGGCACTGGCAAGCCGACTGAAGACGACGACGAAGAAGACGGCCTGCCAGAGGCGTTGCCTGACACCGGTGCGGGCATGGCTTTGTTGGCATTGGCTGGCGTCGGCGCCATTGGCGCTGCGGGTGGCCTGAGCTTGCTGCGGCGTCGTTTGAACTGACGCGTTTCCGCGGAATCGCGCATCGCCCCGGTACCGGTCGACGACGGCCGGTGCCGGGGCGAATCTTCGGATGAGGTAGCGGCGTCGCCTCAGGCTGTCGCGAAGAAGCGGTCAGCTCGACGGCACGGCATTCAGGTGGTCCCGCAACACATCGGCCAGTTCCGCACGAACCACACATGATGAGAGCGCGAACGACGAGGCCAGCTCTTCTGCTCGCTGTGGGCTGACGCCCTCGAAGCACTGGCCAAACCGTTCCGCCGCGGGCTCGGCCAGCATGATGTTGCGAACCAGCAGTGGGATCCATTGCCGTTGTCCCCACGGATACGGTTGAAAGTCGGGGAACTCCTGGGCGAACAGATCCTCGATAGGTTGCATGATGTGACGGACGTGCGCGTCGGAACCGCCCCATGAATCAGTGCCCAGCCGGAGCTTCTGCTCCAGCGACGGGGAGATCTGCCGGAGGTACTGGCTGTCTGCCGGGAGATAAGCCAGACCCTGCCGGCCGACATCCTTGTATGTCCACAATGACCAGCTCGCACCGTGCGCTGCGTAGATCGATAGCTGGTCCCGGAGCAACTGATAGCAGGACGCGTCCCGAACCGGATCGCCGGTGTAGATGGGGCCGAACTCACCGACCCAGATGGGGGTCCCGGTCCGGCGCATGTACTCGGTTCGGCGGAGGAACGTCTGCTCGACGACGCCGCGGTCGAAGTATTCGCCTCGGGTAGTGCCGGGATACTCGCTCGTGCGGGCGATTCCGGGCAACGCGTAGTCGTGCGCGGTGTAGACGGCGTTGCTGACCGGTTCGTCGAAGACGGAGAAGTCGCTGGAATACTTGTTTCCGTCGAGGAACAGCACATGGCGGGGATCAACTGCCCGGATGGCCTGTTCGAGTCTCGTGTAGAACGGGCCGATGACCTCGCCTGACTCGTCTGCTGGCTCGTTGAGTGGGTTGTAGCCGGCGACCGCCGGATTGTCGCGGTAGCGCTCGGCCAGGGCTTCCCACAGGTAAACTACTCGATCTTGAAAATGCCGGTGCACCCAGAAGAAGGCGTGGTGTGTGGGGTTGTCACTGTGCCAGTGGTGGTTCTGGCCGCCGGGTGCGGCATGCAGGTCGAGGATGGTGTAGATCCCGTGCCGGGCACAGATGTCGATCACCCGGTCGAGCAGCCGGAAGCCGTCTTCGCGCAGGACGAACGGCGCGTCGTCGTCCTCGAAGTGCCGATAGTTGAACGGGACGCGCAGACAGTTGACGCCTAGCGAGCTGAGCATTTGTGCGTCATCTTCATCGAAGAAGTCGCGCAGGAACGTGTCGAAGAACCTGGCGTAGCCCTCGGCGCCCAGCGTTGAGCGCATGGCCGCGCGGGTTTGCGACTCCGTGCCTGGATAACCACTGATGAAGTTCTCCATGTTCATCCACCCGCCCAGCCCGAAGCCGCGCAGCAGGACAGGGCGCCCGGAGTCGTCGACGAGCTGGTCTCCGTCGACGCGGATCCACGGCATGGGCATCAGCTGACCTCCTGGTCGTCGGTTCCGGACGGTTTCCGGAAAGTCACAATTAAGAAACCGGTTCCTCACGAGGTTGCCATACCGGTAACGCGCGTGCAAACATGAGGCTCTCGACCTTAAAACGTTTCAAATTCGGTCAGTCTCGGGATACCGTCACTCGCCCTCGCGGGGCGGGAGAGGAAGGATGGCCACATGTCGAATCGATACGGAAACAACCTGCTCAGGGGGCGCACAGCGGTTGCCGCCGTGTTTGTGGCGACGCTGGCGCTGAGCGCGTGCGGGGGTGACGACGCAAGTACCGGAACGGAAGCCGGAACGGACGAAGTGACTCTCCGGTTCTCCTGGTGGGGCAACGACGAGCGCGCCCGGATCACACAGGAGGCACTCGACGCTTTCGAAGCGGAATACCCGCACATCTCGGTCGACACCGAGCCCTTGGACTTCGATGGCTACTTCGACCGGTTGGCCACCAGTGTGGCCGCCGGCAACGCGCCCGATGTCATCACGCTCGGCGGTGCCTACCCCAGGGAGTATGGCGATCGCGGTGTGTTGCTCGACCTCTCGACGGTCGCGGAGCAGCTTCCGACCGATCAGATCGACGAGGCCGCCCTGTCGAACGGCTTCTTCAGCGACGTCCAATACAGCATTCCGACGGGTGTCAATACGTACGCGATGGTGGTGAACCCGGAGGTCTTCGACGCCGCTGGTGTGCCGTTGCCGGACGACACCTCCTGGACGTGGGACGACTTCATCGACATAGCGCAGGAGATCTCGGAGAACACGCCGGACGACACCTACGGCGCGGTCGATCCGACCAGCGCTGATGTCATGGACCTGTACTCCCGGCAACACACCGGCGCGGGTTTGTACACCGAGGACGGCGAGGTCGCGATCGCGGCGGAGACCGCCCGCGACTGGTGGACGATGACGAAGCAGATGAGCGAGTCCGGTGCCACGCCATCGGCGTCGCTGACGGCGGAGCTGGCTGGTCAAGCGGCGCCGGAGCAGACTTTGATGGGACGCGGCCTAGCCGGTATGCAATTCGACTGGAGTAACCAGCTCACAGCGTTGCGCGGCGCATCCGGCGCAGACCTGCAGATGCTACGCGCCCCCGGAGAATCGCACGGCGTAGCGCCCGGCATGTGGCTACAGGCGTCGCAGTCGTATGCCATCTACGCGGAGTCCGACCATCCCGAGGAGGCGGCGCTGCTGATCGATTTCCTGGTCAACAACGCCGAAGCGGCGGCCTTCATCAAGGCTGACCGGGGAATCCCGGCAAACGGGGAAGTGCTCGAGGCGATCACACCAGAGCTGGACGAGGACACCGCTGCACAGGCAGACTTCATCGCTGCAGTGTCTGACGAGGTCAACCCGGATCTCATCATCGGGCCCACAGGTTCAACCGAGACCCGGCTGATCGTGGAGCGCCTCAACGACGAGGTCCTCTTCGATCGGATCTCGCCTGAGGAAGCAGGGGAGCGACTCGTGCGCGAGGTCACTTCCGCGATCGAATAGACCGAGCACCGCCCGGCCGGGTGGCGAGTTGCGCCCGGCCGGGTCGGTGGGGCTGTGAAAGCGATATCTCAGATGCGTGGTGGACGATGACTCGAAGTGCGCGGGAGGCCGTCGATGTGCGTTGAAGGAGCGGGCTGCTGTGCCCGATGGCAGGCGGCGAGCGGCCATGGCTGAAACGACCCAACACGCGGATACCGAGCGGGCCGGTGAGCCCGGAACAGGGCAGCGTAAGAGCCCCCCGCGCCCACGCGGCCAGCTGGCCAAGAGAGAAGGCCGCGCCGCCTACTTCTTCCTGGCGCCCTGGTTCGTCGGCATCGGCCTGATCACCATCGGGCCGATCCTCGGCTCCCTTTACCTATCCTTCACCGACTACAGCCTGCTGTCGTCACCGGAGTGGATCGGTCTCGACAACTTCCAGCGCATGTTGGAAGACGAGCGGCTGCACAACTCACTCAGGGTGACGTTCACCTACGTCTTCGTCTCGGTTCCACTGCAACTGGCCCTGGCGCTGGCTTTGGCGTTCTTTCTCGACAAAGGCGTGCGCGGCCTCTCGCTCTACCGTTCTGTCTATTATCTGCCGTCGCTGCTCGGCAGCAGCGTGGCCATCGCCATCCTGTGGCGGCAGATCTTCGGCACCGAGGGGCTGGTCAACCAGTTGCTGGCGCTGGTCGGCATTCAGGGGCAAGGCTGGGTGTCCCACCCTGATCATGCGTTGTCGACGCTGGTGGTGCTGAACGTGTGGACCTTCGGCTCTCCGATGGTGATCTTCTTGGCCGGATTGCGGCAGATCCCGACGATGTACTACGAGGCAGCCGACGTCGACGGCGCCAACGGCTTCACGAAGTTCTGGCGGATCACTATTCCGCTGCTGACCCCGATCATCTTCTTCAACCTTGTCTTGCAGATCATCGGCGCGTTTCAGACGTTCACCCAGGCGTTCATCGTGAGCGGTGGAAGCGGCGGTCCAGCGGATTCGACGCTGTTCTACACGCTGTACATCTACCAGCGTGGCTTCGGTTCGTTCGAAATGGGCTACGCCTCAGCGTTGGCCTGGTTCCTCCTCGTCGTCATCGCGGGATTCACCGCGGTGAACTTCTGGGCAGCAAAGCGGTGGGTGCATTATGGCGATTGATCTTGAGAAGACCTCCGAGACCGCCGCCGCGGAGACCGAGCCGCGCAGCCCGGCCCGCCGGGGCACGAGCCGGCGACGGCGCTTGCTCAAGCACGCTCTGCTGATCGCCTTCGGCTTCGTGATGCTGTATCCGCTGTTGTGGATGCTCTCGAGCTCGATCAAGCCGTCTGAGCTGATCTTCCGTGAACCCTCGCTTATACCGAGTGCATTCGACTTCAGCAACTACGTGACGGGCTGGAACGCCTTGGCGCACCCGTTCCATCGCTATTTGCTGAACTCGGGCGTGATCGTCGCGGCCTCGGTGATCGGCAATCTGCTGACCTGTTCCATGGCCGCGTATGCCTTTGCCCGTCTGGAATTCCGCGGCAAGAAGGTGTTCTTCGCCGTCATGCTCGCCACGGTGATGCTGCCGATCCATGTGGTGATCGTGCCGCAGTACATCCTGTTCTCGCAGCTGGACTGGATCAACACCTACTACCCGCTGATCGTGCCGAAGTTCCTGGCGACGGATGCCTTCTTCATCTTCTTGATGGTGCAGTTCATCCGCAGTTTGCCGCGGGAGCTGGACGACGCTGCCAGGATCGACGGGTGTGGGCATCTGCGCATCTACTGGCGGGTCATCATGCCGTTGTGCACGCCCGCGTTGGCGACCACCGCCATCTTCACCTTCATCTGGGTGTGGAACGACTTCTTCAGCCAGCTGATCTTCATCACTGATCCCGACATGTACACGGTTCCGGTCGCGCTGCGTACCTTCGTCGACTCACAGGGCGAATCAGCGTGGGGTCCGTTGTTCGCTATGTCCATGGTGGCGCTGGGCCCGATCTTCGGGTTCTTCCTCGCCGGTCAGCGCTATCTCGTTCGTGGGATCGCCACCACGGGAATCAAGTGAGGTTCAGGTGATCGATCGCCGAGCATTGGTCGAACGGCACAACGTCGAACTCTCCGGCGCTGACGTGCGTTCACCACTCTCAGTCGGCAACGGCGAGTTCTGTTTCACCGCGGACGTCACCGGGCTGCAGACCTTTCCGGACCAATACCGGGTGGCCGGGCGAGGGGGCGAACCCGACGGCACGCTGCTCGGGACACAGGCGCAATGGGGTTGGCACTCGATGCCCGGCGCGGATCGGCACTCGCTCGACGACGTGCTGGTCAGCTATGACACGCCGAGCGGCGCGGTTCCGTATGTCGACATGAGCGGCATGGTGGGCATCGACGGCGATGACGTCGATTCCGAGACCGAGCGCTGGTTACGGGCCAACCCGCATCGGCTCGATCTTGGCCGGATCGGGCTGGAGTTTCTCGACGCCTCCGGGCGTCCGCAACCGGTCGCGCTCTCCGACCTGCGCAACGTCCACCAGGTCTTGGACCTCTGGCGCGGGATACTGCGCAGCCGTTTCGAGGTCCGCGGCGATCTCGTCGAGGTCCGTACCGTCTGTCATCCCGAGCATGACCTGTTGGCGGTCTCCGTGAGATCGTCTGCGCTCAGCCAGGGGCGGCTCGCAATCAGAATGGCCTTCCCTTACGGCAGCGAGCTATGGCACAGCGCCGCCGACTGGGATCGGCCCGAGGCGCACCGCACCACCGTCGAGCGAGCGGATCATGGCTGGCGAATCACCCGCCTGCTGGACACCGCCCGGTATGACGTCGCAGTCGGCCTCCTGCCGGATACGACACTGGAGCAAACCGCACCGCACGAGCTGCGGGTGACGTCTCGTTCACAGCGGCTGGATCTCGTACTCGGCTTCGCCGGCTCGACGCCGCCGGGGGCAGGGCTATCGACGGCACCGCCGAACGAGGTGTCCTTCGACGACGTCCGGACGGCCGCACAGGAACACTGGCCCCGTTTCTGGTCGACGGGCGGAGCGGTCCAGCTCAGTCGCAGTGTCGATGAACGCGCCCCCGAGCTGGAACGACGCGTCGTGCTCTCGCAGTACCTCACCGCGGTCAACTGCGCGGGCTCGCTGCCGCCGCAGGAGACCGGTTTGGTCTGCAACTCATGGCGCGGGCGGTTCCACCTCGAGATGCACTGGTGGCATGCCGCGCACTTCGCCCTGTGGGGCCGCCCGGAACTCATCGAGCGGAGTCTGAGCTGGTATCAGGTGGCGGCGGAGACCGGCCGGATCACGGCCAAGCGGCAGGGCTACGCCGGGGTGCGCTGGCCAAAGCAGGTGGGCCCGGACGCGCGGGAAAGCCCCAGCTCCATCGGCCCGTTCTTGATCTGGCAGCAGCCCCACCCGATCTACCTGGCTGAGCTGCTGTACCGCGCGACGCCGGAACGACGGATCCTCGAGACCTACGCCGGGCTCGTCGCTGACACCGCTGAGTTCATGGTGAGTTTCGCAACACACACGCCACGCGGATTCGAGCTGGGGCCGCCGCTGATTCCGGCGCAGGAATCGTACGTCGAGATGCGGGACCGGCTGACCAATCCGACCTTCGAGCTCGCCTATTGGCAGTGGGGCCTGGACGTGGCGCAGCAGTGGCGCCAGCGCCTGGGGCTGCCTCCGGAGCCACGGTGGCACGACGTCGCGCGTGGTCTCGTGCCGCCGCACGTGCGAGATGGTGTGTACACGGCCATCGACGCCGAGCCGTACACCGTGCGCACCGACCATCCGTCCATGTTGTGTGGACTCGGGTTCGTGCCGTCGACGCCGTTGATCGACCCGGCGACCATGCGGGCCACCCTGGACGACGTACTCGGTGGCTGGGACTGGGACAGCACGTGGGGCTGGGATTACCCGGTCATGGCGATGTGTGCAGCCCGGCTGGGGAAGCCGGAGCTGGCGGTCTCCGCACTGGCGATGGACGCCGGGAAGAACCTCTTCCTGCCGAACGGGCACAACTGGCAGACGCCCTCGCTCCCGCTGTACCTGCCGGGAAACGGCGGCCTGCTGGCCGCGGTCGCGCTGATGGCCGGTGGCTGGGACGGCGCGCCGGACACGGCGGCACCCGGTTTCCCATCGGATGGGCGCTGGGTGGTCGAGTCCGAAGGGCTCGTTCGAAGCCCGTAGACGGCACTTCGATACCGCCAGGTGGGTTTATCGGGCTTGCACGGCGTTTTCAGCCACCTGGCGGTATCGAAGTCGGGCTGGGGAGCAAGCCCGTAGTGGGTAGGCTCTGCATTGAGATGCCACGACCTTCCACTCGCGCCCCTGCCATCACCGACGTCGCCAAGCTGGCCGGCGTCTCGGTGCCGACCGTCTCGCGCGTGCTCACCGGATCGGTGCCGGTCAGCAAGGCGCGGCGGGAACGCGTGCTGGCCGCGATCGAAGAACTCGGCTATCGGCCCAACGGAGCGGCACGGGCGCTGGTCAAGGGTCATCAATCGGTGATTGCGGTGCTGGCGAGCAACACCACCAGATACGGGTACGCGCTCACGATTCAAGGCATTGAGGAGGCCGCTCGAGCAGCCGGTTTCATCGTGATGATCACGGTGATCGAGTCGGAGGACGCCGGGGCCGTCACGTCCGCGGTCGATCTCGCCTTGAGGAATCCGGTTTCTGGCGTGGTTGTGCTCAAGTTCGATCCGGTGGGCGTCGCCGCCCTGCGGGCCTTGCCGAAGAGTCTTGCCGTGGTGGCGGCATCCGGTAGCCGGGGAACGAGCATCCCGCACGCGACGCTCGACGACACTGCCGCGGCCTCCGAAGCCACTGATTACTTGCTCAAACTCGGTCACACCACCGTTCACCACGTCGCCATCCCGTCGTCTGGCCGTCGCAGCGGCCGTGCGCTGGGCTGGCAGAAGGCGCTGGAGCGAGCCGGCGCGGAGGTGCCCGAGGTCATGTATGCGGGCTGGGAGCCCCGTCGTGCACATGAGATCGGATTCAGCCTCGCCAGCCGACCGGATGTGACCGCCGTGCTATGCGGCAACGACGAGCTCGCCATCGGGTTGATGAGGGGTTTGTACGACGGTGGACGGCGGGTACCGGACGACATCAGCGTGGTGGGCTTCGACGGGCATCCGCTCGGTGAGCTCTGGGCTCCCTCCCTCACGACCGTCGAGCAGGACTTCGCCGAGCTGGGCCGGCGGTCGTTCGATCTCGTGGCGGCGCTCATCGAGGGCAAACCGGCGCCGATGACATCGGCACGACAACCACACCTCGTCATTCGGGAAAGTGCGGCGCCGCCGCGCGACTAATCCCCCCGGTGATCATTGGCCTTTGGCCACATGATCATGGGGGCAAAGGCCAATGATCATGGTTAACGCGGTTGACACGTGTTCTGAAAACCTTATCATTTTCGGTACACGTCATCTGTGAGCGTTAACAAGTCAACTCCGCCGGCTTCCTTTGGAGGGCGCCACCGTGCCGACAACCCGCTCGAACGACACCATCGTCCGCTGGGCCCACTCGGCACTTGCCCTGACGGTGGTCGCTCCCGAAGACGGGCCGCCACGCCTGGTGCACCTGGGTCCCGGCCGCGGTGACGATCCGGGCGACAACGGCCCGCCCGGCCAGCCGCTAGTCGAGTTACGCGTCGCCGGCCAGGGTGGGACTTGGTCGGGTACCCGGTCGGTCGGCACGTCCGCCGGTCAGCGGCTGCGCTACACCGGGCACCGCGAGATCGCCAACGGCGCCTGGTCCGAGCTGCACATCACTTCCCAGGACGAATTCACCGGCCTGTCTGTGGACGTCGTGTTCAGCACCGTCGACGGTCTGCCCGCGGTGCGGACATGGACCCGGGTGCGGGCGGCCGGAGATCAGCCGGTGACTCTGCACGCGGTGAGCTCATTCGCCGCCACGTCGTTCCCGTCCGGTGTCGTCACGCCGGACGATCTCGAGCTCTATCGGGGACGTAACGACTGGCTCGGCGAAG
Organism: Phytoactinopolyspora mesophila; assembly: GCF_010122465.1. Lineage (NCBI taxonomy): Bacteria > Bacillati > Actinomycetota > Actinomycetes > Jiangellales > Jiangellaceae > Phytoactinopolyspora > Phytoactinopolyspora mesophila. The sequence continues at coordinate 104,901 of NZ_WLZY01000003.1, read as the reverse complement.
GGGCTTGGAGCGCCGGGCCGCTGCGCCCGGCGCGACTACCGGATCTCGATCTCAGCCTGCACGACGCCGATCCCAGGGGCTGCGTCGCCGCGGTCAGCCAGGGCTCGTGGTCAACTGGGGCGTCGCTGCCCAACGGCGTGCTGGTCGATCGCGTCACCCACGCGTCGCTGGCATGGCAGGTGGAGCACAACGGAGCGTGGCGCTGGGAAGTCGGCGAGAGCCGCGCCGGTGTGTACCTGTTCGCTACCGGCCCGACGGACCTCGACCATCAGTGGCAGCACGTACTCGAGCCCGGTGACGAGTTCGTCTCCGTGCCGGTTGCGCTGGCGGCGTCCGACGAAGGGATGCCGGGCGCGGTGGCAGCGATGACGACGTATCGGCGGTCCATCCTGCGCCCCCACCCGGCGCGCGACACCTTGCCCGTGGTCTTCAACGACTACATGAACACCCTGATGGGTGATCCGAGCACGGCCAGGCTGCTGCCGCTGATCGACGCCGCGGCCGGTGTAGGAGCGGAGTACTTCTGCATTGATGCCGGCTGGTACGGCGACGGGGACTGGTGGGACGCCGTCGGCGCATGGGAGCCATCCGACGCTCGGTTCCCGGGCGGTTTGAGTGAAGTGATCGAGCACATCCGCGGCGCCGGCATGGTGCCTGGGCTCTGGCTGGAGCCCGAGGTCGTGGGGGTGCGAAGCCCCGTCGCCGAGCGCCTTCCCGACGAGGCATTCTTTCAGCGCGGCGGCCGGCGGCAGATCGAACACGGGCGATACCACCTTGACTTCAGGCATCCGGCGGCCGCGGCGCACCTCACCTCGGTGGTCGACCGGCTCGTCGACGAGATGGGGGTCGGCTATTTCAAGCTGGACTACAACATCAATCCCGGCGTGGGCACGGAGGTCAAGGCCTCCGCGCCGGGTGACGGCCTGCTGGGGCACAACCGTGCCTTCCTCGCCTGGCTCGACGACATCCTCGACCGGCACCCCGGTCTCGTCATCGAGAACTGTGCGTCGGGCGCCATGCGGATGGACTACGCGATGCTCTCCCGGCTGCACCTGCAGTCGACCAGCGACCAGCGTGATCCGTTGCGTTACGCACCGATCGCTGCAGCGGCCCCGATGTCGATACTGCCCGAACAGGCCGGCAACTGGGCCTATCCCCAACCGGAGATGTCGGCCGAGCAGATGGTCTTCACCCTGGTCACCGGGTTGGCCGGCCGGTTGTATCTCACCGGGCACCTGAACCGGATGACGGCCGAGCAGGCAGCCCTGGTCAGGCAGGCTGTGACGCTCCACCGTGACATCCGGCACCAACTCGCGACGGCAGTGCCCGTGTGGCCGTTGGGGCTGCCGCGCTGGGACGACCCCTGGGTCGCCCTCGGCCTCGAGACAGCTGGTGACGACACCGACAGCACCTACGTGGCCGTATGGCGGCGTGACAGCTCCGAGCGGGACATCTCGCTCGAGCTGCCGCACCTGAAGGGAAGGGCGGTCCACACCGACGTCGTCTTCCCGGCAAACCTCCCAGGTTGGGAATTGACCTGGGATTCCCAGCTCGGTGTGTTGTCCGCGACGACGGACGGCCCGGAACCCACCGCGCGACTGATCAAGCTCACGGCCACGAGGCTGTGACCACGACGAACCGTCCACCCAGACGAACCCGTCCACCCAGACGAACCATCCACCGACGAATGGGGAGTTCGATGAGGAAACCCTTGATTGGAGCGGCGGTGGCTACGGCCATGGCGCTCGTGGTAGCAGGATGCAGTGACCCGGCGGTCGATTCTGGCGACGACGGCGGGACCGAACCGGACGTCAACGGCGCCGAGATCGATCCGGCGGCCGAGCTCGACGGCGTCGAGCTGAGCATCTGGGCAGCACAGAACAGCAACATGATCCCGGTGGAGGTGGCGGAGGCGTTCGAGGCGGAGACCGGCGCCTCTATCGACATCGTCACCGTGCCCGACCCTTATGAACAGAGCATTCAGACCCGGGTCGCGACCGGTGACAAGCCGGATCTCGCGTTCTGGCAGCCGACAGCTTCGATGCTGACGGCGATCAATGCGCCGACCAATCTGCAATCTCTCGACGACGCTCCCTGGATCGACGAGCTCGAGCCGACGTTGCAGGACATCACCGGCATGCTCGACGGAACCCGGTATGCGGCGCTGATCACCAGCCCGGGGGTGGAAGGCGTCTACTACAACAAGGAGATCTTCGACGAGTACGGGATCACCGAGCTGCCGTCGAACTTCGACGAGATGGTCGACGTCGCCCGGACACTGGCCGACGAGGGTGTCACACCCTTCTATGAGATGGGTGGTGACAGGTGGGCCACCCAGTGGTGGGTGCAGGTGCAACTCGCCGACGCCGCACGCGACGGCCTGTGGGATCGGATCAACGCCAACGAAGAGTCGTTCGAGGACGAGACCGTGCTCAGCGCCATCGAGACCTACCAGGATCTGGTCGAGGAAGGGCTGTTCAACGACGACATCACGACGGCCACCTTCGAGGACCAGGGTGACGCTCTGCTCGCTGGGGATGCCGCGATGGTGGTTCAGGTGAACACGTTCTTCGGGCAGCTCCAGGCGAAAGCCACGGGTGAGGAACTGAACGAGAAGATCGGCTTCTTCCCCATCTCGCCGTCTGGCAACGTCGCCACCTTCATTCCCGATCAGGCCAATGCGCTTGTCGCGTTCCGGACCGGGGACGAGGAACGCGAGCAGGCGGCCAAGCAGTTCCTCGCCTTCTGGATGGGCCCGTACTACGAGGACTTCGTCAACGAGCGCGAAACGGTTTCCCTTAAGCCGGATGTCGCCACCCCCAGTGGGGTTCCCGACGCGCTGCTCGATGTGCACGCCTCGCTGTCGGACTCGGTGGGGTCGATGCAAGCCCTGGCTGTGGCCAACCCGGACCTGTATCTGAACCTGGCCGACATGCTGAACGGCGCCATGACCCCCGAGGAGGTGGCCGCCGCGACACAGGCGCAGTTCGCGCAGCTGGCACAGGCGGCCGGCGCGGAGGGCTTCTAGGCAGATGGCTGTCGCAGGTGACGCGGACATCGCGGTGCGCGGGGATGATCGGCGGTCCGGGCGGTCTCCGGCCCGGCGTGGCCGGCCAGGTGGTCAGGGCGGTCAGAGTAGGCGTGAGCGTGCCAATCACCCGGGGCTGTTTCTCGTTCCCGCATTTGCGGTGCTCGGAATCTTCTTCTTCCTTCCCACGCTGTTCAACTTCGTCTACGCCTTCACCGATTGGTCGGGGTTCAAGAGCGAGATCGACTTCGTGGGGTTCAAGAACTTCCGGGACCTCACCGTCACCGGCACCCTGTTCGGCTCGCTGCGGATCACCCTGGTCTACGCGTTGCTGGTCGCGATCTTCCAGAACGTGTTCGGCCTTGCGCTGGCGGTCCTCCTCGAGCGCGACACCCGGTTGAACAGGTTCGCGCGGGTCTGCTTCTTCATCCCGGTGGTGATGTCCGCGTTGGCGGTCGGCTACATCTTCCAGGCACTGCTCAAGCCCGACGGCGCGCTCAACGGTGCGGTGGGCGCCGTACTGGGCACCGACGTCACCATTGCCTGGTTGGGCGACACCACCTGGACGATCGTCGTCGTCGCGTTGATCCACGCGTGGAAATGGATGGGCCTGTCCATGCTGATCTACCTGGCCGGGCTCAAGACCATGCCGGAGGACATTCTCGAAGCTGCCCGGATCGACGGCGCGTCTGCGTGGAAGGCGTTCTGGGCAGTGCGGTTCCCCTTGCTGGCGCCGGCCGTGACATTCAGCGTGGCCACCGCTCTGCTCGGCTCGATGAACGGCTTCGACATCGTCCAGGCCACCACCGAGGGCGGCCCGGCCCGCACCACCGAGATCCTCAACATCTTCATCTACCGGACATTCGGCCAGGGTTTGTTCGCCCAGGCCACGACGATGAGCCTAATCCTGTTCCTGACGGTCGTGTTGCTGGCCTTCCCGTTGATCCGGACTCTGCGCAAACGGGAGGAGGTGCTGTGAGCGCTACAGTCGCCGAGCCCCGCACCGGCCCGCAAAGGCGGAGGACGTCGACCCGGTCCGAAGCCCGTGGGATCGCGGCGCGGCTGCAGCCGGTCGTCGTCGTCATCCTCGTGGTGGTGCTCATCGGTGTGCCGTTGTGGCTCGTCGTCGCGACCGCCGGGAAATCCCAAGGCGAGGCGCTCACGCCGGACTTCTCCCTGCCGACCGAGTGGCACCTGCTCGACAACATCGGCGAGGTGTGGGACCGCGGTCGGGTGCCCGCGGCATTCGCCGGGAGCATGCTCGTGATGGTGCCGGCCGTATTCGGAGTGCTGGTGCTCGGGTCCATGGCCGCGTGGATCCTGGCTCGCCGCAGTAGCCGGTTCTTCTCGGTCCTCTACGCCGGGGCGATCAGCGGAATCGTGTTGCCGCCCGCCGTGGTGACGATCGTGTTGCTGTTGCGTCAGCTCGGTCTCGCCGGTACCGCCGTCGGGATGATCGGCGTCTACATGGGCATCTACATGTCCACGGTTGTCTTCTTCGTGACCGGTTTCATCCGCACCATTCCGACGCAGCTGGAGGAAGCGGCCAGGGTGGACGGTGCGGGCCCGGTCAAGGTATTCGGCCGGATCATCCTGCCGCTACTGCGCCCGGTCCTGGCCACCGCAACGATCCTCATCTGCCTGTACGTATGGAACGACGTCTTCTACGCGTTCTTCGTCATCGGCGGGCGCATCGACACGCTGCCACTGAACCTGTTCCAGGTGGCCAGCGCCGGCCTATACCTCAACAACTGGCATCTCATTTTCACCTACGTCGTCGTCATGAGCCTGCCGCTGGTCGTGGTGTTCGTCGTGGCGCAGCGGCGCATCATCTCGGGCATCACCAGCGGCGCCGTCAAGTGAGTGGCTGACGGCGCACGTGGGGCGAGGGCATGCCCGCCGACCAACAACCGTGAAGGGAGGGTCTCGCGCAGTACCAGGGGAGCCGTTGTCTGTCCGATGGAACGCGAAATGGAGAAGACATGCGAAGATGGATCACTCTGGTCGCGACGTTGAGCGTCGTGGCCGGTACAGTCACCGCGGTGACCACGTCCCAGCAAGAAGCCCGGGCGGACGGAGCCCAAGAGCTGCGCGTGGATCTTGGTCAGCGCACCGGCGAGTTCTTCGGCGCAGGTAGCGGTGTCCTGTACGGCCTGAGCGACGACGGCGTCCCCAGCGACAACACTCTCGAACCGCTGCGGATGCACAGCATCGCCCAGAAGCCGCCGGCCGGCGCCCAGCACCCCAACGGTGACTCGCTTGTGGTGGCTGAGCCGTTCTTCCGAACCGGTGGCGAGTACATCCAGATCTACGTGCAGGACATGTTCGAGGAATGGGAATACGAGAACCCGGGCGGAGTGGTCCCATGTAACGACGTCTGCTTCGACGTCTACATGGAGAAGCTGGCGTGGGTGGTCGATCAGGTCGTGGACAGCCCGCATGCGGACCGGTTCGTCTACGTGCCATTCAACGAGCCGGATCACATCTGGTACGGGCTGGGTACCGGTAACAATGCTCTCTATCAGCAGCGGATGGCTGTGTTCCTCGAGCACTGGAAGACCGCCGTGGAATACATCCGGGAGAATCATCCCGGAGCGCGCGTCGTCGGCATGAACGACGCGACGTTCCGAGAGCGCAACTACCGGGACTTTCTCACTTTCGCGCGCGACAACGACGTCCTGCCGGACATCACCGCCTGGCATCAACTGCCGTCGAACAGCTTGGAGCCGTCGAGCTCGAACTACTTCCGCAACACCTACGAGATCTACCGCGGTCTGGAGCAGGAGTTCGGCATCACCGCTCGGCCGATCGACATCAACGAGTACGGCGGTAACCGGGATCTGACCGTTCCGGGCCAGCTGATCCAGTGGGTGGCCATGTTCGAGGAGGCGAAGGTCGCAGCGGGCGGCAAGGCCTACTGGACCGCCGCAGGGGGGCTCGCCGGCGACGTCGTGCAGACCAACAAGCCGGGTGGCGGGTGGTGGTTCTACAAGATGTACGCGGACCTGCACGGCGGCGAGACAGTTCAGGTGACCCGGCCGGACACCACGAGCCTTGACGCCCTCGACGCCATCGGGGTGGTGGACGACGAGCGTCGTCAGGCGCGGGTGGTGGCGGGTGGTACAGCCGGCGATTTCGACGTCGTGCTCGACAACGTCGACACGGACCTGTTCGGCGACACCGTGCACGTCGCGCTTTCGGCGACCACCTGGAGTGGGCAGAACTCCGATGCGCCACCGCCGGTGGTTCTTCTCGAGGAGGACTTCGTGGTCGACGGCGGAACAGTCACGGTGCCCGTCCGTGGGCTCGGCGTTCACGGTGACGGTGGTCCGAACGTCGACCTGATGGCGGCCTACGAGATCGTGGTGTCGCCGGGCGGCAACGGCACCCGGGAAGCTCCGGATCTGCCGTGGCGGGCTTCCTACGAGGCCGAAGATGCCACTATCGAATCGGGCCAGGTCTACACGCAGGGCACGCCGCAGAACTGGAACACCGGAGCCGCGTCGGGCAACCGAGACGTCGGTTCGCTCAACCAGGAGGACAGCTCGGTCACGTTCGAGGTGGAGGTGCCGGAGGCGGGCGAGTACCGGCTGGGCATCATGTACGGCAACCAGACGGGCCAGCCGTCTCAACAGGTGTTGACCGTCAACGGTGACCAGGCACAGTTCGTTGACTACGAAGCGACGATGAGCTGGGTGTGGCGTACGCGCAAGGATGTGACGATCGAGCTGCAAGAAGGGGCCAACGAGATCCGCCTGGCGACGTCGCATCCCGAGTTGGGCAGGGCTGTAGGTGAGGCCACGCTGGACCGGATCGACCTGGAACGGATCACCAGCGACGGTCCCGTGACCCGCCGGTACGAGGCGGAGAATTCCCAGACGAGCGGCAACGTCGCCTTCCAGTACGACCGGCCCGACCAGTCCGGCGCCGGGTACATCGAGCTCAAGCGTGGTGGCGAGGCGTTGTTCGCCGTCTACGCCGAGGAGGACGGCTACTACGATCTGGAGTTCCGCCACAACAGTCCCGGTCGCCCGGGGTCCGTCGTCGCCGAGATCGGCCTCGACAGGCGTCCGGTCGACGGCGGGACGTTGCGGGCAGCACCAGGCGGTGACTTCTGGAGCGTCGACAGCCACCGGCTGTTCCTCTCCGCCGGTGTCAACCGGGTCACGGTCGAGCCGGCCGGAGCAGCGCCGGTACGGCTGGACGCACTGAATGTGACCCGGGCCGTCGACGGGGAGCTGCCGGTGCAGTCGATCGAGGCCGAAGACGCTGAGCTGGGCGGGTCGGCGGCGGTCGAAGCCCACAGCCACGCGTCGGGAGGACACTACGTCGGCTGGGTGGGGCAGGGACCGGAGAACCGGGTGACGTTCGAGGTGGAGGCCGATCGCGCCGGCGAGCACCTGCTGGTCGTCCACTACGCCCACGATGAGCGGGACGAGGGGCATCCGTACAACACCGATATCGTCTCCCGGCCGATCGACATCTCGGTCAACGGTGGTGAGTCCAACCGATTCTGGTTCAAGAACACCTGGTCCTGGGGCAACTGGTGGGCCAGGGGCGTGCCGGTCACGCTCGATGCCGGTACAAACGAGATCGCGCTGTACAACGACCCGGCCAACAGCGCCACGGCGGAAGGCTGCCCGGCGCCGTGTATGCCGGTGCTCGACAGCGAATGGGCTCCCAACCTCGACAAGTTCGAGATCGCGCCGATCCGCATCGAGTAGGTCTGCCGGCGATGGGTGCGGCTGACGTGCCGCGGCCGCACCCATCCGGGAGACTTCGATACCGCCAGGTGGGTTTATCGGGCCGATTCGACGTTTTCAGCCACCTGGCGGTATCGAAGTCGGTCCACGCGACCTGGCTACACGTTCCCCTTCAGCAACTGCCTCGCCATCACCAGGCGCTGGATCTGGTTGGTGCCTTCGTAGATCTGGGTGATCTTGGCGTCGCGCATCATTCGCTCGACGGGGTAGTCGCGGGTGTATCCGTAGCCGCCGAACAGCTGGACCGCGTCGGTGGTGACTTCCATGGCGACATCCGAGGCGAAGCACTTGGCGGCGGCACCCAGGAACGGGAGGTTTGGCTCGTTGCGTTCGCTGGCGGCAGCGGCCCGGTAGACCATCTGGCGGGCGGCCTCGACCTTCATCGCCATATCGGCCAGCATGAACTGCACGCCCTGGAAGTCGGAGATGGGTTTGCCGAACTGCTGGCGTTCCTTCACGTAGTCGGTGGCGGCGGCCAGCGCGCCGTCGGCGATACCCACGGCCTGCGCGCCGATGGTGACCCGGGTGTGGTCCAGGGTGCGCAGCGCGAGCTTCAGGCCCTCGCCGGGTTCACCCACCATGCGGTCGCCCGGGATACGGCATTTGTCGAAGAGCAGCTCACGGGTGGGGGAGCCTTTGATGCCGAGCTTGCGTTCCAGCGCCCCGACGGAGAACCCGTCGTCATCGTCATGTACAACGAAGGCGCTGATGCCGCGTGTCCCGGCCTCCGGGTCGGTCACGGCCATCACGGTGTAGTACTTCGACACTCCGGCGTTGGTGATCCATGACTTCTGGCCCGTCAGAACCCAGCCATCGCCGTCCGGCACGGCTCTGGTCTTCATAGACGCTGTGTCCGAGCCTGCCTCGCGCTCGGAGAGGCCGTAGGAGAACATCGCCTCGCCGCTGGCAACCGGCGGCAGGTAGCGGTCTTTGACGTCGTCGGCTGCGGCGAGGAGCAAGGGCATGGTGCCGAGCTTGTTCACCGCGGGAATGAGTGAGCTGGAGGCGCAGACCCGCGCCACTTCTTCGATGACGATGCACGTGGCCAGGGCATCGGCACCGGCCCCGCCGTACTGTTCGGGGATGTGCGGAGCGTGGAAGTCAGTGGCGCGCAGGGCGTCGTAGGAGGCTTTCGGGAACTCGGCGTTCTCATCCGCCTCGGCCGCGTGGGGTGCGACCTTGGTAGCGCATACGTCACGGACGGCATCGCGGATCGCTCCGTGCTCGTCGGTGAGCTTGTACAGGTCGAAGTCGGCGCTCATGGCCACATGTTACTGGCTGGTAGCAACGGGGGACAGGCCTTGAAGTCAGGAGTGAGAAGCTCCACATGCGCGGATGCGGGCAGACTTCTGGCGCGGCCGGTGTTCCTGCGCGAGGCTGGGGGACATGAGCGCGTCGCTGATTCGTCGAAGAGTGGTCGTTCACGGCATGGTGCAGGGTGTCTTCTTCCGGGACACCTGTCGTCGCGAAGCCGTTCGGCACGGCGTCGGCGGCTGGGTCCGGAACAACGCCGACGGCACGGTCGAGGCCGTGTTCGAGGGGCAGCCCGAAGGGGTCGAAGCCATGGTCGCGTGGGCTCGGCAGGGCCCGCCGTCTGCCCAGGTGCGGCAGGTGGACACGACGGATGAACAGGTCGAGGGCGTGACCGGGTTCGACGTCCGTTGACCCGCCCAACGATCATTGACTGATGGCGACGGCACTACACGCGATCCTGCCCAGCGAATCGGTTGGGATGGAGCCGCAGCACATCGTGAGCCTTGCTCGCACGGCGGAGGATCTCGGGTACGACATGGTTTGGCTACCCGACCACCTTCTTCCGCCCAGGCCGTACGGCACCACCTACGGCGGGGTCTACGAGCCGCTGATCACGATGACGGCGATCGCCGCGGCGACGAGCCGCATCCGCTTCGGGACATCTGTGCTGGTGCTGCCGTTGCGGGATCCTTTCTTGCTTGCCAAACAGGCCTCCACGCTGGAACGGCTCGCGCCCGGCCGGCTCACTCTTGGCGTCGGCACCGGGTGGGACGCCGTCGAGTTCGCCGCCGTCGGAGCTGATTTTGCCAACCGGGGTGCCCGCGCGGACGAGGCCCTCCGGCTGATCCGGCACTTGCACGAACACGGCCGCGGGCCGTTCAACGGCCAGCACTACGGGTTCGGCGCCGGGGAATTCGCGCCCCTTCCGTCATCGCCAGTGCCGATCATGGTCGGTGGCACCTCCGGCGCAGCGCTGCGTCGAGCCGCTCGCTACGCCGACGTCTGGCAGGGTGTGGGGCTCGACGAGGCTGGATTCCGGGAGCGTGTCGGTGATCTCCGGCGCCGCGCTGAGCGGCCCATCGAGGTCGGCACCCGGACGAGTATGGACGCGGGCACGACGGCGGCCGCTGCCGTCGCGGAGGCGTCAGGGCTTGCCGAAGCCGGTGCCGATCATGTGGCCGTGTGGTTCGGATCGTTCGACGGCTACTCGGACCGGATGGCCGAGTTCGCCCACCTATGGCGACAGGCGCACGATTGACCGCGTCCGGCATCTAACGCCGCGACGCCGTGCGTCACAGTTGGGTGCCCGGCGGGGCCGCGGTGTTGTACGTCTCGGTGATGGTTGTCGGTGAGCCGGCGGAGCCGAAGTTGGTGATGAATCGGTAGCGGTCACCACGGTAGACCGACGACACGAACTCGATCACCGTTGCGTCGGCGTCCTGGGTGGTGCGCTCGAACAGGAACGCCGGCGTGTACAGCGGAACGCCGAGCAGTTCGGACTCGTGCTCATCGGTGCATGTCGCTTCGGTGACGCGGGTGCCTGAGTGCACGGTGATCCCCCAGCGTTCCTTCAGCATGGCGTAGAAGCTGTGCTGCTCGAGATCCTCGGCAGTGAGGCCGGGCACCCGGGCTTCGGCGACGTGCAGCCTCTCGACAGCCATCGGCTCGCCGTCGGCCAGTCGGAGTCGCACCGCCCGGACCACGTGGTCGCGAGGTGAGATACCAAGCTGGCGGGCTTGCTGTGGCCCGGCTGGCGCAATGCTGAACTCCACCGTGCGGCTGGAGGCTTTGAGTCCGCGCCCCTCGACGTAGTCGCTGAACGACGTCAGCTCTGCCGGATAACTCAGCTTGGGAGACGACACGAACGCGCCGCGCCCGGGCTGCCGGATGACGCGACCCTCGGCGGCGAGCTCATCCATGACGGTGCGCAGTGTCATCCGGGCGACGTTCAACTGCTCGGCGAGTTGCCGCTCCGGCGGGAGCGGGTGCCAATTGGGCAGGTCGGCGATCAAGTCGAGCAGGGCGCGGCGGACCGCTTCGCGCTTGCTTTCACCGCTCATGCCGTTTCCCCTCGTGACCTGCTGCCGACGCCCATGGGAAGTCTCTCACATAGACCATCGGCATACTAGCGCGACCAGCGAATGTGCACCGAAGATGAGCTATGCCTTGCCAAAAAATGGTCCATCGGTCTAGTGTCTCGTGGCAACGCCCTCCCGGGCGGTTCCACACGAGGGAGACCCATGAGCGGCATTCGGATCGGCCTCATCGGTGCTGGCGGCATCGCGACCAGGCATCTGCCTGCGTGGTTGAGCCTGGGTGCCGAGGTGGTCGTCTATTCGGAGCGCGGCGCGCGCGAGCTGACCGAACGATTCGGTGGAACTGCGGTCGCGTCGCTGGACGAGTTGCTGGAGTGTTGCGACGTCGTCGACGTCGTGACACCCACGCCGGTACATCGCGTATGTGCCGAGACTGCCCTGCGGGCGGGCAAAGACGTGATCTGCGAGAAGCCGCTGGCCCGTCATCACGATGACGCCGTGGCGATGGCCCGGCTTGCCGACCAGGAGGGCCGGCAACTCTTGCCCGCACACGTCGTGCGTTTTCGCGCCGAGTATGCCGCTATGCGCGCGGCCGTCCACGAGGGCCGGATCGGTGTGCCCGCGGTGGCGCGGTACAGCAGGACGGCTCCGTTCCCGGCATGGTCGTCGTGGTTCGCCGATCCGCAGGAATCCGGCGGGGTGGTCCTCGACCTGCTGATCCATGACCTGGACATCGCCCACTGGGTCTGCGGGGAGGTCACCGAGGTTTATGCCGTGACCTCGCAAGCGCAGCACCAGGGGACGCCGACGGCGACGGCGCACGCCGTGCTGACCCACGCCAACGGCGCCATCAGCCACGTGACCGGCACGTGGGGCGCACCAGGAATCCGGTTGACCACCAGCTACCACGTGTCCGGGACACACGGTGTGCTGAGCTTCGACTCCGCGGCCGAGCACACCATCCGGCTCAACACTCCCGACGGCGCGGGGGCGCCGGATGTCCGGGCCGGAGGGGATCCGTTCTTGGGGGAATTGCGGGAGTTCAGCCGGGCGATCGGCGGGGGACCGCCCGCCCGGCTGAACGCGCGGGACGGCATCATCGCCGTCGATCTGGCGCTGGCCGCCTTGGAGTCCATCCGGACCGGCAAGGCCGTGCCGTTTCTCACCTGGAACGGGGGGTGGTGACCATGCCCAGCCAGAAGGCGCTGCACGACGGGGGACGGACGCTGCGGGTCGGCGTGATGTCGTTCGCGCATCTGCATGCCGCCGGTTTCGCCGGTGTATTGCAGGGGCGCCCGGACGTCGAACTGATGTGTGCCGATCCGGACGCTGCCGCCGCCCCGGCGGGCGAGCTGCGCGGCGCCGCGCTGGCCGCTGATCTTGGCCTGCCCTACGTCGACACTTACGACGAGCTGTTCGCCTGGCGGCCCGACGCCGTGGTGGTGTGCAGCGAGAACGCCCGCCACCGGCCGCTCGTGGAACGGGCGGCAGCGGCCGGTGTACACGTTCTGTGTGAAAAGCCGCTGGCCACCAGTGTCGACGATGCTCAGGCCATGATCGACGCGTGCGACGCGGCGGGTGTGTTCTTGATGACCGCGCTCCCGGTGCGATTCGCCCCGAGTTTTCAGGCGCTGTGCGCGGCGGTCGAGGCCGGCCGGCTCGGCGACGTGCTCGGAGCCACCGGGACGAACAACGGCTGGCTGCCCTCAGGGCGTGCCTGGTTCACCGACCCTGCGCTGGCCGGCGGTGGGGCCATCGCCGACCACACGGTGCACGTCGCGGACCTGCTCGACTGCTTGCTCGGCAGCCAGGCGGTGCGGGTCCGGGCGGTGAGCAACCGCGTCCTGCACGCGGACAACCCGGCCGTCGCCACCGAAACCGGCGGGCTTGTCTCGATCGCCTACGACAACGGCGTGGTCGCGACCATCGACTGCTCGTGGAGCCAGCCGCCGCACGCACCGACCTGGGGCGGCGTGACGCTCGAGGTGGTAGGCACAGCCGGCACCATGCGGATCGATCCGTACGCCGCCCGCGTCGGCGGGTTCGACGAGAACGCCCGCCGGGAGATGTGGATCCCGTACGGCGACAGCCCCAAAGCCCGCCTGCTCGATGCCTTTCTCAACGGGATCCGCACCGGCGTGGCTCCCCAGCCGGACGGACACACGGGCCTGCGCCTGGTGCGGATCGTCGTGGCCGCTCAAGAGTCCGCACGGACGGGACAGCCCGTCGATCTCGACCTGATGCCCGCCGCATGAGTGGGGCTCGATTTCGGACGCGGCCCCGTTGAAACGGGGCCAATAGAGGAGTTGCTGTCATGACCATACGAAGCACAGCACGAACACTGGCCGCGATCGGCGCCGTGGCGGCGCTCGGCCTGGCCGCATGCGGTTCCGACGACGGCGACGCCGCCGCCACGGAAGGCGGCGAGATCGTCTTCTGGACACCGCACACCACCCCGCAACGGCTGGCGATCCAGGAGGAGGTGGCTGCGGCGTTCACCGCCGAGACCGGTATCGAGGTCGACGTCGTCGGACTCGACGCGGCCGGTGCGAATCAGGCCATCGTCGCGGGGGCCGCCTCCGGTGATATGCCCGACGTCGTCCTGCACCGTCCGGACCAGACCGCGTCGTGGGCCGAACAGGGTCTGCTGGACCCCGATGCGGCCCAGGAGGTCTTCGAGCGGCTCGGTCCGGAAACGTTCAGCCAGCATGCCGTGGATCTGGTGACGCTCGACGGTGAGTTGCAGGCGGTGCCCAGCGACGGCTGGGGCCAGTTCCTCTACTACCGCAGTGATCTGTTCGACGACGCCGGGGTCGAGCCGCCGTCGTCGCTGGAGGACATCGCCGACGCGGCCGCGGCTCTGAACGACGCCGGCACCACGGGGATCGTGCTCGGCACCGCGCCGGGTGAGGACTACACGACTCAGACGCTGGAGACGCTGGCCCTGATGAACGATTGCCAGCTCTTCACCGGATCCGAGGTGAGCCTCAGCTCCGGCCAATGCGCGGCGGCGCTGGCCGAGTACCAGCGGATCCAGGCGGAGTCGGTCAACGGAGACCAGGACGTCGAGAGCACCCGAGCCGCCTACCTGGCCGGCGACGCCGCCATGACGCTCTGGTCGTCACATTTCCTCGACGAGCTGGCTGGCTTGGATCCGAACTTCCCGGTGAGCTGCGACGAGTGCGCGGACGACCCGCAGCACCTGGCGAAGAACACCGGTGTTGTCGGGCTGTTCACCGGGCCGGACAACCCGACTCCCACCACCTACGGCCTGACCATGAACCTCGGAATCACTCGCGGCGCGGACACCGAGGCCGCACAGCTGTGGGTGGAGTACGCGTTGTCGGAGGGCTACATCGAGCTGCTGTCCAGTGCCACCGAAGGCCGGATCCCGGTACGGACCGGAACACCGGAGGACCCGGACGTCTTCGTGCGGGAGTGGCGTAGTCAGCCGCTCGGCGCGGACCCGTCGGCCCAGATGCCGTTCGACGAGGTGTACTCCGACGACGTCATCACCGCGGTGGTCGACGGCGCGAACGGCTTCTCCCGCTGGGGTCTGGGCACCGAGCACGCGGCGGTGGCCGGCAGCCTCGCGGCGCAGAACGCGCTCGCCGAAGACCTGCAGTCGCTGTTCGGGGGCGCGGACCCGGCGTCCGTGGCGGAGGCCATGCAAGCGACGGCGGAGGCGGCGGCCGGAGGCTCCGGAGAATGACTACCGGCGTCGAGCGGTGGCGCGGGGGCGCCACCGCCCCCACACGCCGCCGCCGGCGCTCCGAGATGGCCCGGCGTGAGGACCGCGCGGGGCGGCTGCTGGTGACACCCACCTTTCTGGTGGTGGTCGCGGTAGTCCTGGTGCCGTTCGGGGCGACGCTGCTCTTCGCCTTCCAGGATCTTCGCGTCATCGACATCCCCACGATGTCGTTGACCGATCTACGGTTGACGTGGGACAACTTCTCCGAGGTCACGTCCAGCTCAGGGTTCTGGACCGCGATGCGCACCACCCTGATCTACGCGGCGCTGACCACGATCGGCTCCATCGGCACCGGTCTGGTCGTTGCACTGGCGCTGCGTAAACCCTTCCGTGGG
The DNA here is from genome assembly GCF_010122465.1 of Phytoactinopolyspora mesophila. Taxonomy (NCBI): domain Bacteria; kingdom Bacillati; phylum Actinomycetota; class Actinomycetes; order Jiangellales; family Jiangellaceae; genus Phytoactinopolyspora; species Phytoactinopolyspora mesophila. Next base: position 89,734 of record NZ_WLZY01000003.1, on the reverse strand, counting down.
CGGGCTATCGTTCGCGGGCTGGTGCTGGTTCCGTTCGTCCTGCCGGTGGTAGCCGCGGTGATGATCTGGAAGACGCTGCTCAACACCCAGTACGGCTTCGTCAACGCCTTCGGGCAGGAGTTCCTCGGCTGGGAGGCGCCGATCTCGTTCCTCGCCACCGTCAGTCATGAGATCGGCGGGGTGAGCGTGCCGATGACGCTCCTCGTTGTGGTCGTGTTCGAGATCTGGAAGTCATTCCCGCTGGCCTATCTGTTCATCATGGCGCGGCTGCAGGCAGCCCAGGCCGATATCGAGGAAGCCGCGCTGATCGACGGGGCGTCGCCGCTGCAGAGCTTCCGGCACGTCATCGCCCCGCAGCTGTACGGCGTGATCGCGCTACTGAGCGTGCTGCGGTTCATCTGGTCCTTCCAGAATTTCAACGACATCTACCTGCTCACCGGCGGTGCCGGGGGCACCCAGGTGATCGCGGTGCGCGTGTACGAGGAGATGGCGACCCGCGCGAACATCGGCACCGCCTCCGCGCTGGGCCTGGTGATGACCGTCGTGCTGCTCGGATTCCTCGTCGTCTACGTCCGGATGAGCCGAGCGGAGGTGGACCGATGAGCGCGTTGCCGCGCGCCGCTACCGGCGCTGAGGCCACCACTACCGGCGATCATCCGGTAGCCGGGGAACCCGTGAGCCGGCCGCGCGGCTCGAACCGGGTCGCGATCGAGACGAAGGTCTTCCGGGTCCTGCGCTGGCTGATCATCGCGGCGACCGTGTTCGTGTGCGCCGGTCCGCTGCTCTACGGGATCTTCCTGTCCATGCGGTCGATGACCGACGTGGTCAACAATCCGCTGAACGTCATCCCCATGCCGGGCGAGTGGGATCTGTCGTCTTATGGAACCGCGTTGCGTTCCGAGAGCGACGGCGGATTCGGGCTCTCGCGCTTCATGGGCAACTCCGCCATGGTGGCGCTCGGCACCATGGTCCTGGTCATCACCTTCTCGGTGCTCGGCGCATATGCCGCCGTGCGGCTGAGGTTCTTCGGGAGGGACACGGTCAACGGCCTGTTCCTTGCCGTCTACCTGGTTCCGACCATCGTGCTCGCGGTGCCGCTGTTCGTGATGTTCTCCCGGATGGGTTTGCGTCGCTCCCTGTTCACCCTGGTGATCATCTACCTCGCGCAGACGGTGCCGGTGGCGTTGTACATGCTGCGTAACTACTTCATTGCCGTGCCGCCCTCCGTCGAGGAAGCAGCGATGATCGACGGCTGCACCCGCTTGCAGACGATCCGGAAGGTGGTCATCCCGATGGCCATGCCCGGCATCGTGGCGACGGCCCTGTACGTCTTCATGATCGCGTGGAACGAGTTCCTCTTCGCGTTGCTCTTCCTCGTGGACGACCGTCCGCGGTGGACGGTGTCGCTCGGCGTGCACCAGCTCAGCGATTCGCTGACGGTGTCCCCGACGATCCTCATGGCCGGCTCCATCGCCATCACCGTGCCCATCGTCGTCGTCTTCATGTTCGCGCAGAAGGCCCTCGTGTCCGGCCTGACAAGCGGCGCGGAGAAAGGATGACGACGGCGGGATCGGCTCGGACGCCGCTGCTGGTGACCAACGGGCGCATCGTCACACCCACCGAGACATTCGATACCGGCTGGTTGCGGACCGACGGCACCGTTATCTCGGCGCTCGGTTCCGGCCCGGTACCGGCTCATGCGGCCGCGAACGCGACGGAGCTGGATGCCGGTCGCAGGTGGGTCGGTCCGGGTTTCATCGACCTCCACATTCACGGCGGCGGCGGCCACGAGATCATGGAGGGCCGCGAGGACGCGCTGGCCGGTGTCTCGTTCTTCCTGGCCAGGCATGGAACGACGGCTTTCCTCCCGACCACCTATACGGCCTCGCGCGAGGACACGCTGCACGTCCTGAAGATCATCGCCGCTCAGCAGGGCTCGGTCGACGGCGGCGCCACCGTGCTCGGCGCGCATATGGAGGGCCCGTACATCAGCCGTCGCCGCCGGGGCGCGCACCGGCAGCAATACATCCGCGAGGCCGACTGGGAAGAGCTGGACGCCTTCCTCGCGACGGGTGTGGTACGGCTGATGGCCGTCGCCCCCGAACAGCCTGGGAACGCGGGGCTGGTCGCCGCTTTGCGAGACCGCGGTGTGGCCGTCTCCGCGGGCCATACCGACGCCACGTTCGAGGACATGCTGGCCGCGGCGGACGCCGGTGTCTCGCAGGTGACGCACGTATTCAACGGGATGCGCGGGGTGCACCATCGCGAGCCTGGGGCAGCCGGCGCGGCCCTCCTCCTCGACCAGATCTCGTGCGAGCTGATCGCAGACGGCATCCACGTCGATCCGGCGGTGCTGCGCCTCGTCCGGCAGGCGAAGGGCCGACGCGGCGTGATCTTGGTCAGCGACGCGGGTAAGGCCGCGGGCCTGGCCGACGGAGAGTACATTCGCGCGGGCCGGAAGATGACCGTGCGCGACGGCGCGATGCGGATGGCCGACGGCACCATCAGTTCGAGTACCAGCACACTCGACGTCGGCTTGCGCACCTACTGCGCGGCCAACGACCTTCCGTTCGACGCCGCGTGGGACTCGGTCAGCCGTAACGCCGCCGAGGCCATCGGGGTGGCCGACCGGAAGGGCACGTTGGAGCCGGGTAAGGACGCCGACGTCGTGATGCTGGACGACGACGGCCGGGTGGCAGCCACGATCGTTGAAGGGCGGCTCGTGCATCGGACCTGGTGAACGAGCGAACCGCACGTCAGCGCTGTACGTGCACCTGGACATCCGCGGGAGATTCGAGGATCTCCACGGCCCAGTGTGCCGGTGCCGAGCACGCCGCATCACGATCGGGATGTCAACGGTCACCGGCTGGCGCAATAAGGAAGCTTGTTGTTGCTGGGGCACCACAAGCTTCCTCATTGCGGCCCGTGGCGTCTGAGAACCCGCGCCCCTACGCGCCTGGGTACTTACTCGGAGATCGCCTGGTCGGCGGCGTTGGCCGCGTCCGGAGCGGGCGGGATTGCAACGCCGGGATCGTCGACGGTTGCCGATCGCAGCCGTACGGTGTTCCGGCCGTCGTTCTTCGCCTCGTACAGGGCGGAATCAGCCGCGAGGATGAGGTCGTCCATCGACGTGGTGTCGTCGGCCTCATGGAAAACCCCGCCGACGGACGCGGTGATATTGACCGCGTCTCCGGTTCCTGCGGGCGGGTCGAGGAAGATGGACTGTATTCGCAGCCGGATGCGCTCGGCGATGCGGTGGACGTTGTCCTCGGTGCCGACGTCCGGCAGCACAACGGCGAATTCCTCGCCGCCCCATCGTCCGCAAGCGTCGAGCTCGCGGACCTCACTACGCAGTTCGTCTGCGACGGCTCGAAGGGCCTTGTCTCCGAACGGATGCCCATAGGTGTCGTTGATCGACTTGAAATGGTCAAGATCGACGATGAGCACACCCAGGCTGGTCTGATGATGCCGAGCCCGGGCGAGCATGTCCTCCGCGAAGTCGTGCCATCGGCCCGCGGTGGCCAGCCCTGTCTTGCTGTCGATCCGCGCTGCGTGCTCGTACTGGCTGACCAGGAGGCCGCGGTGCATCGCGGCCAAAACCACGAGAACCACCGGCACGGCGACGGGATTCGCGACCAGGACGATCGCCACCAGGATGCCCAGCGCGGCCGCACCGGCCTCGAGGATCTGTTCACTGAAGTTCGAGAACAGGTCCGCCACGGAAGCCTGCGGATTGAATGCGGCGACCGCTGCCAGGATCAGCAGGAAATTCACCGCCCATGAGGCGGCGGCAGCCAGCATGATCACGCCGAGATCGGCCAAGCCGACGAGGAACGTGCCGCCGGGCAGCCCCGGGTAGGACCGCAGCCCGACTGCAAGAATCAGAATGGCGGCCTGTACCCCTAACAACACCGTGGAGCTGGAGTAGATCCACCGGTACGGCACCGCTTTGCGGCCCTTCACCCGTAGCCAGACGACCACTCGTATGGTGACGACCAGTATCGAGGCCAAGACCGGCGGCAGCACGATCACCGCGGCGACCATCCAGACAGCTGTCGAGTCGATATATGCGACATGTGGACGGTGGGCGAATGTCCGGCGGCGCTCAACGTGCCGGGTCAGTTCGATCGCGCCCAGCGCGCAGCCGGCCAGGAGTGCGAACCGCATGAGGTCCACATTTTCCACTGGGGCGAAGAAGGCGGTGATCACCGCCAGCGTGATCGCCAGGATGTTCACCACGACAACGAGCACGCGGACTGGCACGGGCAAACCCCACAGGGCCCAGCCCTTGCACCAGCGCCCTGCGCGGCTCATGCCACGTGCACCTGCCTCCACCTGGTCAAGCTGAAACGAGCCACCCGCTAGGAGCTCGATCGCACAAGCTTTTAGGGCGGACTATGGACAATAGACCCAGAGCGACCAATGTAGCAGCGTTCGGGCACCGAGGAGCGGACGGGCAAATGTGACATCTACCTATATTCCGTCCAGTGCGACAGGCTGCTTGTAAACCGGCAGGATCCGGCGAGGGAGAGGAGTGTCGTGATGCGTGCGAATAGCTGGGACTGAAGTGTGGCGGTGTTGGTGGTACGGCGAGGGAGAGGAGTGTCGTGATGCGTGCGAATAGCTGGGACTGAAGTGTGGCGGTGTTGGTGGTACGGCGAGGGAGAGGAGTGTCGTGATGCGTGCGAATAGCTGGGACTGAAGTGCGGTGGTGTTGGTGGTACGGCGAGGGAGAGGAGTGTCGTGATGCGTGCGAATAGCTGGGACTGAAGTGTGGCGGTGTTGGTGGTACGGCGAGGGAGAGGAGTGTCGTGATGCGTGCGAATAGCTGGGACTGAATGATGTCTGAACGGAAGTCGTGGCGAGCCGGGGGGGCAGGTAGTGCTGATTTCGGTCAACTCGTGAGTCTCGTTCCGGGCGGATCTGGACGGGACGAGACGGCACGGGTCCACCTGTACGCCGCGATGGCGGTCACCACGGTGCCGAGCGCGGCCGCGCCCGCGATTGTCACTGCTGGGCTCACGAGCTGGGCGATGACGCCACCGAGTACGATCCCTAGCCCTTGGGCTGCGCGGAGTGCGGCAATTGCCACACCTATTGCCTGTCCACGCCGCTCGGGCGGAGCGTTTCGCACGTACGTGGCTTGAGTGACGATGTCGTGTGCCGAGAACAGTCCGCTGAGTGTCCACAGCGACACCGTGATGGCGAGGCCGGGTGACCACCCGGTGGGAAGCAACACCAAGCTGCTGCACACCGCCATCGGACCTAGCAATGCGAGCCGGCGATCAGGTCGAATGGCGCGGAGTAACGCCATGCCGATCACCGTGCCCAGTGGGTTCGCTACGAGCAACCACCCGACGGCCGCCGTTCCCGCGCCCAGTTGCTCGGCGTAGGGCACAGCCAGACCTTCCGGAACGGCGTAGAAGCCTGAGCAGCAGGCAATCGCCAGCAGCGTGCGCAGCCGTGCGCTCCGGGCCACGACGGACCACCCGGCCCGCACCGTCTGCCAATGGCCTGGCGGACGGCTGTCGTCTCCGTCGGGCGCTACGGGCCGGTAGAGACGGATGCCCGAACGGATGATCGCGGCTGAGATCAGGAACGTGAGCACGTCTATGAGCAGCGCGGCCGCAACACCCACCTGGGCGACGAGGACGGCGCCAAGCGCGAATCCCGCCCCGAATGCCGCCTGGGAGGTGATCGATATCGCCCCCAGCCCCACTGTCAACCGATCACCGGGCAGCATGTCGGCCAAGATGGCCTGCCTCGACGTGGCGAATGGTGCGGCCAGCAGTTGCACCGCAAAGAGCAACCCGGCCTGTACCGCCAATGGCACGGCAGGAACGGCCATGAGCGCGACCAGGCCGGCGCGGGCGAGGTCTGTGCTCACCATGACGGTGCGCCGGGGAAACCGGTCGGCCAGTCCGGCCAGCGCCGCACCGCCGATGAAGTCCGGAAGGTACGTCAGCGCGTAGGTCATCGCCGCGAGCCCGGCCGACCGTGTTCGCTCGTAGACCAGAATCGTGATGGCGACACGCGCCAGCTGATCGCCTACTACCGAGAGGGCATGCGCCGCCCAGAGCTTACGGAACTCGGGGATGGCGAAAACGCTGCGGTACGAGGCGGCAGGCACGGTCATGGTGGCATGAGTGTGTCCGTTTGTGTGGCGCAGATCAACCTGTCATGCGGGCTGTCCCGCAGCGGCTGCCGAGCTCCGGCATCGGTCGCGAGCGTCGGGCGAGCTGCCGCGCTGGTGCCGCGCCGGGCGTCCGTTAGTCTCGTGCGTATGCATATCTCGGTCATCGGCACTGGCTACCTTGGCGCCGTTCACGCGGCGTGTATGGCTGAGCTGGGCTACTCCGTCGTCGGCGTCGATAACGACGAGGAAAAGATAGCCCGCCTCGCGGCCGGGATTCCGCCAATCTATGAGCCTGGCCTGGAAGAACTGGTGGCCAAGCACATCGGCACCGGCCGGCTGCGGTTTACCACTTCGATATCTGACGTCGCCGACGCGGACGTCCATTTCATCTGTGTGGGCACACCGCAGCTGGCTGACGGACTCGGTGCCGACATGAAGTACGTCAATGAAGCCCTCGAGCGGCTGGCTCCGCATCTGACCCGGCCGTGTCTGGTCGTCGGGAAGTCGACGGTGCCGGTCGGTACCGCCGAACAGCTGGCGCAACGGCTGGCAGAGCTGGCGCCCGTCGGCGCCGAGGCCGAGCTGGCGTGGAATCCGGAGTTTCTCCGGGAGAGCCGGGCCATCGAGGACACCCTGCATCCGAACCGGCTTGTCTTCGGGGTGGCCTCGGACCGGGCCGAGAAGGTGCTGCGTGAACTACACGCGACGATGATCGCCGACGGCGCCCCCGTGGTGGTCACCGACCTGGCGACCTCCGAGCTGGCCAAGGTATCCGCCAACGCGTTCCTGGCCACCAAGATCTCCTTCATCAATGCGATCGCCGAAGTCGCCGAGGTGACCGGGGCCGACGTGACCCGGCTCGCCGATGCCATGGGGCACGACGACCGTATCGGCCGCAAGTTTCTCAACGCCGGCGTCGGCTTCGGGGGCGGTTGCCTGCCCAAGGACCTACGGGCCTTCATGGCCCGAGCCGGTGAGCTCGGCGTGGCCGATGCCCTCACATTGCTGGGCGAGGTCGATGCCATCAACCTGCGCCAGCGAGATCGGGTCGTCGACCTGACCCGTCATCTGGCCGGAGGTTCGGTGATCGGACGGCGCATCGCGGTTCTTGGCGCTGCGTTCAAACCCAATTCGGACGACGTCCGTGACTCTCCCGCATTGACCGTCGCCGGTCAGCTGCACCTCAAAGGCGCGGGAGTGGTGGTTTACGACCCCCGGGCCATGGACAACGCGCGCCGGATTTTCCCGACGTTGACCTACGCCGAATCTGTGCTGGATGCGTGCCGGGGAGCGCACGTCGTTCTTCACCTGACCGAGTGGCCGGAGTTCCGCGAGCTGGACCCGGCGGTGGTGGGTGACGTCGTGGCCAGCCGCACGGTTCTCGACGGCCGCAACTGTCTGGACGACCACGCGTGGCGTGCTGCTGGATGGACCTACCGCGGCCTAGGCCGCCCCTAACCGCCGCTCCCCCTAGATGATCAAACATGATCATCTAGGGCCTACTCGAGGAGGTTCTCGGGCACGCTCCGGCCTTCTTGCAGCGCCGACCAGAGCTCACCGGCGGCGGCCGGATCCCAGTCGACGGTGTTCCCTACCCGGCCGAGCGGGACGGTCAGGGTGTCGCCGGAGCCGCCAGCGATGCTGCCCATGGCGCGGATGAACCTGTACATGTCCAGCGGGCCGGTGCCCTCGTCGAGGATCAGCGCGTTGCCCCCCGCTAAAGCGGTGCGCGTGAATTCGATCGGGTTGAGAAGCGTGCCGGGAGACAGCGCCTCGTCGGCGATAGCCGCCATGAGCTCCTGCTGGCGTTCGACGCGGCCGAGGTCGGCTCGCGGATCGAAGTAGCGGGCTCGGGCGAATCCAAGCGCGTCGGTGCCGGCGAGCTCCTGGCACCCCGCGGGCAGGTCGATCTTCGCCTTCTCGTCCTGGATGGCCTCGTCGAGGCACATCTCCACCCCGCCCAGAGCATCGACGATCTGCGCGAAACCGCCAAAGCCGATCTGCACGTAGTCGTCGATAGCTACACCGGTGTTGGCCTCCATCGTCTCGACGAGCAAGGCGGGGCCGCCGTAGGCGAAGGCGGCGTTGACCCGGCCGGAGCCATGCCCAGGGATGTCGACGACGGAATCGCGCGGCACGCTGATCAAGGCCGGACGGCCGCTGTTCGGGAGGTGCAACAGCATGAGCGTGTCGGCGCGCTCGCCCTCTGCGGTTCCGGTGCCGAGCTCAGCCTGCTCTTCCTCGTCGAGGTCGTCGCGCCGGTCGGAGCCGACCACCAGGAACACCTGGCCGTCGGAGCGGGCGGAGCCGTGGTCGTCGGGGATCGCGTCGACCTTCTCGATCCGTGACCAGATGAACCAGATGAGCCCGGTCAGCGCGATGGCGATGACGAGGATGATCGCGAGGAACCAGCGCAGAAACCGCCCGAACCCCGAGCGGCGCTTCTTGGGCCGGCCGCCAGACCTCCGGCTACGTGGGGGCTTGGCGGGCGGCGGTGCCGACGCCGGATGGTCGCGGTCAGCGGGCATGACCCGGGTGCCGCCTGGTGCGCCCTGGCGAGCCGCCGCGGCGGCCGGTGGGGCAGCTTCGTCTTCGTCGCGTGGGCTATGTGCGTAGCCACCCTTGTACGACACGCCGGGGACGTTACCCGACGTGTACGTCGTCACCTTGACGGGACCCGGCAACGGTGCGTCGTGGCCTCGCTCACCCTGGCTGCGGTGCTCGCTCACGGTGTGAACGGTACCTGCTTCTTGTGGCGAAATGCTCCAGACGTACCGTCAAAATTCCGGCTACGTGAGTGAGTGGGTATGCCCATGCCCACTGACGATGCGGCGACGGGCATCTGGGGAGCGACACGCCGCGCCCGCGGCTGCCATGCGGCTGAGTCGTGTGACGATATGGTAATCACCAAGTCACGGTAGTGGTCAAGCCGTGATCACCAACACCGCCGGTCATGATGTCCTGTGACTGATGTGACAGGAGGTGTGCCAGTTCACTCGGCGTGCCGTCGCCAATCCGGCGGCTCTTCGTGGTGATACTGGCCATGCTGGCGCTACGGGGGCGTCGGTGTGACACGTTCCTTGGGGGACAGGTATGGCGCCGACGACACGGACACGGGGATCGATCCGTGATCCACGTCGTCCTGCTCGGCGGCCTCGGGTCTCGGTCCGTGAGCAGCGCGCCGAGGCCACTCGTTTCCGGCGGTCCATCACACTGCTGGGTATGTCCGTGGTGGCACCGGGCAGTGCTCAGCTCGTCAAAGGCAATCGGCAGGTCGGCAAGGTCGCGCTTTACGCGTGGGGCGCCGTGATCGCCATCGTCTTGCTGGTCGCCTGGCGCACATCGATGAACGATCTCGCCAAGATGGCGGTCCGTCCTTGGCTGCTGACGTCGTTCCAGATCTTGGCATTCATGCTGGCTCTGGCCTGGGTGCTGATCATCATCGACGCATGGAGGCTCGGCCATCCGCCGGGCCTGAACCGCAAGCATCGGCTGATCATGGTGGCAGCGACGCTGGTTGTCGCAGTGCTCGTGTCCACGCCGTTCGTCGTCGCCGCGCGATATGCGGAGGCCGCCCACGACATGGTGGTCTCGATGTTTCCTTCCGGGGAGGTGGCCGCGGCGAGCAACGGGCGGCTGAACATCCTGCTGCTCGGCCTGGACTCCGGGGATGGCCGCGACGGGACGCGCCCGGACAGCATCCATGTGGTTTCGGTCGACGTTCTGACTGGCGAGCCCGCACTGATCAGCCTGCCGCGCAACCTGGAGAAGGCGCGCTTTCCCAGTGGCACGCCCGCGGCAGCCGAGTTCCCGGACGGATTCTCCGGCGACGGCGACCGCTCGGAGTACCTGCTCAATGCCAGCTGGACCTACGGCGAGGCGAACCCGGAACTGTTCGACGGTCCGTCGGGGCCTGGCCCCACCGCCGTCAAACAGGCCGTCGAAGGAACACTCGGTATCAAGATGCACTACTACGTTGCGGTCGACCTGATGGGTTTCCGCAACCTCGTCGACGCGCTCGGCGGCATCACCATCAACGTCGAAGAAGAGTTGCCGATCGGGGACAAGGGCCGGGTGCTCGAAACCGGGGTGCAGGAACTCGACGGCTACCACGCACTTTGGTACGCCCGTTCTCGCGAGAGCACGTCGGATTACGACCGGATGGCCCGGCAGCGCTGCGTGCTCGGCGCGTTCATGAACGAGGCCGATCCCCGAAACGTGTTGGTGAACTTCCTCGAGCTGGCCGACGCCTCGGCGGACATGGTGACCACGGACATTCCCCGCGAGGACCTCGGCAACCTGGTCGATCTCGCATTCGATGCACGCGGCCAGGAACTGATGAGCTTGCAGCTCGTGCCACCGCTTGTTGTTCCGGCCGATCCCGATTTCGCGCTCATCGCGGAGCAGACCGCTGATCTTCTCGACGGTGTGGGCCGCCCCAACGACGACGTCTCCCTGGCCGGCACCGACGAGACCCAGCCGGGAGACGCCGGGTCCGGCAGCGGCCCGAGCCCGGCGCCGGACCAGACCGACGCTGACGACACAACAGCCGAGGCATCCGACGACGAAGAGTCCGCGGGCAGCGGCGAACCCGAAGACGAGGACGCCCTCACCGACGTCTCATCGGTGTGCTCGTACGAGTAAGCGGTCGGAGAGGGCCGTTGCCGGTGCCGCGATCTCGAACGGGTAATCTGCTCGCGACATGCACAAGCCTCAATCTGCCAGCGAGACACCAGCTCACGGGGGCCAGCCCGATGAGGCTGCGGGCTGGCCTGCCGTCTCGGTCATCATGCCGGTTCGCGACGAGGAGCGGCACCTGGCCGACGCCGTCGCGCGAGTGCTGAGCCAGGACTATCCGGGTGAGATGGAAGTGGTGCTGGCTATCGCGCCGTCGCGGGATCGCACGGCGCAGATCGCTGCCGACCTGGCCGCCGGGGACACCCGGATCCGGCTGGTCGACAACCCCGCTGGCAAAACTCCGGCCGGACTCAACGCGGCGATCGGCGAGGCTCGTCACGGGATCGTCGTGCGGGTCGACGGCCACGGCCTGCTGTCCGAGGGTTACATCCGCTCCGCCGTCGAGGTCCTCGAGAAGACCGGCGCGGCCAACGTGGGCGGCATCATGCACGCGGAGGGCACCACGGACTTCGAGCGGGCCGTGGCCTGTGCCTACGGCTCGACGCTAGGTCTCGGCGGCGGACGGTTCCACGTGGGAGGTCCAGAGGGCCCGGCAGACACCGTCTATCTCGGCGTCTTCCGCCGTGATGTGCTGGAGCGCCTGGGCGGGTACGACGAGCATTTCGTCCGGGCTCAGGACTGGGAGCTCAACTACCGGATCCGGGCGGATGGGGAAAGCGTCTGGTTCACCCCCCATTTGACCGTGACCTATCGTCCGCGGCCGACCCTGCGGGCGCTGGCCAAACAGTTCCTCCGTACCGGTCAGTGGCGGCGGGAGGTCGTGCGGAAGTATCCGGACACCGCGAGCGTACGGTACCTTGCCCCACCGGTGGTCTTGATCGCCTCGGCGGTCGGCACGCTGGCCGGCTTGGCGGCAATGTTCGGCGCGCCGGGGTGGTTGAGCCTGGGCTGGTTGGCGCCTGGTGGCTACGCGGCAGGTGCCCTCGCCGCGAGCGTCGCGATCGGACGCGGCCTTCCGGTACGGGCACGCTGCTGGCTTCCGGCCGTGCTCATGACGGTCCATCTCAGCTGGGGGGCCGGCTTTCTCACCGGCCCAGCCCGGTCCAGGAGCGCTGGCGGATGACGCTGTGGGAGGCCGCTCTCCTGGGAGTGGTGCAAGGCCTGTTCATGTTCATCCCGGTCAGCTCCACCAGCCACCTGGCGCTGACCCAGCACTGGCTCCTGGATCACGGATCGGCCATCCCCGATCCGGATTCTCCGGAGATGATCCTCTTCGACATCCTGGTGCACGTCGGCACCCTCGTCTCGATTGTGCTGGTCATGCGGGTCAGCTTGATGCGTGTGACAGCGGGGATCATCACCGACCTGCGCTACGTGATCATCGGTCCGCCGAAGCGAGGAAGCCACCGGCGGGGCGGCTTGGGGCGGGGGCAGAAGCGGAAGATCGGCGACCTTCACTATCTGCGTCTGGCCTGGCTAGGCGTGATCACCGTTGGCGTCACGGGCGTCCTCGGGCTGGTGGTGCGGGCGTTCGGAACCGACGTGTTCGCCAACCCCGCGGTCATCGCGGTAGCGCTGATCATCACCGGTGCGATCCTCTGGTGGACCGACAGCGCTGGGCCGCTGTGGCGGGATGCCCGGCACCTGACGGTGTGGGTGGCTATCGGAATCGGCGTGGCCCAGGCGGCGGCACTGCTGCCGGGGCTCAGCCGCAGCGGGTTGACCATCGCGATGGCCCTGCTTCTTGGTATGCACCGCAAGCTGGCGGCCGAATACAGCTTCTTCATCGCGATCCCGACCATCCTGTCCGCCATGATGGTGCAGACTCTGGACGTCGTCCGTGACGATGATCTCACCATCACTATCGACGCCGGTGCTTACGCCGTGGCCTTCGTCATGGCAGCCGGCGTGGGCGCCGTTGCGCTCTGGGCCGTGCTGAAGCTGCTCTACCAGGCGCGATTCCGTTACTTCTCCGTGTATGTGGTGGCGCTCGCCGTGATCATCTTGGTTGTGCAACCGATCCACCTGTGACGAAGTGGTTTTGAGGATGTTGGAATTGAACAGACTGCTCCGAGGGCCCGCATGTGGAATGTGGGCATCGGAACACCGAGGATCGAAGGAGACGGCAAGCGTGATCATCGGCCGGTCGTCTACTCTTGACCAGGTTCGCCACGCGGCGGGCGACGCACGGCGAGAAATGGCAGGTGTATGACGTGGAAGGGCAAGCTGGGCAATGAACGCCACTCGGCTCGACGAGGAATTCACCTCGTCGGTACACGTCTACGAGCCGCACCGTGCCGGGCTGCCCCGGCTGCGGCCGTACTTCAAAGCGTTGTGGCAGCGCCGGCCATTCGCGTCGGAGATGTCGAAGGCGAGCATCCGTGCCGACAACGTCAACACGTTCTTCGGGCAGATCTGGCTGGTGATCAATCCGCTGCTGCTGGCCTGTGTCTACTTCCTGCTCGTGATGATCATCCGGGGTGGCGCGTCGTCGTTCGAGGAGGGCATCGCGCGCTTCACGCACCTGAGCACGGCGCTGTTCCTGTTCTTCTTCTTCTCCGGATGTGTGCGCCAGGGTGCCTCGAGCGTTGTCGGTGGCGGAAAATTGCTGCTGAACATGTCGTTCCCGCGGCTGCTGCTGCCGTTGGCCGAGGTCCGTACCGCCTTCATCAAATTTCTGCCCACGCTGGTCATCACCTTCGTGATCCTGCTCGGCTTCGGCCGTCCGCTGCACTGGCAGACCGTGATCGCGCCGGCGTTCTTCCTGATGGTGCTGCTGTTCGGCACCGGTATGGCGATGATCTTCGCGACCATGCAGGTGTACTTCCGCGATATCGGCAACTTCCTGCAGTACATGGTCCGGATGTGGCTGTATCTGTCACCTATTCTCTGGTTCCCGGACATGCCGCTCAGCCAGCTGCGAAGCCTGGGGATCCCGGAATGGATCGTGCATATCAATCCGCTGTATTCCATGCTGGGTGGGTGGACGGATCTGATCGTGCGGGGCCAAATCCCCGAGGCGGCGTGGTGGATCGCCGGCTCGTCGTGGGCGGTGGTGGCGTTCATCGTCGGATCGTTGTTCTTCATGTCGAGGGAGCGCGAATTTGCCGTCCGTCTCTGAGGCCAGCATGGTGACCACTGCGGAAACGCCGAACCCAGCGGTGCGGGTCGACAATGTCTCGGTTACCTACCGGACAACGTTCGAGAAGGTGCCGACCTTCAAATCCGCGCTGCGCCGCCTCGGCCGCGGCAAGCGCGAGGTGCACGAGGTCCAGGCGTTGACCGATGTGTCCTTCCAGGTAGACCACGGCAAGAGCATCGGTGTCATCGGCTCGAACGGCGCCGGTAAGTCGACGCTGATGCGCACCATCGCGGGTATCTTGCCGCCCAGTACGGGCCGGATCGAGGTGCACGGCCGGGTCAGCACGCTGCTTGCGCTGGGCGTCGGGTTCAACCGGAAGCTGTCCGGCCGGGAGAACGTCGTACTCGGTGGCTTGGCAGCCGGCATGACCCGCGACGAGCTGGATGAGCGGTACGAAGAGATCGCTGAGTTCGCCGGACTCGGCGAGTTCATCGACATGCCGATGATGACGTACTCGTCCGGGATGTACAGTCGCCTGGCGTTCTCGGTCGCTGTGCACCTGAACCCGGACATCCTGCTGATCGACGAGGCCCTGTCCACCGGCGACGCGAAGTTCAAACAGAAGGCCGCCCGCAGGATGCGTGAGGTCGCTGAGAACGCCGGCACCATGTTCCTGGTCAGCCACTCCATGCGCAGCATCAAGAAGCTCTGTTCCGAGTGCATCTGGCTGCACAAGGGCGAGGTGAAGATGCAGGGTGAGCCGGAAGAGGTCATTGCCGCGTACTCGAAGTTCCTCGAGGTCGGCGAGGACGTCTTCAGCCTCGAGGACATGTAGCCGAAGGCCGGGCGACACCTAGCCCGGCACTGCGCAATCGGTGTCCGGCCGCCAGGTGCTTGATCGACAACCTTCTTGACGCCCGGTCCACGCCCGGTATCTTGTCAGAGAACGATCTTTCTGACCAGCGTCCATCTCAGAGTGTGACCAAAGATTTCACAGATTGTGATGGTCTTGCGTATTGTCAGGTCCGTGCGTCAAAGTAACAGTGACTACGGCGTGATGACCGAGTTGGCACCGGTACACACGCCTCCACGGGGTAACGGGGCGGATGGCTTGCTCAACCGCAGCAGCTCGGCAGCGGTGGTGCCGAGCATGCGGACGGGCGGGAGTTCTGAGAGCGAGGTGGGTCGTTTGCGCACAGAGATCGACGAGTTACAGCTCAGGTTGGCACGTTCGGAGGCCAGACTGGCCAAGGTCGAGGGCAGGCTGCAACGTATCTTGAATAGCCGCTCGTACCGAGTGGCGCGCCGTATGGCAACGGCTCGGCGCCGCGTCGCTTCATTGGTCGGTGTCCGGGGCGCCCACTGAGCTTTTGATAACCGCTGTCCGGGAGATGGAAGTCGCTCCATAGGCGGCGCGCATGTCGAGTGGCGAGCCGGCGTACGCGGCGCCCACTGAGGCTTCGGCGCATGGAACCTCTCCATGGAGTGGTGGGCCTCAGCGAGGGAGGCCGATGGCGGAGCCCCTCTCCGACCGAGTCTGCTGGGCGAGGAGAGGTTCCATGCGCCGAAGCCTCTGACGCCGCCGCCCCTACCGCAGGGTGAGGAACGGCTCCAGCGCCGCCGGATTGCGAAGGGCTTCGCGGCTGACAGCCTTCTCGGGCGGCACCCCCGCCAGGATGCGCTTGACCGGGACTTCGCATTTCTTGCCGTTGAGCGTACGAGGAATGTCTTCCACCGCCACGAAGCGGTCCGGCACGTGCCGGGGCGAGAGTTCACGCCGCAGTGTGGCCCGTAGTTCGGGTTCGACGTCGCTGAGCTCGGAACCGGCCATGAGGACCAGAAAGCACAGCAGACGCCCTTCGTCGTCCGCTGCTCCAGAGGTGTCGATGACGAGCGAGTCGGCGACGCCGGGATGTGCCTCGACGACACGGTAGAACTCCGCCGTGCCCATGCGTACGCCGCCGCGGTTGAGCGTGGAATCACTGCGTCCATGGATCACCGCTGATCCGCGGTCGGTGATGGTGATCCAGTCGCCGTGCCGCCATACGCCCGGGAACTCGGCGAAGTAGGCGTCTCTGAGGCGAGAGCCGTCGGCGTCGTTCCAGAATGCTACCGGCATGGACGGCATCGGTTCGGTGAGTACCAGCTCGCCCACCTGCCCGACTACCTGCCGTCCGGACTCGTCATAGGCGGCAACGGAAGCGCCGAGTGACGGCCGGGACAGCTCACCGAGCCATACCGGCACGTCGGGTGCCGGGCCGATGAATCCGGTGCACAGGTCGGTGCCGCCGGAGAAGCTGGCGATTTGCACGGCCGGGCCGAGGTTGCTGGCCAGCCAGCGGAAACCGTCGACTGACAACGGTGCTCCGGTGGAACCCACCGTGCGCAGGTGAGCGAGATCGAACCGCGCCAGCGAGAGATCGTCTTTCAAACATGCCTGGATGAACGGGGCGGACGTGCCGAAGACCGTGAGTTTCTCTTCCTCGGCGAGCTGCCAGAGCGCTGACATGCCCGGGTGCGCAGGACTTCCGTCGTAGAGCACCACCGTGGAGCCCACCAGCAGTCCGGAGGCGAGAAAGTTCCACATCATCCATCCGGTGGTGGTGAACCAGAAGAAGCGGTCCCCGGGCCCGGCATCGAAGTGCAGCGCCATGGCCTTGAGGTGTTCGAGGGTGATCCCGCCGTGCCCGTGCACGATGCCTTTGGGCAGCCCGGTGGTGCCCGACGAGTACAGCACCCACAGGGGGTGGTCGAACGCGACGGGATGGAAGCCGAGTGCCGCGCCGCGGTGAGCGTCCAGCAGTGCGGCCCAGCTGAGCGAGTCCGGCGGTAGAGAGCCGGCGGAGCCGTCCGCATTGTCCGGCAGATACCCGATGATCACCGTGGCTCGTAGGCTGGGAAGTTGTTGCTGGAGCTGGCTGAGCGTATCGCGGATGTCGAAGGCGCGGCCGTTGTACAGATACCCGTCGACAGCGACCAGGACCGTGGGCTCGAGCTGGGCGAACCGGTCGGCCACCGCGCGTGTGCCGAAGTCGGGCGAGCACGAGGCCCAGACGGCTCCCAGACTGGCTGCCGCCAGGAACGCGACGAGGGCTTCCGGGGAGTTCGGCACCACGGCGGCCACCCGGTCTCCTGGGCCGACACCGAGCTGGCTCAATGCTGAGCGGGCCGCCGCGACCTCCGCGCGAAGTTCGCCGTAACTGAGCCGCTGGGTCAGCCCGTCCTCGCGCCGGAAGACGATGGCGGGGTCGGCGTCGTCTTTGCCTGGGCCCGGCCGGAGAGCGTGTTCGGCGTAGTTGAGCGTCGCGCCCGGGAACCAGCGGGTGCCCGGCATGGTGCGCTCGGGCAAGGCCTCCACCGGCGGATCGTGGAAGATCACGTCGAAATGCTCGGCCAGCGCGGCCCAGAACGCTCCGGGGTCGGAGACCGACCAGCGCCAGAGCTCGTCGTAGTCCTGGACGTCGATACCGCGCTGGTGCCGTAGCCAGTCCCGGAACCGCGCGATCCGGCTGGCGGCAACCCGCTGCGGCTCTGGCTTCCACACAACGTCGGGCATGTGACCAAATGTAGCGTCCGTCACTCCCGTGATCGTGAGCAGGATCCGGTCGCTCTGGCGACGTTCAGCCGCTCACGATCACACGGGGTGTGACGTGCGCTACCGGTCACCGATGACGGGAGGACCTGGCAGCGACCCGCTCCAAGGTGCGAACGAATGTGTCGGCGTCGGCGTCCCAGCTGTAGTGCTCTGTCACGGCCTGGCGTCCGGCCGCGGCCATTCGGTCGCGCTCGGGGCGGTCGGCATCGAGGCGGCGGATGGCGGCTTCGACGGTGTCGACATCGCCGAACGGCACGACGACGCCACAACCGTGCTGGTCGATCAGTTGCCGGGAAGCCGGGTTCGGGGTGGTGATCGTCGGCAGGCCGTAGGCCATGTATTCGAGGATCTTCGTTGGCCGTGAATGGGCGTAGTTGGGCTGGTCGTGCAGCAGGCTGATGCCGGCCAGCGCACCTGGTAGCTGCGCCAGTGCCTCGTCGTTGGGGACGAAACCGTGCCAGTGGACGTGGCCGGCTTCGTGGGCGGCACGGATCTGGTCGGCACACTCGGGATCGGCGTTGCCGATGAGGTGTACCTCGATGTCGGGAGCGAGGCGCTGCCCGAGGTCCACCATCTCGAGGGCGCCGCGCGCGCGGGTGATGCGGCCGAGGTAGACGACCCGGTTGCCGGTCTCCACGTCGAGGCTCTCCGGTTCGACGGCGCTGTTGCGGATGACCGGATGGCTGCGTTCGAACCTTGCGGCGTAGCCGTCTTCGGCGAGGAGAAGAGTCATCTTCTGCTCCGCGCGCCGTTCGACCTTGCGGATCAGCATCGCAGCCAGCGGACGTGCCGGCCGCGGCAGCCACGGCTTCATCCGGACGGCGGCGGCGGTGTCTTCGTGGACGTCCCACACCAGCCCTGGGTGTTCGAGGCCGCCGGCGGCGAACAGCAGTTCTGGGTCGTGCATCAGGATTACGTCGTACTCAGTGGCGTGCCGCCGTAGAAGAATCCGGGCGGCGCGCAGGGCCCGAATTCGGCGGAGCCCGCGGGCGCGTGGGATGTCGATGGACGTGATATCGCGGGGGCGCGGGCGGTCATAACCGCTGAACGGAGCCGCGAAGGTGACCGCGTGCCCGGCCGCGCGCAGAGTGTTGATCTGCTTGTGCCGGATACGGGTGTCTTCAGGATCGTGCACCACGGTCAGAACCAGGACGTTCACGGGTGAAGACCCTACCCTGCGCCGAACCCAGAAGGTGGACTACAGATGCTCGACGGTGGCGGACGGCGGCGTGATGCCGCGGGTGTCGAACACTTTGGCCGCCTTTTTGGCGATCATCTCGCCCTCGTATTCGCTGTGCCCCTGCAGGATGACGACGATGTCGGCGGCGGCCAGCGTCGCATCGAGGTCCGGCACCCGGTCCAAGGCCATCCCGTCGAGATACCAGACCGGCACATGGGGATCGTGGAACACGACGTTGGCGCCCAGTGACATCAGCCGCCGCGCGACCGGAACGGCTGGCGACTCGCGCTGGTCGGCGATGTTCTGTTTGTACGTGACACCAAGCAACAGGACGGTCGCGCCGTTGAGTGCCTTGCGTTCCTGGTTGAGCAGGTTCTGGATTCGCTGGGCGATGTATCCCGGCATCGTGGCGTTGATTTCCTGGGCTAGTTCGACGAACCGGAACGGGTAGCCCAACCGGGCCCGCACATTGTGGCTGAGGTAATTCGGGTCGATGGGTATGCAGTGTCCGCCGACGCCGGGACCGGGGTAGAACGCTTTGAAGCCGAACGGCTTCGTGGCGGCCAGCCGGATCACGTCCCACAGGTCGATGTCCAGCTCGTGGCAGAACCGGGCCATCTCGTTGACCAGCGCGATGTTGACATGCCGGTAGGTGTTCTCGAGGAGTTTGGCGGTCTCGGCCTCCCTCGTGCCACGTGCCTCCACGACGGTGTCGACGAAGCGCCGGTAGAGTTCGGCGGCCTTGGCCGTACATGCCGGGGTGTGCCCGCCCACCACCTTGGGGGTATTGCGCAGGCCGTACGTGGGGTTGCCGGGGTCGATGCGTTCTGGAGAGAACGCCAGATGGAAGTCCTGGCCGGCGACGAGCCCGCCGCGTTCGAGGATGGGGCGGACTACCTCGTCGGTGGTCCCCGGGTAGGTGGTGGACTCCAGGACTACCAGCATGCCTGGGCGAAGGTGTGCGGCGATGGTCTCCGATGCGCTGGTGACCGCGGCCAGGTCGGGGCCGCCTTCGTCAGACAGCGGCGTCGGCACGCAGATGACGATGGTGGAGGCGGTGGCAAGGCCGGCGGGATCGGTCGTTGCCTCGAAACCGGCGGCGACCATCTCCGCGACGTCCTCATCGTTGAGATCGTCGACATGGGAACGGCCCTGGTTGAGGCCGGCGACGATATCCGGGGCAACGTCGAGCCCCAGCACCTTCAGTCCAGCCCGGCTTGCCTCCTGCGCCAGCGGCAACCCGACGTAGCCGAGCCCGATGACGGCGAGCTCTGCGGCCATATCTGCCTCCTCGTGAGTTGGATCGTCACCGGCGGCGGGACGATCGCGCCGTCCACTATGCCTGACTATCCGAACGTGACGAAGTCTGACCCGTCAGGTAAGTGTGCGCGTGATGGGTGTCAGGTTTCTAGCGCGTCGGCCCATCAGAGGTGTCCGGTGAGAAACGATAGCGCTGGCCAGCGGCCAGGGCCGCTGCGGCGGCCGGGTAAATCTCACCCACGTCGCCCACCCATGGGAACGCGAACTGGGCGAGTTCAGGATCAGGGTCGATCTCCCACACCACCCACGCTGGGCTGCCCGCATCTGAGCCGGGCCGACGCGCAAAGGTGATGCTGACGATGGGCAACGCGCCGATCAGTTGCAGCAGCGTGCCGGCTATCGCGGCGAGTTCCGGATAGGGACATCCGGGAACACCTACCGTGTCTGGGCCGAGCGACATCAATGGTGAGCGCGCCAGCCCGATCACCTCGCCCGCGCCGGGGATGTCGGCTCGGCTCAGCTGCTTTCGAGCCAGGCGCTCGTCACTGAGCAACGAGTCCTTGATCGGAGCGTGCCGGAGGTACGGGTGGTTTGTGCGCGCGGCCACCTTCCGGTCGATCAGCACACCCAGCGGCGTCGAGCCGTCACCAAGCACGCTGGGTGGATTGAGCAGGACCGATGCGGAAGGCGCTCCGTTGATCATCAAGACGCTCATGGCCGACCCGGTAGGCACTTGCTCCAGGAAGACATGAGTGACGCCGGCGGGTAGCTCGGACCAGACCCGCTCGAGCCTCGAAGGGGTTTCCACCCGGAAGCTCTGTCTCTGGCTGTCGATGCGGGGGCGTGGCCGGAGCCGCCACGGCCCAGGGGTGCCGGCAATCAGACTCTTGGCTGCCGGCAGCTCATCCAGGGCGAATCGTTTCCGGGCCAGGCCGGGTAAGCCGGCGATGCTGAGGAGCGATCGCAGCGCAGCGGGATTGCTGGAAAGCACCGTGGCGAAGATGGTGCGTCCACTGCGCTCGAACACGACCTCGCGATCATGTTCCACGGCGTGGACCAGCTTGCCCTGGAACGAGACGTTGTCGAACCCGGCTTGTTCGAGAGCCTGCCCGAGGTAGTGCTGGTCGAGCCGTCGCGGGCTCCGGTGGGCTTCGGTGGGGTATTCATTCGAGGGCTCTGCGGGCCCGGCGGCAGCCAGTGCTTCGAGCAACTCGATCGAGGTGGCGTCATCGTCGGTTGGTGGTCCGGGTACGGCGCGGGGCGGTTCGGTTGCCAGCCGGCGCGGCTCGGCCTGGAGTTGCTCGCTAGCCCGGAAGAAGTACCCCTCGACCGTTTCGTCGCCAGTGGGGCTGGGGGTTCCGAACAACGGGTAGATGTGGATGGGCATCTCGTTGTTGAGATTCATCTCACAAACGATGCATGACTGCGCATCTGGTGGGGCGTCGAATCGTTCAAGCAGGATGTCGACCCCAGCGTGGTATGCGCTCTCGATGCACGATGCCGCCCGTTCAGCCAGCCGCAGGATCTCCGGGTGGACGACGTCCATGATCTCGTAGCTGTCGCCACCGGACGACAGATTGGCTTTGTAGTGCAGGAAGACTCGCTGACCCGCTTCGGGCACGCTGTCCGGGGTGAGCCCGCGCAGCGCGAGATGGTGTTCGGTGAAAGGTGAGATGGTGATGGGGCAATGGCGAAGGTATGCGTTGCCGGCTCGCACGTCGTTCTTCTGATCGGCCAGCTCTCGGATCGTCGACACGCCGTCGCCTAGCACGTTGGCGGGGACGCGGAGCATCGCGGCCACCGCGCGGCCGGCGACGGTCATCACCCGCAGGTCGATCGAGGAGATCATCTCCTCGACCAGTAGCCGGTTGGTGCGCTCGAAGGCTTCTCCAGCAGCGGTCTTGAGCTCGCCTTCGTCCTGCACGTTGACGGTCACGCCGCGGCCATGGCTGCCCGAGATCGGCTTGACCACGACGGGCGGACCGATCCGGTGAAAGGCGGCGAGAGCGTCGTCGACACTGGTGGCGACCTCACCCCGGGCCAGTGGGATGCCGTTCTCGGCCAGGATCCGTTTGGTGAGCAGCTTGTTGTTGGTGGCTGCCCGGTCGAGCGCGGTGAGCGGCGAGCTCATGTTCTGGAAGAAGCCGACAGCGAGTGAGTCGCTTCTGATGATCTGCATCTGCCGGGTGAGACGCTGCACCTCCAGGCCGCGGCGCCGGGCGGAGTCGGCGATCAGCGCGGCATCGAGTTCGCGTTTGGCGACCTTGTGATCGAGTTCATACGCTCGTGGCTCGAGGTGGCGGAGCTGATGAAGCGCGGCACCGATCAGGACTTCGAATTCCGGAGGCCGGGTTGAGTCTTCGGTTTGCACGGAGCTGGACTCTTCGTGGTGTGTCATGAATTCGCTGCTTAATTGTTGTCTAGACGAGATCTTCATGTGACATTACATCCCCGTTAGATGGGAAAACCACGTCACCCATTTGAGAGTTGTCCGCTTTGTCCGACTATGCGGCCCGGAGTCGGCCCGATTGGCTGCCGTCGCGAGCGAATGCGCGGCGGGAGGAGGCAGGATGGAGCCATGCAGGGCGACCGATCCAGACGCACACTCGGCATGTGCGGACGTGTAGGACCAGGTGACAGAAGCCGCGTCGACGCCATGTCGGACGTCTTGGGTGGTGTCCGTGGGCTCATCGACCAGCCTGGCGCTGCGTTGCGCGCGGATGCGGGCTCGGTGCGGTGGGCTGCGCCGGACACCGATGCGAACCAGCACACCGGCGTTTCGTGGTCTCCCACACCGCTGCCAGCCAGCTTGCCTCCGGACGACTCCCGGATAGCCCGGGAGCACGACGCGTTCTCGCTTGTGGTCGACAGCCGTGCCGCCCGCCTCCACAGTGGGATATCGGGTGCCGTGCCGATCTACATGGATGCCGGCTCCGCGCCGGACAAAGATCCCCATGTGCACTTCTGCTCCCGGATCGAGCCTCTGGCTCGCACCCAGGCCGGCGGAGCCCGGCCCGACTGGGACGCCTGGGCGCACATTCTCGCGGCGGGCGGCCCGTTGGGGGGCCGGACGGTTTTCGCCGGCATTCACCGGATGCAGCCTTGGAGCCGGATCACTGTGACGCCGGGCTCGGCTCCAGAGGTGAATTCGACGGGCTGGCCGTGGTTGGACGTCGACGCCGTATCCGGCGCCTCGGTCGATACCGTGCGGGATGCTCTGGCCGAGACGGTATCCGCACTCGGCATGCGGCAAGGCCTGACCTGTCTGCTCAGCGGCGGCTGGGACTCGCGGGTGCTCACGGCGATCGCGTCCGGGCTGGTGCCGGAGCAGCTGACCGCGTGGACCACCTCGTCCGATACCGGGACGGTCATGGAAGAGCTGGTGGCTGCCAAAGTTGCGGGGATGCTGGGGATCCAGCATGAGATCGTGCCGCCGGTCCGGGACGACTTCGGCGCTGACCTCGAACATTTCGCTCGGTCGGTCGACTACCAGACGTCCTTTCACGTGTGGCTGGTGCCGTTGGCGCGGGCGCTGGCCGGAACGTCGCGCACGGTGCTCGACGGTCTTGGCGGCGGGCTGTTCGTCGGGGGCGCTTTCCCGGACGAGGACTCCGAACGCCCGATTCTCGACCGCCGGTTCGATCGGCTGGCCAGGTACCTGCACGGTGCGGAAGAAATCTTGGATGCGCGTGTGGTCGAGCAGCTCCGGGAACGCACCAGGGCAAGTTTCGACACCGTCGCCGCGCCGTTGGTGAACCACCCCTTCGGCAGCACGTTCACCGCGTACCTGACTCGCACGTTGCCCGGGATCAGCCTGGCACCCTACGGGCTGCTGAGTTCGGCCACACCAGTGGCGACCCCGTTCCTCGACGACGCCGTGGTCCGGGCCGCGCTGGCCATTCCGGCCGAGCAGCATGCCGACGGCCGCCTCTACCCGGAGCTGCTCCGGCCGTTCGCGCCGCAACTGGCTGACCTGCCCACGGCGCTTGAGCTCACCCCGCAAGAACGCCCGCACCAACGACGCGTCTCGTCGGCAGAAGCCGCGCGGGTCCTGCGCGACATCGTGACTCGTGAACCCGTGCGGCAGCTGCTCTCGCCCGAGCTCGTTGTCGCCGATCTCGATATCTGGAGGAAGTACTTGAACCTCACTCGCCCGCAGCATTTGATCCGGGGGCTGGCGACCCTGTCGCTCTGGCTCGATCATTACGAGGACGTGCTCGACGGTTCGGGCATCGACGCCCTACTGGGGCGTGGGTGAGACGTGTTGGGCAAGAAGTATGTGGTTCTCGGCCACGAATCCACTCAGAAGGGTGCCGGATCGGAGGCGGCAATCAGCTCCGCCGCGGCGGAGCTGGTATTGATCGTCGGAAAGGAAGCTGGTGGACCGGACCAGCTGGCCGGTGGTCTCGTCGACGTGCTCGTCGAATGCGAGCGGCGCGGCACCGCCTCGGTCCTGCTGGCCGGAGCTGCCGACGATCTCGATACACCAGTGGCTGCCGTCTGTCGATATGTCGTGACTGACCAGCCCGACGTAGGCGAGGAGGCCAGGCGGCGCTTCGGAGCTGAACGGGTCCGGGTGGTCGCCTCGGTGGGCACCGACCAGATAAAAGCCTGGATCTCGGAGTTACTCGCAGCCGCCGGCCGTCCCGCACCAATCCGGGCCCGGCTCGGTGGGCGTGGCGACCGGATCATGCCGATGCGGGCGCTATATGGAAAGATTCGCGGTCGGAACACCAGGTCGCGCGGTGCGGGGCGCGAGACCTCTCAAACTCCTGACTGAAGGTCGCGTCCACGTAGCAGAAGGTCTCATGACAAGCAGAACGACGAGATTCGACATCCTGATGGCCACTGACGGCCGCTTCCCCGGCGGGACCACGTCGAGTGTGGTCGAAGAGATCGAGGCACAACACCGAGCCGGATACCGGACCGGCCTCCTGCACTTGCCGTCGCCGGTGCTGGGCAAAGCTCGCCCGTTTGCCCCCAAGGTGCGTAAGGCACTGGATGAGGGCAAGGCCGAGCTGGTGCTCGGCGCTGACCGGGTGGAGGCTGGGCTCCTGCTGGCCAGACATCCCACCATCTTCACCGACCCACCGCATGGGTTGCCGCAGCTCGACGCGGAGCACGTGATCCTTGCCGTCAACCAGGTCGCGTCAGACGACCGGGGAGTACAGCCGTACTACGACGTCCGTCATGTCCACCGTCAGATCGAACGTCTCATGGGCAAGGAAGCCACGTGGGCGCCGATCGGGCCCCGGGTGCGTCAGTCGCTGGAGTCGCACGCGGGCTGGCTGCCGATGCTGCCCTGGGACTGGGAGAACGTGATCGACGTCGCTGCTTCGCAGGTGAAGCGGACTGGCTTCGTGTCCGACCGTCCGGTGATCGGGCGGCACAGCCGCGGACACTGGACAAAATGGCCGGACAACAAGTCCGACATCCTGGCGGCGTACCCGCACGATCCGCGGTACTCCGTGCGGATCCTCGGCGGCACCGACGCGCCGGCGCAGATCCTCGACCGGATTCCGGCCAACTGGGTGGACCTGCCGTTCAACTCGGTGCCGGTCCGTGACTTTCTGGCCACGATCGACTTCTTCGTCTACTTTCACCATCCCGGCCTGGTCGAGGCGTTCGGGAGAGTCGTGCTCGAGGCGTTGTCGGCCGGGGCCGTAGCCATAGTGCCGCCATATCTGGAGCCGTTGTTCGGCGGCGCATGTCTGTACGGATCCCCGGCCGACGTGCGGCGATACGTCGACGACCTGTACGGCAACTGGGATGCCTTCGCCGCGCGATCCCAGGCCGGAGTGGAGCTGGCCCAGAAGCGGTTCAGCTACGAGACGCACATCGAGCGGGTCGAGAAGCTCATCGGCGCTCCCGAGGGCGCAACGGGCTCACCGCGTGCCTCTGCTACCCGCCGCCGCACGGCTCGATCCGCAGCCTCGTCCGAGAAGCCCAAGGAGCAGCGTCGGCCGAGGGTGAATCATGCCGATGGGCCGCGCACACTGGTCATCGACGTTCGGTGGGACACCACCGGTGGCTCGGTGTTGCCGAGTGTTGTTGGGCACGTCACCGGGGAGGGGCCGTGTGCGGTGGTGGTGCCGGCGTGGCGAGCCGCCGAGGTGGCACATGTCCCAACCGTCGCCAAGCCGGGCCGGGCCGCGGGAGCCGTTGAGCGGCGCGAAGTCTTGGTGGAGACCTTCCCGTGGGGCTTGGCCGAGCTTTCCGCCGCGGAGCGGCGGCGGTACCTGGCACTGCGCCTGGACGGACTCGTGGCTACGCACCGGCCGTCGCGGATCGTCGTCGTCGACGGTGGCGGGCCGGACGCCAAGGTGGTCACCGGTTCGGTGAAGGACGTGAGCATCGAACGTGTCCGTGTGCATCGTGGTTCGCCGTCAGTATCCGACCGGCCGGCTCCGGTGACCACCGAGGACGATACGACCGACGCCGAACCACCCGCCTGGCCGCTCCCGGAGGGTTGGACCGTGACCTTCCGGGCGCCGGGGCGACCCGCGACCGCTCCGCAGCGCGGCCGGATGGCCAGGCTCCGCCGGAAGGCTCCGACGCGGCTGCGGCATGCGGCGCGGCGGACGATGAGTTCGTTGCGGCGTGGCCGGGTCAAGATGCTCGAGCGGGTGGCGCCGTCGTCGGGATTGATGCTGTTCGAGGTGAGCGATGCCGATCTGACGTTGCCGGCGCGGGCGCCGATCACCCATCCGGCGCCGGACCGGCTGCCGGTCGCGCTGCTCATCGTCACCGGCGAAGAGGTGGACCCCGCTGCCACGCTGCGGGCGGTCGTCGAACGTGCCCAGATGTCGGCCGCGTTCCGTCCGGCCGTGTTGGCTCCGCCGTCGTGGGTGGACGAAGCGGTGGAGTTCGGGGTCACTCTGGAGACGTTGGTCCCTGAATCCGGCTGGAACGCGCTCTACGGAGAAGGATGGCAGGATTATCTGCGTCGCCGGGTTGACGAGACCTGCCGGGTCATCCACCCGATCACGGTGGTGTACATCGACCGTACGATCGAACCAGCGGGACAGGCGGGCGCGTCGGCCGCGGTTCTCGACGTCCTGGAAATGGCCCGGACGCGACGACGCGCATGAAATCACACACACGGGGACGCGTTGAGGTAGGACGATGAACAGAGTTGGCACGGGGCTCACATGGGCGCGTGGACGGGCTCGCGTTGCTGCGCGCCGGGTTCGCAAGCTGCCGAAACGGACTCGGCACCGGTACCGCGCCGGGCGGATGCGCTGGACCGCGATCCGCAAGCTGATCAAGAAGGAGCGGGAGTGGGACGCGCCGTTGCGGCTACGACGGCCCCGGTGGTGGCTGAAGGGCTTCCTGTCCCGGAGCGCGGTCCTGTACGACCTTGGTCACAACGATCCCGCTGAGTATGTGTCCGATCTGCAGCGCGTGTACCGCACCAAGCGGATGGTGCACGAGCGGCTTCAGGACGTCATCAACAACAAGCTCACCACTCATCTGCTGCTGGGCACCATGGACATCCGTTCCGCGGAGTTGCTCGGGGTGTACTGGCGACGGGCGGTGCATCGGTTCCCAGGTGAGGAGCGGGTTGAACTACCCGAGTATCTGGACCGGCTCCGGGTCGCGCAACAGGTGTTCTTCAAGGTTCTCTCCGGTGCGGAGGGGAAGAACATCTTCGCGGTGAAACGGCTTTCCGAGCACCGCTGGACCGTCAACGGCGAAGAAAAGGATCTCGATCAGGTCATCGAGGTGTTCTACGCGCAGAATCGCCCGCTGATCGTGGAAGAGGGCCTGGAGCAGCACCCGAAGCAGAGCGCCCTCTACCCGCATGCGGTCAACACCATCCGGGCGCTGACCATGATCGACATCAACGACGATCACCGACCGTTCATCGCCATGGCGGTCCAGCGGATCGGCACAGATCGCTCGCAACCCGCGGACAACTGGAGCCGCGGCGGCCTGAGCGCACAGGTCGACCTGGACACCGGTCAGCTGGGTCGCGCGACCCGCCTGCCCGAGCGCGACACGGTTGAGTGGTTCGACTCGCACCCCGATACCGGGGCGCCGATCACCGGTGTCGAGGTGCCGTACTGGGCCGAGATCCGTGACCTGGTCCTGCACTCCGCGCGGGTGCTGTCCTTCATGGAGTACATCGGCTGGGACATCGTCGTGACGCCCGAGGGTCCCGTGGTGCTGGAGGCGAACATCAACACGGGGATGAACGTCCTCCAGGCCCATCAGCCGCTGTTCGCCGATCGCCGGGCACGTGCCTACTATGCCGAGCGCGGAGTCACCACCGATCTCGCTTCGGAGCCGCCGGCGGTCGAAATCGACGAGCCGATCTGAGTGGAGATCTCCCCACAAGGCTGACAGCCGGGGCAAATCGGCCATGATCAACGCGGTGTACGTACGGTAGCCTTCGAGGAATGATGTCGCCGCTGCTCGGAGTGCTGGGCGGGATGGGTCCCGCCGCAACCGCAGACTTTCTCGCCAAGCTCGCCGCCCATACGCCGGCTACTCGTGATCAAGAGCACATCGCGACCATCGTGTACTCCGACCCCACTACTCCGGACCGCTCCGATGCCATCCTCGCCGACGGTGAAGATCCGTTGCCGGCGATGTTCCGGGGCATCGCTTTCCTCGACGAGGCTGGCTGCGACCTCATCGCCATCCCGTGTAATACGGCGCACCACTGGTATGACGATCTCGCCGCGGCCACCACTGTCCCGGTGGTGCACATCGTCGACGCCGTGGCCGCTCAGGTCGAACGCGACGCTCCCGATGCCACCACATTGGGCCTGATGGCCACCGACGGCACGGTCCGGTCCGGCATCTACGAGAAGGTCCTGGCTCAATCCGGCAAGCGAGTCATCGACCTGACCGACCTCGGCCCGGACAATCCGGTCATGGCCGGCATCAGGGCGGTGAAGGCGGGTTCGCTGGACGGCGCCCGGGACATACTGAGCAACGCTGCCCGAGAGCTGCTCGGGCGGGGCGCGGACGGAATCATCTACGGGTGTACCGATGTGTCTGCTGTGTTGGGCCTCCCGCCTGATGGGATCGACGCGCCCGCCTGGGATGCCGCGGAGGCGCTGGCAATCGCGTGCGTCAATCGGATACGCGGGTGAACACCAGCGATTTCTGCCTCTGCGGTCCGGGTGATGGGCGGGACGTGACGCGCGGCTACCAGCGCCCGTACAATCGGCAGGCGCACGCGGCCGTGCACATCCGTTAACGCGAATCCGGTCGCAACATCCTAGGAGTCACGAGAGGCAACGGGGCATGGACCAATCCGGGCGGGCGCTAACCGTCGACCGCGTTCACGCGATCGCGTACCGCACTCCCAACGGTGGCAACGGGCAGGCCAAGCAGTCAAGGGGAAACTACCTCGTCAAGCTGGAGGCCACTGCCGGAGAGGGTGTCCGGTTCATCGGACTCGGCGAGGCCCAGCCGCGCGGCGGCGACACCGGAGATCGCGGTAGCGCCTCGTGGGACTTCCTCCTCGAGGCCGTCAAGACGCTCGAGGGCCGCCGGTTCGTTCTCACCGGTCGCGACGCTGCCGTAGCCGCCGTCCAAGAGGTGATGGCCGAGTTGCGCGCCGCCGCGCTGGAGGCCACGCCGGCCCGCCCGCGCCCGACCTCGCTGAAGAAGGCGGTCAAGGGCTGGGCTCGGCAACTGGCCGGCCGGGCCGGGCGCATCGACGATGCCATCCCATTCCGGGGCACGCTGATCGGCATCGAGACCGCTCTGCTCGACATCGTCGCCCGCGGCCTCGACCTTTCTGTCGCCGAACTCCTGGGGCTGCGCGCCGGCAAGGTCTCCGGCTTGGTGGCCTTGACCGGCGGCTCTGGCGTGGAGAAGAACCTCGCTTTGCTCACCGAGGCCGCGGCGTCGCAATCGGGTGACGGCGACGAGCCCTTGTGGATCGACCTTCGGGGGTCGTTGAGCCCGCCCGACGCCGCCGACCTCATCGAGCAGGTGGTCCGGGCGATCTCCGCGGAGCAGCTGCCGCGACAGGTGATCCTGGAGCAGCCGGTGCGGCCCCGTAACCGGCAACAACTACCCGACCTGCAGCGTAAGGCTGCTGCAGCAGCGGCAGCCTCTCCGCGCGCCGGTGTCGATGTCCGGGTCGTGGCCGGCAGCAGCGTGTGGAGCCGGCAGGGCCTGGACCGGCTGATCGCACGCGGCGGCAGTGGAGCGTTGAACATTCGGCCGGCGGCCGCCGGCGGCCTGCTGGCAAGCATCGAGCTGGCCGAGGTCGCGCTGGCCGCCAACCCGGACATTCAGATCTACTTGAGCCATTCCGAAGGCATCGGCGAGGTCGCCGCCGCCGCGCTGCGCAATCTGGCGGTGGCGCTGCCCCGGCTCGACTACATCCAGATAGATGACGAGCCGGAGGAGGTCACCGCGCCGCAGGGGCCCGGGCTAGGCGCACTCATGCCGTACGAGACGATCGTCGATCGAATCACCGACTACGTCACTGTGCCAACGCCGGTGGAGCTCACCGGGGCGGCAGGGGAGACACCCAACGTCTACGACGAAGTCCCGTACCTGCAGCCTCTCGGGCCCAATGGCACCAAAGGGCACCTGCTGGAACGTGAGGCGCTGGCGCTCGGGTTGTCCACCACGCGCTTCTCCAAGGGTGCGTTCGTGGCCTCCGACGGCATACATGACCAGCTGGTCTTCAAGTGGAGCCGCTCGCCGCTGTCGAGCGCGGTGTCGCTCGCCTTGTGCACCCACAAAGAGGCCACCCGGATGCGGCTGAATCGAGCTGGCGTACCGGTGCCCAAGGGCCGCACGTTCGCCAACCGCGACTACGATTCCGCGCGCGTGTATGCCGAGCGGATCGGCTATCCCGTCGTGGTGAAGCCGGCCATGGGGGTGCGTGGTATCGGCGTCGTCGCCAACATCCAGGACGAGAACGAGCTCGATCTCGCGTTCCAGCAGCTGGAGGACAGCAAGCTCGGGAACCAAGACTTCATCGTCGAGCAGCATGTGACCGGCCGGGACTACCGGATCGTGGTGGTCGGCGACGAGGTCATCGCCGCGATTCTTCGTGAGCCCGCTTCGGTGGTCGGCGACGGAAAGAACTCGGTCGCCGAGCTACTGATCCGCAAGAACCTCGCGCGCCGGCTCAACCCGCATCTGTGGGGCCGCCCGATCAAGTACGACGATGCCGCTCGATATCAGCTGGAGCGTGCCGGTCTGACCCTCGAGTCGGTACCGGAGCCGGGCCAGCAGGTGCTGCTCTCCAACACCTGCAGCTTGTCGCAGGGTGGCGATTCGATCGACGTGCTGGACGAGATGCACCCGTCCATCAAGGAAGCCTGTGTCAAAGCTGTGCGGGCCATTCCCGGGCTGGCGTTCTGTGGTGTCGACTTCCTGCTCGAAGACCACACGAAACCCATCGACGAGCAACAAGCCGGTATCTGCGAGCTGAACGCACATGCCGCGATCGGCAACTGTGAGTATCCGCTCTACGGTTCGCCCCGCCAGGTGGCGCGGACGTTCATGCAGGAGTGTGTCCGCCAGTTCAATCTGGATGCGCACGAACAGCGGGCGGAACAGCTGGCGCTCAAGCTCACCATCAGAGGCCGGGTCACCGGGGTCGGCTACCGGGTCTGGATGCAGCGCAGAGCGGAGACCTTCGGAGTCACCGGCTGGGTGCGCAACGTCAACGACCGCACGGTCGAGGCGGTGCTGGTGGGCGCGACGCCGGCTGCCAGCGCGCTGGCAGCTGCCGCCGTGCTTGGCCCGAAGAACGCGCTTCCCACGTCGGTGTCCACGGTCCACGTCCAGCCACCGGATGTGAACAGTTTTGAGATCGTCGATCGCACACCACAGGAGCTAGTCCATGTCGGTTGAGTCTGCCCAGGTGCCCACCGGTCTCGGGGTCGAGCACCTGACTCCCGAGGTCCGCGACGGTTACGAGGTGCATCAGGCGGCCCTGCGTCGTGGCCTGAACGTGGTGCTCTATCCCCGGCAGGTGCTTATGGTCAGCACCCCGGACGAGACTCGTGAGCTGGCCTTCATCCACGGCATTCCGCGGAGTACGACGCTCGGGTCGGTCACCTATGCGCAGGACAAGCGGATGCGCCGGGCGCTGCTGGAGCGCGCCGAGCTGCCGCTGCCGAGGGGCGCCACCTTCTCGGTGGGGCGCGGCATCAAAGATGCCAAGAGCTTCGCCGAGCGTGTCGGCTACCCAGTGGTGGTCAAGCCCGCGATGGGCGACAACGCCATCGAGACGTTTCCGGACGTGGAGAACGAGGAGCAGCTCGACGCCGCTATCGATTATCTCCGTACACCACCCACTGAGCGGGCAACGTTCACCCGTGCAGCCTACGCGCTGACCGAACTACGCGAGCCGGGGGAAGAGGAAGGGCGCGTCGTCGTCCCGCCCGGTTACCGTTTCCTCGTCGAAGAACGCGTCCGTGGTGAGTATCTGCGCTTCCTCGTCGTCGGCGGCCTGGTGCGCTCCGTCGTGCATTGTTCTGGGCCGCCCGGCTCGGACTCAGGTGGTGAAGGACGTGACATTCTCGGCGAGACCCACCCGACCTTGCAACAGCTGGCGATCGACGCCGTTCACGCGTTGCCAGGGTTGACCGTCGCGGCCGTCGACATCGTGGCTAGTGATCATCGGCGCCCGGCAAGCGGGCAGGACGCCTGGGTGGTCGAGTTCTCCGAGCGACCCGGCCTTGCCGTTCAGGGCGACGTCTCCGACGAGCTCAGCCAGCAGATGGGCGATGTCATCCTGAGCCACCACGCGCGTGAAGACGACATCGACCTTGCCGAACTCCAGGATCAGGTCGCTGTCGACTTTCGTGCCGAGGCGATTCCCGACCTGGACGGGGCCGTATCGGCCCTGGTCCAGGCCGCCCAGCAGCTAGAACTGAGCGGCTACATCGGTGTCACGGACCGGATCGAGGGCGTCGCCGAAGGAGTTCTCCAGGGCCCCGCAGCCCACATCGCCTGGCTGGCCGAGGCGATGCTCGATGGCAGGCTCGATGGTCACCGGGCCATGCTGGTCGAAGAGCGGCACCGGGCGCCGGAGGCGCTGGACGGTATGACTGTGCGCACCTGAGCAGTTCTTTTGAAAGGACTCGGCGTGCCGGTGGACCGGCTTGCCACATCCCGAGGCTTGCCCCACCACGGGTCGCGATGACAGCCGATACCGGCGTCGGTATTGAGTTCGATCATGCCGTGGCCGCCTGAGTGGGCGTTCTTCATCGCGTCGGAGTTTGGGCTCTACTGCCGTGAAGGTGGATGGCGGCTGGTGTGGTAGGGCAGATTGAGGGTGATGGGTCTGCCAGCGGTGTCCAGGTCGCCGGCGAACTCGGCGCGTAAGGCTTCTTTGAACTGGTAGGCGCGCCAGCGGGTCGTACGGCCTTGATGTGGGCAAGATGCCTCCTCGGAACGGGCAGCAGGTATGGTTTGCAGCATGGCTTCCGACTCCACGCCTGAGGTGCGGCGCGCTTTTGCGCTTCGCTCCGAGGGTGCCGCCGAAGACGCGACGATTGGTCTCCTGTGCGAGGGCCTAGACCGCACAACACCAGCGCAGTTGGTGAAAACGGCTGAGCATCGCCATGACGATGAAGACGACGAGTTCTGACAACGCGAGGCCCCCGGCAGACGCCGTGGAGCCCGGCACCTATTACGAACTCTCCACACACCTGTTAGCGCTCGAGGTGATACGCCGGGGGTATCAACCTCGCTGGCTGCGGAAAGCTCTTTTCGTCGTGGAGATCGACGGGCGCGTGTACGGGTGGAACATGACTCGCTGCACCATCACCAGCACGGTCGGATTCGACATGACAGGCCGCAAGGACTATACGCGCGATCTGCTGAGGCGAGCCGGCTTGACGGTCGCCGTCGGCGGCACGTTTGATGATGCTGAGTACGACAAGGCACTCACTCGCGTCAGGCGGATCGGATGGCCAGTCGTGGTGAAGCCAGCCGGGCGCGGTAGTGGGCGAGGCGTCACGGTCGGCGTCACCGACGAAGCCGCCTTTCGGGATGCGTGGACCATCGCGGCCGGCGGCAGAGTGGTCGTGGAACGGCAGGCAGCCGGCACGGAGGCGAGGTTCCTCACAGTGGGTGGTCGATGCGTGGCTGTCGCCGGGCGGATCCCGGCTCACGTTGTGGGCGACGGATCCTCGATGTTGCGGCAACTGGTCGCCGCGAAGAACGAGTTCCGCCAGGATAACCCCCACCTACGGCGACACGTCGTTCCCCTGCGGGGGGACCCGGAGCATGTCCCAGCCCCCGGCGAACGGCTTGTGATGGACGACCGTGGCGGTTTCTCCACCGGAGCCGACAGCGTAGACCTGACGGACGTTGTGCATCCAACGTATCTCGAGGTAGCCGGCCAGGCCGAGCTGGCGTTCCCGCAACTCGGCGTGGCTGGCGTGGATATCATCGCCACCGACTACCGGCAACCGGCGTCGCCAGATAACCACATCATTCTCGAGGTCAATTCCCGGCCGGCGATCGGGGCGCATCACTTCCCGTGGGAAGGCAAACCGCGCGACGTCGCCAGGGCGATAGTTGACGCGTGCCTCGTCTAGAGGCCGCGTTTTCGTGACGCTTTAGCGGATCACGTTGATGTAGACGGGTCCGCTGGTGACGTGGCCTTCGAGTTGGCGTGGGTGTAGTTGTATCGGGCGACGCTCGTGATGTCGTGGCCGCCGAAGTCCCAGAATACCCAGTCCACCGATCCGTCACTCGACGAACATGGCATCGAGGATCCGATCAGCAACGTCCCGGGGTTGTCCGGTCCACGGATAGTGGTGCATAGAGATCATCGGTGCGGTGTTGACCTCGATTATGGACGGCCCGCTGGACTCCGATCCGCGGGGTAACAGGACGTCGAACCCGGCGATGCGCAGACCTGGGATGGCGCGAGCAGCTTGGCGAACGATCTCAGCCTCGTCCGGTCGGAGATCGTCGGTGGCGTCAACGGCGTCGCCGCCGGTGGAGACGTTCGATGTGGCCCGAAGTGCCACATGTACTCCAGACTCGGGCACCGATGTTGATGTCAAGCCTTGCCTGGTCATCTGTTCGATGGCGACTGCGTCGAGCTTCAACAACTTGTGTACCGGATTGCCGCTGGATTCGCGCTGTTGGTTCTTCAGTGCGACGAGTCCCTCGATCGTGGTGATTCCGTCTCCAACGACGTGCGCGGGAAGCCGTTTGGTTGCGGCGGCGATTTCACCATCAATAGTCGTGATCCGATGCTCGACTCCTCTGCCGAGGACCTCGATCAGTGCCCCGCCTGATCTCCGTACAACTACGTTGAATGCTCCTTCGAACGCCCCACGGTCCTTGATGTCTACGTGAACGGCGTCGCCTTTGCTGAGGTCACTGGGTTTGACCACCACAGGTAGCACCGGCTCGGCCCATGCCCAGGCGCGCTCGATGTCGTCGGCGCCGAAATAGGCGTTCTCTGGAGCCGGGAGGCCACGGGCACGGAGAAGCCGGCTTGTGATCTCCTTCTGGGTGGCGCATCGGGTGACCAGCCGGTGATTTAGGTTTGACCATCCGTTGTGGAAGAGCCACTTTCGGCGGCCTTTCCGCAGTTGAACCCGTCCTTTGCGGTCAGGGCGCACGGTGACACCGCGGTCAAGCGCACGGGAGATGACCAAGGCGTTGTTCACTCTCCCCCGAAAGCCGTGCTCTTTCATGTAAGCCAGAGCTGACTCAAGATCCATTGCCGTCCCCCTCAGAACGGTGAAACGAAGTAAGAGTGTTATTCGTGTATTGCGGCCCGCACGATCGCGCCGTCGCCCCTTCAAACAGGGCGAAGGTACGTATCGACGGGTAGATGATGCGCTCCCGCAATGTTCCTTGTTGCTGCGGACTAGTCTGTAGACCCGTTCACCTCCCGGAGGTGGAGGTCGACGATCGCGCTTGCCACGTCCCGCGGCCGACCCTCATCCGGGAAGTGGTACGGCAAGAGATCCGGCCGGGTCTGGACGGCTGTGACCACGTGGTTGCCAGACTCTGCTGGAGCATTGATGTCCCGCGCAACGATGATGACCTCGGCCACATCGAGACCGGGAAACGCGGCCGTGGCGCGGGACACGATCTCATCGAAGGACGGATGCGCCTGGTCGGTCAGGTCGACGAACCGCCCGTCTTCGGTCATGCCTACCGCCACGCATCGGCCACCCACGACGAGGAATCGTGCTGCGACGCCGTCGAAATCCTGAGTGAGGAGGACGCGACGACTGCTGGCGAGGGGCGTTGTCTGTTCCCAGGCGCGGTCGAAATCGCCAGCCTCGCGGATGCCGTTGATGGCCCCCTTGCCGCCACTGGCGACCGGTGTGATGGTCACGGTGCCGAGCGAGGCGGCGATCTCGCGAGCAGCGTCGGCCTCGGTGATGTCGAAGGCGCGGCCTGAAGGTGTGCTCAGACCGGCTTCGGTAAGCAACCGCCAGGACAAGTCCGGCTGTGCCGCCGCCCTTATGCCGGCCCGGCCTGTGCGATGGGTCAGCGTTCCCCAATACCCGAGACGTCGTCCGTTGTGTTCTGCGATGAGGAAACCCGAGTCGAGTCTGGAGTTCGTGACACCGCGGCGGGTCAACTCCATCTCGAGCATGGTGTTGCCTGAGCCAGATGAGCGCCGGGTGGCGGCGGCTGCGCCGCCGATCCTAGCCGAAGGCGCCGTGGTCGGCCGCCGGGCGGCCGCTGCGAGATGCAATTCGACGATCGCCGCAGCGGCGTCTCTCGGGATGCCGTGTACCGGGAAGTGGTGTGAGCCGATCCCGGGTCGGTTGTTGATCTCACAGACGATGTAGTTCTCGTCGGCGGCAGGTTGGGCGAAATCGTGGGCGATGATGTCGACGCCGGCGACGTCGAGCCCGGGAAAAGCGGCTGCTGCACGTACGGCAACGTCCAGGAACGAAGGATGAACGTCCTCGGTGATGTCGACGCTCTCGGCGCCTGTGGAGATGTTGCCCTTGAGGTCGAGCTGGATCCGAGCCCCCGCCGACGGCACACTGGTCAAGTCGTAGCCCTGCTCACGGAGCACATCCAGGCGGTGGTCGTCGATCTCGATCAATCTCTTCCGAAGGTTCGGGTTCTTGGCGCGCTCAACGTTCTTGAACCTGATCAGGTCGGTGATGTTGGTGTGGCCGTCGCCGTCGACGTAAGGGGCAACTCGCCTGATCGCGGCGATGCAACGTTCACCGACCACCAGGAACCGTCCCTCGGTGCCCATGAACTGCTCTTCGACCAGTACGCCTCGTCGAGTATTGCCGGCGGCGCTGTTCCAAGCCCGATCGAACTCCGCCGGCCCGGTCACGCCGACGGTGACGCCTCGGCCCATGTTGCCATCAACAGGCTTGACGACGACTTGGGTGAGGTCCGCAGCGAGCTGGGCTGCCTCGGCTCGGCCGTTCTCGGGATCGAACGCGGCCCCCCGGGCAATGGTCAGTCCTGCGTCGGTCAACAGCTTGCGCGTGAGATCTTTTCGCTTTGCCGCACGAACCCCAGCGGCACCTGTCGCATGAGAGTCGGTGGCGATATAGCCCAACCTGATGCCGTCGGCATCGGCCATGATGTAGTTGCGGGCCAGCCATTGGACATCAAAGCCACGCTGCTGAAGTTCACCGGCGATGAGTTGCGTACTAATGTCGCGAGTGGAGTCGATCCGGACGGTGTGAGGGGCGGAGAGGTTGGGCTCTGGGTCAGCGGGACTCGCCTGTTCAGCCCCTGAAGCGGAACCCAGCGGTGGTGCTCCCGGGGCTGGTAGGTGCGCAGCTAGATGATGGCCGTGTTCATCTTCGGCGGCCCAGAAACTGCTACGGAACGCTTCCTGCGCATTCGTCTGGCCGATGAGCAATGTGTGGATCTCACCGAACTGTGCACTGTCGACTGGCCGCGGCTGATAACCAGTACGACGGTTGTCGGTGACGATCGGGTAGAGCCTGAGCGTGCGCTGATCATGAGTGACGCTCAGGCGTGCCATGAGGCTGTACGGGTGGACGCCGAGCTTGGCGTAGCGACCCGGGCTATTGAAAAGGAAGTTGCCGATGCCATGGAACACCCAGCGGCCGCCGATGAGCTCGATCTCCTGGAGCATGTGGCTGCCGTGCCCGACGATCAAGTCGGCGCCTGCCGAGATCAATTCTCGCGCGCTGTCTGCTTGACGTTCTGAACGCCATTGGTAGTCGCGGCGCCAGTGCGGGGCGACGACGATGAACTCGTCGGGATACTGTTCGCGAATCGAGTTGATGCGGCGGCTCAGCGCACTGATAGACAACGACGCCGAACCTGGTTGGTCGGCGGTGGCGTAGGCCTTCAAGACGTCTCGGAACTGCCGGCCGCCTCGGAAGACGCTGAACATCGACAGCCTGAACGGGTGGGGGCGCCGCGGCTGGTCCGGGTCCAGCAGGTCGGCTTGTACCCGCAGCGGCCGTCGCGCGGCGTTCAGGTCACGGCCGGCGCCGGCCGTGAGGACGCCGTTCGTCTCGAGGGCGGACAGGGTATCGAGCAGTCCCGGAACGCCGAAGTCGTGAGTGTGATTGTTGGCCAGGGTGACGGCTTGGATGTTGTGTTTCAGCAGGTGCTGGATGGTGAGTCCAGGATCTCCGTAGTGCAGGTACGGGCGAATTCCCTGGAACGGTGACTCTCGCCGGTCCGTGAGCGGAGTCTCCAGGTTCGCCACCGCGAGATCGACGTCGGCCAGGAGGGTCCGGACGTGTTCGAAGCCGTGGTTGTACCCGTGTTCGTGCAGGATGTTTGGTCTGCCGCGTTCGGCTCGCTTGTCTTGGTAGCTTTCGCCGAACGCGGTGTCGCCGAGCAGGAGGATGTCAAGATGGCTGACCGGTTTCGGCAGCCGCCACGTGCTGCGCGTGATGTCGATCTGTGGCTGCTGAGGGGAGCCCGTTAGTGGATTCACCGCGAATCTGCCCCGGGGTTCACAGCCTGCACATCTTCAGGAGGATCCTCGGGTTCTTGCGAGCCACCGCGCAGCACCGCCACGGAACGGCGGGCTAAACGTCCTGGCAGCCGACGCGCACGGTCGAGGCTGGCGCCACGCAGGATCCGGAAGCCCGCGTCTTCGAACGGCAGCACATGCGTGGTGGTGACCGACGTCGGCCCGGACTTGCGTGGTCCGAGGATCGCCAGATACACCAGCGCTGAGACCGCGTCGGCCGGGCCGTCCATGAGGATGGTCACCTCTTTGCGGCCGGTGTTCTCGATGTGTCCGGCTACGCCGAAGCGTTCGGCCCGCCGCCGGAACCAGCGGCGGAAGGCGACGCCGGTGACCTTTCCCCGCACAACGGTTCGCACTGACAGGCGATCCGCCTGTGTTTCGGGCAGCGTGATGTCGTAGGCCTTCGCGCATTGCTCGAAGAAGAGCTTGGCGACTGGTGTCGGCGTGCCCCACATCGGGTACTGCGCGCTGCCGATGGCGGCATGTGCGTTCAGCTCGATGACCGTTGCCGATTGTTCGTTGATCGGCTTGCGGTGATCGTCGATCAACATGTCGAGACCGCAGAAGCCCAGGCCAGGTATGGCCTCGACGGCCCGCACCGCGGTTTCGCGGATGGAGGGATGGAGTTCGTGAGCAACCTCGAAACTGTCGCCGCCGGTGGAGAGGTTGGCTGAGTTCGCCAGCGTGACGACCTGTCCGGGTTCGGGAACGGAGGCGAAGGTGAGCCCGGCCTGCGCGAGCTGGTACCTCATGGCGTCGGAGAACTGGATCCGGCGGGAGCGCAGATGCGGATTGAGGGCACGGATCCGGTTCTTGTACTCGATCAGGTCGACGATGGTGTGTACGCCGTCTCCGATGACGGACGCGGGCTCGCGGACCACGGCAGCGACAACCTCGCCGCCGATCACGACGATGCGGTAATCCGATCCGGTCACATGCTGTTCGATGACGAAATCGTCGCTGCCGAGCTGGCTCTTGGCATAGAGGTCGAGCGCCACTACCAGTTCTTCGCGGCTGCGGACATTGGTGACCACGCCGATGCCGCGCAGCCCGGCCACCGGCTTGCAGACAACCGGGTAACCGATGCGGTCGGCGTAGTCGAGGGCCTTGTCGAGCTGGTCAGCTCCGAAGACGCGGCCCCGCGGCACCGGGACATCAACTTGAGCCAGCAATCGGCGGGTGGCTTCTTTGTAGCTGCAGATCGATAGCGAGACCCCGCTGGCGATGGGAGACCGGCCCCACTTGAAGTTCAGCTGGCGCCCGTCTGCGTCGCTGACCAAGAATGTGCCGTTCGGGAAACGGACGCTATTGAGGCCGTAGCGGAGGGCTTCACGCTCGAGCAGGTGTCCCTTGGTGCCGTCTTTCGGCAGCAGGCCGACGTACTCCACGTCGGGAAACGTGTTCGCACTCTGGCCGTCGATGGACGGCTGGGCTGGCGGCGGCGCACACGCGTAACGACCGACGCGATCGACGTGTGTGTCGTAGAACTCCGTGAGCTCGCCTGCATACCAGCTCTGGCGGCCGTTGGTGCCCTGGGTGACGCCGGTGGCCACGGATTCCGCGGCACCGATGAGCGCGGCGCGTAACGCCGCGACCGGTAAGAGCCGGGAGACACGTACCTCGCTGGCGGGGCGGATTCGCCGGCGCCTGACGATGTTGACGCCCATCCGGGCTACCCGCCTCGCGCGACGCCGGATCGGCCGGTGTAGGACACCGGCCGCCTGCGCAGCTCGCGCGGCCGCCTTGATCTCTGTCTCGAGACGGCTGGTGACCGGGTCGAGGACGAGGTCGACACCCCGGACGCCAGCGACCGGTACCGGTCGGCCGACCAGTTCGCCGATCAAGGTTTCTACGGCGGCCCACGCCTCAGCGGTGAAGTGGTGGTTGTCCCGCTCCGGATGGACGTCGACCGTACCGAAAACCGAAATGGTCCGGTTTCCGTCCATGCCCTGCACATGTGCGACGGCTTGCGCGGGCGTTGTCTCGTCACCTGAGGCACGCAGCCGCATGATCCGGATCGCGGTGATCGACAGCTCGCTGTTGCGCGGCCGCCCCGCGGGGGGCGTGGTGGAGTTGGTCTTCTCTACAGTCATCTCAAGCTTCCACGCGAGATTCGATACACGACGAGCGGTCGCCGAGGAGATCCCCGTTCATCAGTGACTCGTTCAGCGCGGCGATAGCCGCCGGGGTCCCATGGCAGGTGCCTGCGACGATTCCTTCGAGGTCATCGGTCACCGCGACCGCCCCATCGACGTCGTAACCGGAAGCCGCGGTGGTGAAACCGGCGGCGACCGCCGCGGCGTCGCGCAGACCCTCGACCCGTATGTCTGTGGTGATCGCCTTGCGCTGCGGAGGAAGAACGAGATTCGCCTGCCCGGCCTGGAAACGAACCAAAGTGTCCCCGATGCGGTCACCGAGTGACTCATCCGCCGTCGCGTAGCTGGCCGCACGTGGGCGCTCGGCCAGCTCGACGATGTGATGTTCCTGGGTGTCAGCCGGGGAAGTGGGATCTTCGAGGATGATGTCTACCGTAGCGGCGGCCAAGCCCGGCACACCACGTACCGCTCGAAGGGCGACCGTGCTGAACGAGGCATCGAGCTGCGCGGACACGTCCCGCACCGGTTCTCCGGTGCGCGGGTCCATCACGACCGAAACCGGGGTTTCGTCGCCGCAAGCGAAGATCCGTACGTACACGCCGCGGAGTTGCCGCTCGATCAGGAACCGCGTGCGTGGAGGCGCGACCTCGTTGCCGTCGTCGTCGATCTGGAATCCGAGCCGGTTGGCGGCGTAACCCGCGAGATCGCGGTTTCGCCCTGGGGAGCGGTCTTCGGGCCTCCGGCGGCGCAAGACCTGGAATGCGGCCATCAGTTCGTCATCCGACGACACGTCGAGAATGGTCTTGGCCGGATTCTCCCCGACCGTCTCTTTGACGACGACGGGATACCCGGGCTCCCGGGCGACCCATTGGGCAGCTCTGTCGATGCTGCGCCAGGTGAACGTCGCTCCTCTCGGTACCGGCAATCCGACGCGTTCCAGCAATGCCCGGCGTAGTCGCCGGTCCTGGGCGTAGGTGACCGCGGACATCGTCGACGCTTCCGGAACGCCATGCGTGAACGAGATCGCAGCCGGAACGGCAGATTTCCGGCCAGCCAGGAGCACCTGGCGAGGCAGGGCCAGCACTGTCAGCCCGTAGGCGAGCGCGGCGCGATGGACCTGGTAGCCGTCATAAATATGAGGGGCTACCGGCGACCGCTGAGAAGCCGCATCGATGGTCATCACGGGTGCATACCCACTCGCACCCGCGTCATGAAAATAGCGTGCACTGCCATTGACGTCCCCTGATTAATGCAGCCCACAAGCTCGGGTGTGCGTACTGTACCGACGACCTGCTCACCCATCAACGAATCTGCTTGCGGCCCGCCCCTCTTATTCGGTTCCCCATGTTAGCCGCATCACACTGTCTGGGGGTTGCTCATTCGAGGAAACTGGCGTCCTCGAGAACCCGGGAGTGCCCCTGCGCCTGAAGCTGAAAGGCTGACCGGGAGCGTATCTGGTGAGTCATGAAGATGCGATGAAGGAATCACTAGTGAGGAATCAATGATGCGGATCTGTGACGCGCTGCTCAGCGAGGTGACTGAACCGGGAGACCCGGGCCCGCGTTCCATCCGGCCGGGCTGGCTTGGTGTCGCGGTGTACCTTCGAGTTCAGGCTGGAGAACAGCAGCAGGCTGCGGGAACCGCAGCGTCGTTTCCTCGAGGCACGCAGTCGCCCTGGAATACCGCGTCGATGGCGCACGCGCTGGACGAA
The DNA here is from genome assembly GCF_010122465.1 of Phytoactinopolyspora mesophila. NCBI lineage: Bacteria > Bacillati > Actinomycetota > Actinomycetes > Jiangellales > Jiangellaceae > Phytoactinopolyspora > Phytoactinopolyspora mesophila. The sequence goes on along the minus strand of NZ_WLZY01000003.1, from coordinate 47,120 downwards.
GCGGTGAATGTCCTCGCCGGCACCGGCCTGGACGCGGACAACCCCCTCGACTGCGCGGCAGAGGTTGCCCGCCGTTTTCGGGACGCGGTTGCGCCAGCGGCACTGACGCGTCGGCAACGTGGCGCGCTGGACACCGTCGTCGGCGCCGTCGAAACCGGACTCCTCGACGCGATCGCCCGAGCCGCGGGCGTCAGCCTGCCGACGATGCTCGGCGCTCGCCGTGCGGTTCCGTCGCGTTCGGCCCGCACCGTTCCGGCAGGCTCAAGCGTGTCGGTGGTCGAAGAGAAGGTCGGGGCCCAGCGCGGCAGGTATCCGGCCGTCCGGCTTGCGGCGCGGGGAGAACCGGCACGGGACCTCGATGCGCTGCTGGCCGCTGAACGTGCCGGCGCCGCTGCCGGGGGCGCCCATCCCCTGTGGCTCGAATGCGCTGGCCGGTACTCGGTGGAGCAGGCCGAAGGGCTCGTGGACGAGATCGCCTCAATGCTGGCCGACGGCCGGCTCACCCGGCCGATACTGTTGGAACAGCCGGTGCGCCGCCTGCATCGAGATGCGTTGGCGGCGTTGATCCGCCGCGCGCACACCTTGACCGGCCCTGACGCTGCCGGGGGTAAGCCTGAACTGCGTATCGTGCTGGATGAGAGCGTGGAGTCACTGGACGACCTCAGCGGCTTCCTCCAGGACGGTCCGGTCCGGGCGGTGTCTGTCGACCTCCGGCGCGGCCTCGGCACAGCCATCCGGGTCGTGGAGCGTGCGCTGGCCGCCGATCCGGCGGTGACCGTCATCCTGTCGAGCCCGGGCCGGGTCACCGACCTGGAAGCGGCGGCGATCGAGGCGGCCGCACAGGTCCTGCCGAAGCTCGACTTCTACCTGCCGGGCCGGATCAACGTCGAACTCGGGGGCATGCCCGGAGCCGAGGAAGGGGCAGCACCTGCCGGGCTGGGTGTACAGCCGAGTCTTGCCCGCGTCGTGACATGGATGGGGCGGGCAGCACTGGGCCGGCTCAGCCCGGAACCGGTAGACACGGGCACGGAGCAGAACACCTTCGACGCCACGGGGTTGGAGACGCTTGGCAAGAACTCCCTCGACAGCTACCTCCTCGAGAAGGAGGCGAGACGGCTCGGCCTTGCGACGGTCCGCTTCCGGGGCGTCGATTTCCACGCGGAAGACACCGAGGGCCGCTCGATCGGGTTCCATTGCACCACCGGCCCGTCCACGAGTCGCCTGGTAGCGAAGATATGTGGCCAGAAGCAGGTCACCCGTGCATATCTGGCTCGCGCTGGAGTCTCGGTGCCACGGGGACAGCTCTTCGCCGCCCCGGATCGCCGGTCGGCTCTGGAATTCGCCGAGACGCTCGGCTGGCCGGTCGTGGTCAAACCGCCCGAGGGCAAGGGCGGCACCGGCGTCGTCTCGAACATCACCGGTGCGGACCGGTTCCTCCGGGCGTTCTCCCGGCTGCGCGACGACGGCTACGAGCAGGTCATCGTCGAGAAACACATTCCAGGAACGGATTACCGCTTCCTGGTGGTCGGCGGCGGCGTGGTGTCGGTGCTGAGCCGGCGGCCCGGCGGCGTGACCGGGGACGGCCGGTCCACCATCGCTGAACTGGTGCTTGCCAAGAATCTCGTCCGGCTGCGTAACCCGCACCTCCGGTCCCGGCTGCTGACCTTGGGGTCGGAGGCGGTGAACCTGTTGACCGCTGGCGGCATGACTCCGGATTCCGTGCCCCAGAAGGGAGAACAGGTCACTCTGACCACGGCGGGCAACATCTCCCGCGGTGGCGAGAGCATCGAGGTTCTCGACGAGGCACACCCCTCGCTGCTCGACCTGGCTGTGCGGGCCGTGCGGGCCGTACCTGGACTGGACCATGCGGGTGTGGATCTGCTGGCCGAGGACCACCGTCGCCCCCTCGACAGCCAAGCGGCCGCTGTCTGTGAGCTGAACTCCCTGCCGGCCACGAGCTCGCACCATTTCCCGGCGCTGGGGCCACCCAGGAACGTGTCCAAGGCCCTGGTGGGCTTCTATGCCGGCCAGTACGCGCTGGCTACCGCGCCGCAGCCCGACGTGCTGGCGGTTCGCATACGTATCACTGGGCAGGTGCAGGCCGTGGGTTACCGGCAGTGGTTCGCCAACCTGGCCGGGCCGCTGGGCCTGAACGGCTGGATCCGCAACAGCACCGAACCGGACGTCGTCGAAGCAGCTGTCTCCGGCCCGCTGGATCTGGTGAGCGCGGTCAGCCTCCAGGCGATCTTCGGCCCACCCAAGTCGCGGCCGGAGCTGGTGGAGACACGCGTCGTCAGCGAGGCCCACCAGGGCGGCTTCGCCGTCCACCGCTGAAGCCACCACCGGTGATCGTGAGCGGATTTTCGCTGTGGTTGACAGCTGGAATCCGCTCACGATCACCGATAGGTCCGCGTGGGTAAAGCCGTGCCTAGTCGGACGGGTGGAGCACGACGGCGGCCCCGCCGCCGAGGCGTTCCGGTTCGGCGGCCGCTTGCATACGTCCGTCAGGCAGGAACGCCACGCCGGTCACGTTGCCGATGGTTCCGAGCTGGCTCAGCTGGTGCCCGCGCGCTCTGAGTGCCGCGCCCTCAGGTCCATTCAGCAGTTCCGGCTCGGTGCCGGTGCTCGCGCCGTTGAGGTTGGACAGCCTCGGTGCGGCGATCGCCTCCGGCAGACTCATGCCCAGGTCCAGCTGGTTCACCGCGACCTGCAGGGCGGCCGTGATGATCCGGGCGCCACCCGGGGAACCGAAAGCGGCGGTCGGCTCGCCGTCGGGGCCGAGCACGATCGTCGGGCTCATGCTGCTTCGCGGCCGCTTGCCCGGCGCGGGTGCGTTGGCCGGGTGATCCGGATCCGGTTCGAAGTCCGTGAGCTCGTTGTTCAGCAGGAACCCGTAGCCGGGAACGGTGATACCGCTGCCACCGATCTGCTCGATGGTGAACGTGTAGCTCACGACATTGCCGTGCTTGTCGGCGACGGTGAGGTGGGTCGTCGAGCCATCCTCCGAGGTGGTGGCCGGATCGCCCGCGGTGCCGCCGTCGCCGTCGTCGTAGGGCCACGGGTCGCCGGCGGCCACCGGCTTCGGAGCCGCGACGTCGCCGACGAGGGCCCGCCGTTCAGCGGCGAACTCCTTCGACAGCAGTCCCTGCAGCGGCACGTCGACGTACGCGGCGTCGCCGAGGTAGGCGTTGCGGTCCGCGAAGGCCAGGGCCGAACTCTCGATCAGATGGTGCAACGCGTCCGCGTGCTCCATCTCACCCAGGTCGAAGCCCTCCAGGATGTTCAGCGCCTCGCCCACCGTGGATCCACCGCTGGACGGCGGGCCCATGCCGAACACCTGGTGACCGCGGTAGTTCACGACCGTCGGTTCGTGCTCGAGGGCCTCATAGGCGGCGAGGTCATCGGTGGTCATCTCACCTGCGCGGACGTTGCGGTCCGAGCCTGGCGTCACAGGCGGGTTGGTGACCGCGCCGGCGATGGCTTCGGCGATCTCGCCCTCGTAGAACGCCGCCGAGCCGTGTCGGCCGATGAGCCGGTACGTCTTGGCCAGATCGCGGTTGCGGATGACGGTCCCGGCCTGCGGCGCCTCGCCGTCGACGAGGAACGTGTCACTGCTGGAGGTGAAGTCGCGGAAGACGGCAAGGTTGTTCTCAGTACGACGCTGGTGCTCGTCGTCGACGACGAATCCGCGCTGAGCGATGCCGATGGCGGGCTGCAACACACGATGGAGGGGCATCGTGCCGTAGTCGGAGAGCGCCCGCTCCCAACCGCGCACGAGGCCGGGGACACCCACCGACAGGCCGGACACTCGTCGTTCCTGGAACGGGATGGGGTTGCCGGTCTCCGGATCGATGAAGACGTCCGGTTCGACGGCCGCGGGCGCGGTCTCGCGTGAGTCGATGGTGGTGACCTCGCCGGTCTCGGCCGAGTAGATCACCATGAAACCGCCGCCGCCGATACTGCCGTCGTACGGACGGGTGACTCCCAACGCGGCCGACGCCGCCACCGCGGCATCGACGGCATTGCCGCCGCGGCGCAGGATGTCCAGGCCGGCCTCGGCACCATACGGGTCAAGCGCCGCTACCGCGCCGCCGTAGCCGGTAGCCGTCGGCTGCTTGTCGATCTCTCGTGGCGCTGCCTGGCTGGGCGTGACGTATGTGACGACCAGCAGCAGAGCACAGAAGGCCGTCAAGATGACGGCTGGTAGATGTCGTACCTGTCGGGTGTGGGTCACGCCCGCCTCCTCGATACCGGGAACATGGCAGCTGATCCCCTTGATTCGGGGGACGCTACAGCGCAGCGCAGATGCGGTAAACCCCATTTGAGGTTGGCTTGAGGATGCCCGAGGTGCGGGTGCCCCGGCCATCCGCGGCTACCGTGGACATCATGCGGATCGTGTCCTTGCTGCCCTCGGCGACGGAGATCCTGTTCGCGCTCGGAGCCGGCGACGACGTCGTGGGCGTGACCTTCGAGTGCGACCATCCCCCGCAGGCACGCACCAAGCGCATCGTGTCCACCAGCGCGCTGCCCGAAGGGTTGCCGCCCGCCGGCATCGACCGGGTGGTCAACGAGCGGATGGCCGCGGGTGAGGACCTGTACCACCTCGATCGGGCGGCGCTGGCCGGGCTGGACGTGGACCTCGTGCTCACCCAGGATCTGTGCGCGGTGTGTGCCGTCGACGTGTCCACGGTGCACGACGCACTGGAGTACCTGGCCTGCCGTGCCGACGTGCTCACCGTCGATCCGCAGACGTTGACTGAGGTCCTGCAATCCGTGGTCGTGATCGGCGACGCCGTCGGCCGGCGTGAGACAGCTGATCGGCTCACAACCTCTCTGTCGGAACGGCTCGATGTCGTGCGTGATCAGGTCAGGGCACAAGCGCCGGTGCGGGCGCTGGTACTCGAATGGACCGACCCGCCCTTCGCGCCCGGGCACTGGGTGCCGGACATGGTGGCGGCCGCGGGCGGTCTCTGCGTGCTGGGCGAGTCCGGCGCCCGCTCATACCGGACCACGTGGGAGGACGTCGCGGCGGCCGAGGCCGACGTCGTCGTGAGTGCTCCGTGCGGCTACGGCCTGGAGACCTCAGGCGAGTTGGCGCACGACGTCGTCGCCCGCGAGTTGCTGCCGCCTGGTGTGCCGCTGTGGGCCGTCGACGCCAACGCGTCGTTCGCCCGGCCGGGGCCACGGCTCGTCGACGGTGTCGAGGCGCTGGCCGGGATCTTCCATCCCGAGGTCGCCAATGCACCCGATCCGGCGCTTGCCGTCCAGATCCGTTGACGGTCACCGAACGGCAATGGGCCTGCGCTCTTAGCCGAAGACGCGGCGCCCAGCGCGTTGAGCGAAAGCCTCGAGCTCGGCCAATACCTCGTCGGCCTGCCAGACTCGATTTCGGCGGCCGGATTTCGCAGCCCGGAGAACATTCGCCTCTACCAGCGTGTCGATCGCTGCTTGTGCGGCATGCCAACCGACGTTGAGCCGATCCGTGACGACGTCGTTGGAGAGTACCGGTTGGCTTATGACCAGGTCTCGAAGCCTCCACGCCGCGGCGTCGCGTCTGGCTTTGATCCGGTTCGTCCAGTCCTCACGGATGGACGCTAGATTCTCGATCAAAGCACGTCCATTGGTGATCGCTGAGTAGGAGGCTTCCGCGACGCGTGCGACGATGGGGTCGAGGTCGCCGCCCTGATATGCCGTCAGCGCTTGGAAGTAGGACTGCGTGTCGGACAGCAATCCGGCCGATATCGGCACCGTTGCGCGGGTTGTGACCCCTCGTCGCTGTAGGGATGCATGTAGCAGTGCGCGGCCGGTTCGCCCGTTGCCGTCGGTGAACGGGTGGATGGTCTCGAACTGGGCATGAACGATCGACGCTTGGAGCAGCGGCGGGATGTCGAGCCGTCCAGCGAAGCTGATCAGATCAGCGATGCCGTCCTCGATACGACTGTGGTGAGGTGGAACGAATGTGGCTTGGTGAGGTCCGTAAGCCGATCCGCCGATCCAGACTTGTTGCGCACGCCATTTCCCGGCATGCTCGGCGTCTGCTTCGTTGAGTACCGCCTCGTGCATGGCAAGAATTGACGCGGCAGTGTTCTGCTCTGCGAGTTCGATGGCCGCATTCATGGCGCGAACATTGCCGGCGACGATCGCGGCGTTCGCGCTCGAATTTTCGCCGATCTCGGCGAGCGCGAGCTGTCTCGCGCCGACGGTAAGATTTTCGATCTGGGACGATGCACTCGACTCGGTGCGCAGCAGAACCGATTGAAGAGGTGCTATCTCGGTGTCGCCGAACGTCCGGCTGACATATTCATCGAACCGGGTGATCTCCCGGCCCGCTTCCTCTGCTTCCGCCGCCACGTCGGCCGACACGGAAGGGTGCAGGCCCGCGATGTGGGGAACGATCGCTGCTGAGTACGAGCCTGTATGCAGCCGGCGTTGGTTCTTTGACATGTACACGTCGGGTGGAGGTTCCCAACCCAAGCTCTCGTAGGTAATGGCGGGCCATCGGGACGCTTTCGATCCACCCCGAACGTCGTGCTGGTCGGCCTGATCGGGCTGTGGTACTCGATGTGGATCGGTCGACATGCCTTCACCTTATCGTGGGTTACGCCATTATCCACAAATAAGAATCTGCGCTATTTAGCAATAATGGCATAACCCACGATAGTCGAGCGGGTTGTCGTCGGCTGTGTATGCCATGCGCAGGCTGATCTCATGGCGTCGCTGGCTGCGGCTCTTGACAGGTCAGGACATGGGAGCGCAGCTGGTGAGGATCAGCCGGCCGGTGTCGTCGAGGCCGTCCGGACCCACGGTGACCGTGGACACGCAGCGATAAGTGGCGATGATCCGGCCGAGCTTCAGCCGGGCGTACTCGTCCCACGGCTGGTGTTCGTCCGTCCAATCGTCTTCGGCAATCAGCAGTTCGGTCGGGAATCCGTAACGACGGGCCGCACCGAGCGCGGGTGCGTCCATGACGATCACCGGCCTGAAACCGGCTGTCAGCAGCTGCAGCCGCGCGATCTCGTCGACGATCGGCTCGACGCGGTCAGCCGGGACGCCGAGCATGATGATGACGGCGACGGGCATGCGTTCGGTGCCGACTCCACCGACCAGATTCCCCGATGCGACGTCGAGCGGGGCGGGCTGTGCTGCATCGACGTCGAACACCCGCTTGACCAGCGAACGCGCGCCCGGACTCTGCCGGATACGGGGCAGAATGGCGCGGCGGGCATAGCGATAACCGGGCAGCCGCCGAACGTATCGGCCAGCCTTACGCACTCTCGGATTGCTCGTCACGAGTCCACGATAATGCCACAGCGCCGGGCTCAGCCGTGGCATTACGGAGCACTAGTGTTCGGGACCAGCCGGGTGATGTGGGCGGCAGCGTCGGCGGCGCCGTTGCCTGGATCCAGCTGACGGACTCCCTCCACCATCTGCGCCCCATGCGTCATCAGCTCAGCCAGTAGTGGCTTCGCGGCGTCGACCGACACCGAAGGAAGCTGGTGGGCCAGGCGCTGCTCCGCGGCGTACTGGGCGCGTGCGGCCTGGTTGTCCAGCGCGGTGGCCCGGTTCGGTACGAACAGCGTCGGGACCCCGAAACGCAAGAGCTCGTGAAACGAGTTGTAGCCCGAGGCGCTGATCGCCAAGTCGAAGGCGCGATAGTGGCGCGACAGCGGGTAGGTCCGCACCACGTGCACGTCGTGGTGATTGTCGGCCCCCGCGGCGATCTCCGGGCGAGTCACGCACACCTGCACACCCATGCCCCGCAGCGCGGCGATCGAGGCGCCGACGTCGTCGCTGGTGTCGTTGATGTTGCCCGCTCCCAGCGACACGAGAGCCATCGGCGGTTCCGGGTCCAGGCCCAGTGCCGCCCGCGCGGCGGCGCGTTCGTCCAGATCGTCAACGTCGAGCAGCGTGACCGGGCCGACCCGCTCCGCGTTGCTGCTCGCCGTGACCCCGCGATCTGCCGGCGCGGCGAAGTCGCCCGGTTCGATGACGACGTCGAACCAAGCGGCCTTGCTCAGCCGGTCACCGCCCACCCCCGGCTTCCACATTCCGCGGCGTGACCACACCCAGGCGATGTCCGGATACGCTTCCCGGACCGCCGGGATCCCTTCGTACGGCCAGGTGCCGTCGAAGACGACGGCCGTGGGCCGGATCCGGTCGATGGTCTGCAGCACGCTCTCGGCGAAGTAGGCGTGCCAGCGCGCCGGTGCGAGGCCGGTGGCGGTCATCGACGGCAGGTACTCGTATTCGAAACCGAAGCTGCCGACGATGTGTGCGGCCTGAGACAGCGACAGGAAGTGCGGCTCGGCTTCCGGGGCGCAGCGCACGGCATAGGAGAGGAGCCGGGTGAGATGGCCCATGCCGGAGCCGTTGCTCGAGATGAACAGGATCCGGGGACGGGCGTCGTACGGCTCCTCGGCATGCCCGGCTTGCGGGAGCTGCGGACTGGCGTTCTCGGTCGCCGGGGTGACCGCCTGACCCGGCGCGGGCTGTTCGCCGAGGATGCCGGCGATGCGGGCGACATGCGCCTCGTAGCCGAATCGGGCGCGTACGGCGGCGGTGGCGCGCTTCACCTGCTTCTCGTAGGCGTCACGATCCGCGTACAGCTCGTCCACGATGCGGCGTACGTCACCCGGGTCGGCATAGATCGCGGCGTCGCCGAACAACTCCTCGAAGTGCGGCGGCAGGACGGCAGGCACACCGCTGGCCAGGGCTTCGAGGATGGTGCGGCCGAACGCCTCGATCCAGCGTGGATCGTGGTAATACACGAAGAAGTCCAGCCCGGCGAGGAAGTCGCGAGGCGGCATCGCACCGAACTCGTAGACATCCCAGGAGCCGGGCAGCTGGCCGAGCAGCGCTTCGGCCGGCTCCGCACCGCCTAGCACCTGCACCCGCCACGAGCCATCCACCGGGTACACAGCGCGCAACGTCTCCGCGTCGCGCGGCCATTTCTGCGGGGACGAACGGCTGTGCCGGCCGATGACCGGCTGGTCGCCGCGTACGTCGCTGCGAGGCGACGACCACGCGTCGACATCGATGATGTTCACCCAGTCGGACTCCATCAGAGCCGACGGGGGAACCCGCGACGTGATCGCCTTGCGGACCAGGGGGCCGATGGGCGCCCAGCGCGGTTCCTGCCCGAAGAGGCGCTGGGCGATCCGATGGACGTGCTCAGGCCGGTAGTGTTCGTGCCCGTCGATATCGTGTGGCGCCGCATTGGCCACGATGACGACGTGCTCAGCTTCGATGGGCGGCAGCTGGTCGGCGGCGTCCTGGAGCACCGCTGGATGCCGGATGACCACCAGGCGAGCCCGCACCGGATCGCCACGGACCAGCAACTCGGCGTGCCCTTGCTCGATCTCGTGCCGGATCGACGGGTTGACCGGCGAGACCTTGGCCACCAGCGGACCGTTGAGGTGGATCAGCGCCGTGCTGTAGCCGGCATTGTGCTGGGCCTTGATCTCTTCGGCGATGCTGTGCGCCGTCCCGCCGGCGAAGCGAAGATCAGAAACGTCGAGGACGTCCACGGTGGGCGTGTCGATTGCGGGCACGGGAGTCGATGATGCCATGTCTGCTTGCTTTCGTTGTCAGCGTGTCCGGGGAGGCCGGGACGTGATCGGCGCCTTGCCGGGCCATCAGGCGTCCCGCGTCACGTGGTCTCCGCCGGCACGGCCTCGACCGTCACCCGCTCGCTGTTGATTCTCGCCGCGCGGGCGCTGGTGTCTTCGTTGCGTACCAGAACCGCTGATCCGCCGACGACGAGCGGCACCAGGAGCGCATCGATCAGCGCGGAGGGCAGCTCGCCTCCGGCGATCAGCAGCCGGGCACCCGGCTCGGCGCCCAGCTGCTCGGCCCGATCACGGGCGAGATCGAGGACGCCGCTGAGAGTGTGTACCGAATCTCCATGCTCGAGAGCCAGCTCTTCGGACGGTGGCGGCACATACGGAACGAGTACGTCGGGATGGCCCGGAACCTCCACGGCGTAATCCAGCACACCGATCGGCAACGGATCGGTGAACCGGGCGCCCATCGGCCGCAACGAAAGCGCCACGACGTCTTGAACATCCGAGGCGGCCGCGTCTTCGAGAGCGTCCGGCCCGGCCACCACGACGCTTGCGTTATGGATGGAGTCGGTGACACACACGCCGAGTGCCCAGCACGCTCCGGCCCACACGAGCGTCTGCCAGTGGGGCGGCAGCTGCAATACCGCTCGGTCGCCGGCGTCGGCCGCGAGGTCGTCGCGCAGCATGCCGGCGGTTTTGGCCACCCAGTTGTCGAAGGTGGTGACGGACAGCTCCACGCGCTCACCGGTAGCGTCGTCGTAGAACGTCAGCAACGGCCGTGAACCGTCGCGCTGCAGTTCGGTTCGCAGGAGCTCGTAGGGTGTCGAGACCATGTGACGAGGCTACGCGTTCTTCGCTGAGCGTTCCTGGTGGCGTGGGTCGTGGGCTGATGGTGTCCTCGGCCTCCCTGGCCTCCGGCGACGGCGTTCGCACTGCGCGCTCACTCCGCCGCCTCCGGACGGTCGGCCGAGGACACCATCAGCCCACGGCCCACGCAACAGCCGTTCAGCGGATAACCATGTGCGCGTCGACGGCGGGTGGCGCATGCTCCGGCACGGGGTCCGCCGGGCGGCCGATCACGACGACGCCGGCAGGTGACCAGCCCGTAGGCAGCTCGAGTGCTTCGGCCGCCTTGGTCAGCTCTGCCGACGGGAAGATCCAGGCCGAGCCGAGCCCGTCCGCGGCCAGCGCGATGAGCAGGTTCTCGACGGCTGCCCCGACGGCGAGCAAGGTGCCGGCATCGGGCACCGGCGTGGCGCCCGGGGTAGCGGCGCAAGGCACCACAACACAGGGCGCGGAGCGCAGCATCGCAGGGTCGTCGTCGCCGGATGTTCCGCCGGACGCGGCGAGGAGATCCGCTAGCGCCGCGCGTGCATCGTGAGACTCCACGAAGACGAATCGCGCGGGAGGGTCGCCGGCAGACGGGTGTGGGCCGGTCAAGGCCGCCTCGACGGCTCTGCGCAGCACGGCCGGATCTACGGGGTCGGCGGTAAACGAGCGCACCGTATGGCGAGCGTAGACGGCCGCGCGCATCGACTCCGGGGTCCCCAGGCGGAATCGGTCGTCCGAGGATGGCCGCACGAGCGCTGAGGCACCCGGATCGTGTGCGGCGTTCTTCGGCAGCAGCAGATGGGCCAGGCCACGGATGACGGCGACGGGGACGCCGGACAGTTTGGTGCGGACCAGTTCCGAGGCGGCGGCGAGTTCGTCGGCGACGGCTACTACGGTGACGCCGAGGTCGTTGCCGTAGGGGTCGGTTTCTCCGCGCAGGTCGTCCACCGCCCGGATGCCGGCGGCGCCGATCGCCATGTCGATCACGCCGTTGCGCCAGACGCGTCCCGCCGTGTCGGTGAGGATGACGCCGACATGTACTCCGAGGCGCTCAGTCAGCTCGTCACGGAGCCGCCGCGCCGAGGCGTCGGGGTCTTCGGGGAGGAGAACGACGGTGCCGGGAGCCACGTTGGAGGCGTCGACGCCGGCCGCGGCCATGACAAAGCCGTGCCTGGTCTCGACGATACGGGTCCGGCCGCGCGGCGTCGTCCACTCGGACACGGTGCGGACCGCTTCGGCGTCGATGGCGTCGTCGCGGTCCATCCCGGCGAACATACGGCCCTCGGCCTTGCTCACGATCTTGCTGGTGACGACGACGATATCGCCGTCGCGTAGCGGCGCTCGGGTGTCGGCGCCGGATCGTGTCGCGGCGTCGTGTCGCGTGGAGACGTCGTGTCGCGTGGAGACGTCGTTCAGCGCTTTGATCAGAAGCGCGGCGAGGTCGTCGCCGGGACGGACCTCCGGGATGCCTGGCAAACCGCGCACCTCGAAGCTCAACGCGGGCTCAGGTCTCATTTCGTTGTCCTCCGCGAACACCTTCGGCGAGGTCGAGTGCCTCGCGTGCCATGGCGGCAGTCGCATCGACGTCGTGCATCAACAGCGGAACCGCCCGGCATCTGATCCCGAGGGCTTCGACGGGCGCGACCGAGGCGGCGTCCGACTCGTGTACCAGCCAGCCGTCGAGGAGATCGCTGAACATCCCGGCGACGCCGACCGGTGTGACGTCGACGCCCGCTGTTGTCAGGACGGCGTCGGCCATGCCGCGCACGGGTGCGGTCCCGATGATCGGGGAGAGCCCGACGACCGGCGCGCCTGACGACGCCACGGCGTCGCGGACGCCGGCGACCGCCAGGATCGGCCCGATGCTGACGACCGGGTTGGACGGCGGGAGCAGTATGACGTCGGCAGCGGCGATGGCCTCGAGGACACCGGGGGCCGCCGTGGCGGACTCGATGCCGGTGAGCACGATCCGGTCGGCCGGGACCTTCGCGTGTATACGCACCCACCACTCCTGGAAATGAACAGCGCGGCTCTGCCCGTCCTCGGTGATCACGACGTGGGTTTCGACGCGGTCGTCGGTCATGGGCAGCAGGCGCACGCCTCGTCCCGGGAGGTGACGCAGCCAGCGGTCGCACAACGCCTCGGTGACGGCCGACAACGGGTAGCCGGCGGCGAGCATCTGGGTGCGGACCAGATGCGTCGCGATGTCGCGATCGCCCAAGGTGAACCACTGGGGGTGGGCGCCGTACGCGGCCAGTTCTTCCGCGACCGAGAAGGTTTCTTCGGCGCGGCCCCACCCTTGGTCCTCGTGGACGCCGCCGCCGAGCGTGTACATCACGGTGTCCAGGTCCGGGCTGACGTGGAGTCCGTGCAGCTTGATGTCGTCGGCGGTGTTCCCGATGACGGTGACCTCGGCGTCCGGCACGGCGCGGAGCAAGCCGCGCAGGAACCGCCCGCCCCCGATCCCCCCGGCCAGCGCGGTTATCTTCAGCACGGCTCGACGCTACCCCACCCCTCCCGCCCTCCCGCCGCCCCGGCCACGGCCTTCCCAAAATGATCATGTTTGGTGGGTTTTCTCGGGCGGCACCATGCCTGCAGACCTATTGATGCACGAGGAAACCCACCGAACATGATCATTTAGGCGGACGGGTCAGGGGGAGAGGCGCAGGAATTCGAGGTGGCGCTCGTACTGGTCGAGGACGTCGCCGATGAGCTGGTCCTTGCCGTAACCCATGACGTCGTAACCCTGGCTGCCGTCGGTCAGGGACACCTCGAACCGGAAATACGTGTCCGGCACGGTCACCCGGCGCGGCGCGAACGAGGGAGTGCTGCATTCCGACGGCCAGATGCGGTAACTGAACTCCTCCTCATCGCCCATGCTCACCTGCAGGGTGAGATGCGGGATTCCGAGGTCGTCGACCACGCCCTCAGTGACCGACGCGCGGGCACCCTGCTCCCGGAGTTCGTCTGCCACCTCGTTCAGCGCCGGCCGGCACACTTCCTCGACGAACCTGGTGGCAGCCGCCTTGTCCGGATAACTCATGACCCGGGCCAGCCGTTGCCGCCAGCTCCGGTGCACGCTGCGCGGCTCGACGGTTGTCCGGCCGGACAACGACGACGGCAGGCTGGTGCGGATGGCGTCCTCGCGGAACCGTTCCACCCGCAACGCCTTGTACAGGCCCCACATCACCAGGAACATCACGAACGAGAACGGCAGGCCCATGACGATGGTGGCGCTGGTGAGCGTGTCGACCCCGCCGACGAGCAGCATGGCCAGCGTCAGCAGGCCGGTGGCGGCGGCCCAGAAGATGCGCACCCACCGGGAGGCGTCTCGTGACGTCGACGCCAGCCGCGACGTGAAGTTGCCCATCACCAGCGCGCCCGAGTCGGCCGACGTGACATAGAACAGCAGGCCCACAAACGTCGCCAGCCCCGCGCTGAAGGTGACCCCCGGGTACTGATCCAGCAGGGTGTAGAAACCCTCCTCCGGCGCGTCGACGGTGGTCGCGCCGAACTCGCCGTTGCCCCCGCGCACGATGCTCAGTGCGGCGTTGCCGAAGATCGACAGGAACGAGAGCGTGAACAGGAACGGCACCACCAGCGTGGCGGCCACGAACTGCCGGATGGTGCGCCCGCGTGAGATCCGGGCGAGGAACAGGCCGACGAACGGCGCCCAGGCGATCCACCAGGCCCAGAAGAACAACGTCCAGTCGTTGAGCCACTCGGTCGGCTGGTCGTAGGCGAAAGTGTTCATCGTCATGCCCGGGAAGCGGCTGACGTAGTCGCCGATGTTCAGCACCAGGCCGTTCAGCAGGTCGATCGGGTCCTCTTGGACGATGACGTAGATCATCAGGACGATGGCCAGGACGACGTTGAGCTCGGACAGCCGGCGGATTCCCTTGTCGACACCCGCGACGGCGGAAATGGTCGCCATAAGCACAGCGACGACGATCAGGCCGACCTGAGCGGCGGTTCCCACCGGGATGTCGAACAGGAAGTTCAGCCCGAAGTTGAGCTGGACCACGCCGATGCCGAGCGACACCGCGATACCGAAGATGGTGCCGATCACGGCGGCGAGGTCCACCGCGTCGCCGATCGGCCCGTAGATCCGCTTGCCGACTATCGGGTAGAGGGCGGAGCGGATCGACAGCGGAAGCTTGTAGCGAAACGCGAAGTAACCCAGCGCCATGCCCATCAGGGCGTACATGGCCCAGCCGGTGATCCCGTAGTGGAACAGCGTCCATACGATGCCCTGCCGGGCGGCTTCGATCGTTTCCGGCGCGCCTTCGGGTGGCAGCAGGTAGTGCGTGACGGGGCCGGCGACGGAGAAGAACATCAGGTCGATGCCGATTCCGGCGGCGAACAGCATCGCGGCCCACGCGAACAGGCTGTAGTCGGGGGTGGAGTGCTGCGGTCCGAGCTTGATCTTCCCGTAGCGCGAGGCAGCGATGAAGACGACGAAGACGAGGAATAGCGTGGCGGCGAGGAAGTAATACCAGCCGAAACGGTGTGAGATCCATTCGACGACTGTGCCGATGGCCGCCTCGGCCCCTTCCGGAGTGATCATCGCCCACGCGGACAACGCGATGATCAACGCGGACGACCCGAAGAAGACCACCGGGTTGATCCGGTTGCGCTTCGACTCGTTGTCAGCTGTCTCGGGTGCGGATGGCTGTCCGACCTGTTCGTCAGGCTGTTGAGTTGACTCCACGGTTCTACCCTTCGGGTGTGGTGTGGTGCCGGTAGAAGTCTGCGCTGGATGCCGGCAGGGGAGTGTTGCCGAGGATGAGATCGCTGGCCTTCTCGGCGAGCATCATGACGGGCGCGTAGATGTTGCCGTTGGTGAGGTAGGGCATGGCCGAGGCGTCGACGACGCGTAGTCCTTCCAGGCCGTGCACGCGCATCGACGACGGATCGACCACTGACATCTCATCGATGCCCATCCGCGCCGTGCACGACGGGTGATACGCGGTCTCGGCGTCGCGGGCGACCCACTCGAGGATTTGCTCGTCGGTCTGGACATCCGGGCCGGGGGACAGCTCTCCGCCGTCGAAGTCGGCGAAGGCGGGCTGTGCCAGTATCTCCCGGGCGACCCGCACGGCTTCGAGCCATTCCCTGCGGTCGTTGGCGGTCGACAGGTAATTGAATCGCAGCGCGGGAGCCCGCTTGGGATCGGCTGAAGTGATCTTCACGCTGCCTCGCACGTCGGAGTACATCGGCCCGATGTGCACCTGGTAACCGTGTTCGGCGTTGACCGGAGTGCCGTCGTAGCGGACCGCGATCGGCAGGAAATGGAACATCAGGTTGGGATAATCGACTTGATCGTTGCCGCGGACGAACCCGCCGGCCTCGAAGTGGTTCGTCGCGGCGGGGCCCTTGCGCGAGAGGATCCACTGCAGGCCGATCTTCGGCCGGTTTCGCAGTTTGAGAGCCGGATTGAACGAGATGGGCTGCTTGCACGCGTGCTGCACGTAGACCTCGAGGTGGTCCTGCAGGTTCTCACCGACGCCGGGCAGTTCGTGGACCATGTTGATGCCGAGGGGCCTGAGTTCGCCGGGGTTGCCGACGCCGGACAATTGCAGCAGCTGCGGCGTGTTGACCGCGCCGCCGGACAGGATGATCTCGCCGCCGCGGACCGTCTGGGCCGGGCGGCCGGGCCGGCTGTATTCGACGCCGACGGCCCGCTTGCCGTCGAACACGACGCGCCGGACGTGGGCCAGGCAACGGACTGTCAGGTTGGGCCGCTTCTTGACCGGATGCAGGTAGGCGCGTGCGGCGGACCAGCGTCTTCCGTTTCGAATCGCCCGATCGAACCTGGCGAAGCCTTCCTGCCGGTAGCCGTTGACGTCTGACGTCAGCGGGTGGCCGGCTTGCTGGGCCGCCTCGAGGAAGGCGCCGAACAGCGGGTTTTCCGCCGGGCCGCGCTCCAGCCACAGCGGGCCGCCCTCACCCCGCCACTCGTCCCCGCCCGCCGCGCAGTGCTCCATCCGCTTGAAGTACGGCAGGCAATGGGCGTAGTCCCAGGATTCCATCCCCGGTTCGCTTGCCCAGCGTTCCAGGTCCATCGGGTTGCCACGCTGGAAGATCATGCCGTTGATCGAGCTGGAGCCGCCCAGCACCTTTCCGCGGCCGTGGGAGACGCGGCGCCCGCCCATGTAAGGCTCCGGCTCGGAGACGTATTTCCAGTCGTAGAACCGGTTGCCGATGACCATGGTCAACGCGGCTGGCATGTGGATGAAGATGTCCCAGATCCAGTCCGGCCGGCCGGCCTCGAGGACGAGGACCTTGTTCGACGGGTCCGCACTCAGCCGGTTCGCCAGGACACATCCGGCGGAGCCGCCACCGACGATGATGTAGTCATACCGTTCGGTGCTCATGTGCGGCCCCCGTCCGTCGCGCCGGTGAACCATCGCATCGGGGCTGGTCTGATGTTCTGGTAGATGTGCTTGGCCTCGCGATACTCGTCGAGGCCGGATGGGCCGAGCTCGCGGCCGACACCGGACTTGCCGAATCCGCCCCACTCGGCCTGGGGGACATACGGGTGATAGTCGTTGATCCAGACCGTTCCGTGCCGAAGCGCCGTGGCGACCCGCTGCGCGACCGACGCGTCGCTGGTCCACACCGCCCCGGCCAGCCCGTATTCGGTGTCGTTCGCCAGCCGGACGGCGTCGGCTTCGGTCTCGAACCGTTCCACGGTGACGACGGGCCCGAACACCTCGTCACGCACGATCGACATGCCGGAACGGCAGTCCGCGAACACGGTGGGACGCAGGAAGTAGCCGTCGGCCAGCTCGGGATCGTCGGGCCGGTGTCCGCCGGTCACCAGCCGCGCGCCCTCGTCGACCGCGACCTCGATGTAGCGCTCCACCTTGGCGCGGTGTTCGCTGGACACCAGCGGGCCGCATTCGGTGGTGTCGTCCAGGCCGTTGCCCAGCCGGATGGCGTCGGCCCGGCGGGCGAGTTCGGCAACGAAGCGGTCGTGGATGGAATCCTGCACGATCAGCCGGGACCCGGCCGAGCACACCTGGCCGGAATGCAGGAACGCCGCGGCGAGCGCGTAGTCGACCGCGGTGTCGAAGTTTGCGTCGGCGAAGACGACGTTCGGGTTCTTGCCGCCGAGCTCGAGCGCGACACGCTTCACGTCGGCGGCCGCGAGTGCCATGATCTTTTTTCCGGTGGCCAGCCCGCCGGTGAATGAGACGAGATCGACGCCCGGATGGCTGACCAGTGAGGAGCCGACGTCCGGGCCGGAGCCCAGCAGCAGGTTCACCACGCCGGGTGGGATGCCGGCTTCATCGGCCAGCTTGACCAGGTGGATCGTGGACAGAGGCGTCACTTCGCTTGGTTTGATGACCACCGTGTTGCCGGCTGCCAGCGCGGGTGCCACTTTCCACGACAGCTGGAGCAGGGGATAGTTCCATGGCGCGATCAGTGCGCACACTCCAACGGGTTCGTGGACGACCCGGCTGACGACGTCGGGGTTGCCGGTGTCCACCACTCGGCCGGCGTCGGCATCGGCCAGTCCCGCGTAGTACTCGAACACCGCCACGACGTCGTCGACGTCGATGCGGCCCTCGGCGAGGGTCTTGCCGGTATCGAGACTCTCGATCCGGGCGATGTCTTCCCGGTCGCGCACCAGCAGAGCGGCGATGCTGCGTAACAGCGTGCCTCGCTCGCGGGCGCTCGTGGAACGCCATGGTCCGTCGTCGAACGCGGAGCGGGCCGCGCCCACGGCGTTGTCAACGTCTTCGTCACTTGCCTCGGAGACGGTGCGTAGCTGGCTGCCGTCGTACGGGTTGAGTATGACCCTGCCCGGTGCGGATCCGCTCGATCCGACCCAGCGCCCGTTTACGAAAAGGTCCTGCATGTGGCCGATCCCCTCGGTCTCATGTCGCTGGTCGCGCCCGGAGTGGAATCAGCGGGACAGTGACGCAGATCTCCGACCCAGGACACCCAAGAATGCGTACGATGGTACACAAAATGTGTACCAGAGTCCATATCGCGGAGACTTCTGGGGGGTGGATGAGAGAATGGGTGTAATGCCGGAAAGCGATGCGGAGGACCTGGTGGGAGCGGGCATCCACGATCAGGCGGACGCCGGGACGGATCGCCAGGTGAGAATCCGGCGCGGGCGTGGCCCCAACGATCCCCATCGCCGCGACCGGATCGCTCGTGCGGCCATCTCCGTCGTTGCCGAGCACGGCATCGAAGCGCTGACTCATCGGAGGGTCGCCGCCGCGGCGGGAGTGCCGCTTGGCTCGACGACATACCACTTCTCCACGCTCGACGACCTTGTGGGCGCCGCTCTCGAGAAGGCGGCGGAGCGCAGTGTGTCCGAACTCTGGACGTGGGAGAGGTCACTCGAACCGGATGTGGATCTGGCTGCGGCGCTGGCTGAGTTCGTGGTCCAGTCGGTGGGTGAGAAGCGTCGCGACACCATGGCGGAGTACAACCTTTACGCCGTCGCGCTGCATCGGCCGCATCTTCGAAAGGCCGCTGTGGCCTGGGACAACGCCCTGGCAGAGGTGTTGCAGTCGCGTACTGATGCGCTGACCGGCCGGATGGTCGCGGTACTGTTGTGCGGTTTGCTGATGCAGGCGGTGCTGTCCGACGATGTGCCGGCACCGGCTGACATCGAGGTGCTGATCAGGCGCGCGCTCGATGGCCCGGCCGCTAGCTGATTTCAAACTCGGCGACCATGAACCGAGAACATTTAGCACGGTTCCGCTTGACGCGCACGTACATCAGCCATGTAATTTCGTACGTGTCGTTTGGTGTTCCGTGGCTTCGACCACCATGGCGCACCACGGGGGCCGGTCCCAAGGGCCGGAAGCGGTCGAAGGAGGCGAGCCATGTGAGTGAGTGGGAAGAGTTAGACCTCCTGCTCGGAGGCGACGCCGAGGAGGCGAGTTGGCAGGAGCGGGCGCTATGCGCGCAAACCGATCCTGAAGCGTTCTTCCCGGAAAAAGGCGGATCCACCCGCGAAGCGAAGCGGGTCTGCCTGTCGTGTGAAGTCAGGTCCGAGTGCCTGGAATACGCCCTGTCCAATGACGAGCGGTTCGGGATCTGGGGCGGTCTCTCCGAACGGGAGAGACGCAAGCTGAAGAAACGAGTCGGGTAGCGCCTGCTCCTCGACGTTCACCGAACACCTACGAGCAGGTTGACTCTCGGGCATCCAGGTGTTCACAACGGTTGCGTGCGGCTTATTCATCGAACTCGGCGTAAGGTTGTCGGTCGGCGTGTCAGTGCGCCGCACTGAGCCCTGAAGACCCCAAGACAGTTGGAACCGACGACGAGGCATGGCAACCGACCGATACATCTCACCTCCTGCTGGCTCCGCCCTCGGCGGCCAGGGCGCTGCGCTCACCGGTCACGCGCCGGCAGCTTCCGAATCCCGGAGCCATTACGAAGATCCCGGCTATGGCATCAACGACGCCCTCGATGCGTTCACGGGCGAAACAACGGATGTCCAGCCCGTCGATCCGACCGATCTGTTCGGCCATGACGTCACCGCGATCCTGGTCGCCCACAACGGCAGCAGGTGGCTGCCACGGACGCTGGAGGCGCTCGGCGCGCTGACGCATGTGCCCGGGCGTATCTTCGCCGTTGACACGGGTAGCAGGGACGAGACGCCCGAACTGCTCACCAACGCTCTCGGTGCGACGGCCGTGGTCACGGCGCCGCGGAACACCGGGTTCGGGGCGGCGGTGGCCCGCGGTGTTCAGGCCGCCGATGAGATGATCGCCTCCTCGCGGCGCTTCGGCGGTGCGGAGGCTGGGCGAACCGAATGGATCTGGCTCCTGCACGACGACAGCGCGCCGGCGCCCGATGCCTTGCGCCGGTTGCTGGAGACAGCGGTACGACGTCCTGACGCGGGCGTCATAGGACCCAAGGTCCTCGGCTGGCGTGGGGACCGCCAGCTTCTCGAAGTCGGGCTCACCATCTCCGGTGGCGGCCGGCGGCATACGGGCCTGGATCGCCGCGAGTACGACCAAGGCCAACACGACATCTCGCGCGACGTCCTGGCCGTCGGCAGCGCCGGCATGCTCATCCGCCGCGATGTCTGGGACGAGCTCAACGGCTTCGACCCACTGCTGTCGGTCTTCCGTGACGACATCGACTTCGGCTGGCGAGCCAACCAGGCCGGCCACGCCGTGGTGCTCAGCCCGGAGTCGGTGGTCTACCACGCCGAGGCGGCCGCGCACGGCCGTCGCCGGCTCGGCGCTACCCGGCACCGTGCCCACCTCGCCGACCGGCGCAATGCGCTCTATGTCCTCCTGGTCAACTCGCCGGCCCTCTGGCTGCCTTTGCTTTTCATCCGGATCCTGGCCGGCGGGATCGGTCGTTCGTTCGGATTCCTCTTCGGCAAGCAGCCTGCCCTGGCCGTGGAAGAGCTGGGAGCAGTGCTGGCCGTGCTCGGCCGTCCGGATCGGGTGATTCGTGGCCGGGCCCGCCGGGCACAGACCCGGCGCCGTTCTCACGGGCAGCTGCGCCCGCTCTTCCCGCCGCGGGGGCAACAGCTGCGCCACGCCGGCGAGAACGTCCTGGCCATGCTCACCGGCTCCGGTTCCGGTCACGACGTGCCCGGTTCGCAGCGGCGGGCCGCGACCGGCGACACCGATGAGACCCCTGAAACCGACGACACTTTTGTCCTCCGGCTCCTGCTGCACCCGCTCGTCCTGGCGGTGACCAGCCTCGTCCTGATCACCCTCCTCGCGATCCGCGACGTCATCGGTGGCGGACGGCTGATCGGTGGCGCGTTGTTGCCGGTCGTGAGCGATGTGTCCGGACTGTGGCAGAGCTACACCGAGTCGTGGCACGGAGTCGGCCTGGGCAGTCCCACCGCATCGCCGCCGTACTTGGCCGTGGTCGCGGCTCTCGGGTGGGTGGTCCGGGATTCCGGCCTGGCCGTCGACCTGCTCATGCTCGGCTCCGTGCCGCTCGCGGGCATCACTGCCTATCTGCTGTTGCGCCGCTTGGTGGCCGGCCGCTGGCTGCGGCTGTGGGGATCGGTCGCCTACGCCTTGTTGCCGGCCACCACAGGTGCTCTCGCGGCGGGCCGTATCGGCACGGTCGTCGCCGCTGTCCTCACCCCGTTGCTCGTGCTGGCGCTGTACCGGACCCTCGGCCGGCCCGGGGAGCCGGGACCGTTCCGTGCGGCATGGAGCGCCGGGCTGATCCTCGCGGTGATCGCCGCCTTCGTGCCGCTGGCATGGATCATCGTCATTCTCCTCAGCGTTGTGGCGCTGGCCACCGTCTTCCGCGACCGCGCCAGCCTCCTGCGCCTGGCGGTCACCATGGCCGTGGCGCCAGTGGTGCTCATCCCATGGAGTGGCAGCGTGCTCAGCACGCCGATGCTGCTCGTCACCGAGGCCGGGATGCCTGGGCCAGGTCTGTCGGACGACGCGCTGGAGCCGTGGTCGATCCTCTTGCAGCAACCAGGTGGCCCGGGCGGTGCGCCGGTATGGATCGGCGCGGGTCTGGTCCTGGCGGGCTGGGCCGCGCTGTTCAGGCCCGAACGGCGGCTGGTCGTGGGCACGGCGTGGGCCGTCGCCGGCGTCGCTGTGGCCGCCGGCGTGGTGGTCTCCCGGCTGCCGGTCACCGGCCCCACCCTGCAGACGCCGGTCTCCGGCTGGCCCGGATATCCGACGGTTCTGATCGGCGGCGCGTTGATCGTGGCTGCTGTCGTGGCCGGCGAGGGCGCGCGTGAATGGCTGTCGAAGAGCCGGTTCGGCTGGCGCCAGCCGTTCGTGGCGCTGGCCACCGTAGCCGCCATGCTGGTGCCCGTCGTCGGCACCGTGTGGTGGGTGGCTCGCGGCGCCGACGATCCACTGGAACGCCGCGATCCGCGCGTGCTCCCCGCCTACATCTCCGATGAGGCCGAGCAACTCGAGCGGGTCCGCACCCTGGTCCTGAACCGGGCGGACGACGGCCGGGTGACCTATGCGTTGCTGCGTGCGTCCGGTCCGCGGATGGGCGATGCCGAGACCGGACCGCCGCCGGAAATGTACGGCCCACTGGACGAGGTGGTCTCCGACATCGTCTCCGGCCGTGGCGGCGCCGACGGCGCCCGGCTGGCCGAGTTCGCCGCCAAGTACGTTTACCTGACCGCTCCGTACGACCGCGAGCTCGCCGACACTCTCGACACTGTTCCCGGCTTGGTCCGGGCCAGCGCACCCGAGGGCGCCGCGATGTGGCGAGTCGACCAGCCGGTCGGACGCATCTGGATCGCACAGCCCGAGCCCGGTGAAGGCGAGGCAGCTGTTGTACCGGAGGACGACGAGGTCGTCGTCGCCAGCGACGAGATCGATGCTCGCGGCACCATTCCGGCCGGCGCGGACGGACGCCTGCTGGTTCTCTCCGAACTGGCGGACGAGGGGTGGTCGGCCACACTCGACGGCTCGCCACTGGAACCAACCCTCTATGACGGCTGGGCACAGGCATTCGCTCTTGGGCCGGAGGGCGGTGACCTGGAACTCACGCACCAGGGCACCCGCCGGGCCGGCGTCCTGCTGGTCCAACTCGGCACCGTGGTGCTGGCCATCGTGCTCGCGCTGCCGGGCATGCGTCGCGAACGAGGAGCCGTCGAGCACGCATCCGAGCTGGATCCCGAGGACCCCACATCGCCGAACCTTCCTACCGTGCCGGCCGAGCCCGGGCCCGGACCACGCCAGGTACCGGCCTATTCGCAGCCGGCAGTCACCGTGCCGGGAACGCCGCAATACCCCTATGAGCCAGCCGAACTGCCAACCCGCAGCGTCCCCGTGGCCGAGACAGCGCCCCAATACGCTCAGCCTCCGCTGAGTGAGCCGGTCGCGGCTCGGCCGAAGGAACCGTCGATTGAACCGCCTCAGGGGCAGAACACGGCACCGGCCGCGGTGGAGCCTGCTCCGGAGCAGCCGGGTGAGGGGACGGGCCGGCGTTACCGGGGACGGCGCGCCGCGCGCCGCGACGACGAAGACGAACTGTCCACGAGCACCGACGGCGGCACTTACCGTGGTCGCCGTGCGGCGGGCCGGCGTTCGGGCAAAGGAGGAGGCCGTCGAGCCAAGGGTGGCGGCGACGAGGAGGGCACGTCCTGATGCTCGGTCTCAGAACCTGTTCCAGAGGTCGCCTGAGCGGATTCCTGACAACCAGACCAGACCGGAACAGGGACGGTGAACTCTGATGCGCAGTGGACTGACCGCGCTGGTGGTGGCCGCCGCGGGGGCTGGAGTGCTGGCCGCCGCGTCTCTCGTGGGCGCCCCCGAGTCCGTCGTCGAAGAATATCCTGAGGTGCAGGAACCGGTGGTACGCAGTTCGCCGGTGTGCCCGTTCGTCGGCGGGGAGGAAGAAGGCAGGGCGCACATCGGTGTGTATTCCCTTCCTGACGTTCCGGCGGTTGCGGAGGACGATCCGGATCCGATCACCGCGCGTGAGCTGGCTTTCACCCCGGAGCCGGGGGCGACCCCCGAGCCGTCGCCGGAGCCCACCGAACCGGCCGAGCCGCTGCTCACCGTCGACGGACGAGGTGTTTTCGAGCGGCTCCGGGTGGAGACCGACGAAGGCACCTCGGTGGCCGTCGAGGGCACCGGATCGCTGGCTCCAGGGCTCGTCGCCGAACAGTCGATGGTGATGGAAGAGATCGACCTGCGTGGGCTCAGCACGGCGGCGTGCTCGCCGGCGGCTCGTGAGCACTGGTTCGTCGGTGGTTCCGGCGAAGTCGGCAAGCGTGGTCGGCTGGTTCTGGCCAACCCGACGTCGGTGGCGGCCGTCGTCAACATCCGGCTGTGGGACGAAGCCGGGCCCATCGACGCTCCGGCCACCCAGGGCATCGGCGTACCGGCGCGCAGCCAGCATGTCCTGCTGCTCGATGCGCTGGCGCCGGATTCCGAGCGTGTCGGAGTCGAGATCACCACCACCCAGGGACGTGTCTCGGCGGCGCTGGAGGTGCGCGAGACAGACGAGACGACGCCTCTCGGTATGAGCTTTGTCCCGGAAGCCCAAGCACCGGACCACACCGTGGTAATCCCGGCCGTGCCAGACCACGGCGAGCCGGTGTTGCGAGTGCTGGCGCCGGGCAGCACCGACGCGATCGTCTCGGTGCGGATGTTCGGCGCCAACGGACCGTTCGCCCCGATAGATCATGAGGTGATCACTGTTCCGGCGGGCAGCGTGAGTGAGATCGAGCTGGACGGGCTCAACGACGAGCCGGTGGCCATCGAGCTCGACAGCGACGAGCCCATCACCGCGTCTGTGCGGGCGGTCGACGACCCCGACGACGGACTGCCGGACCTTGCCTTCACCGCGGCCACACCGCCGCTGTCCGGGCCGACGGCAGCGTTGCTCGGCCGGACGTCGAGCGGTTTCAGCTCCACGCTGCACATCAGCTCGGTCGCCGAGGCGAGCACTCGGGTGACGATCAAGACGCTTGACGACGACGGCGCCGTGGACAGCGAGGAAGAGCTGGACATACCGGGTGGTGCCACTGTGCCGTTCGAGCTGGAACGTGCCGACGACGCGTCGTTCGCGACGGTCTTGGTCGAGCCGGCTCAGCCGGGAGCGATCGTCGTCGGCCGGGAGATGTCCGCCGAGGACGACCAAGGCGCCTACTTCGACTTGCTGCCGCTGCGTTCCCCCGCCATCGAAGTCGCTGTACCGAGGGTGGTAGGCGAGTTGCCGTCCGTCCTGGACCGCTCCGAGGACTAACCCCTCCAGTTCCCGCCTCGGCCTGCTCCACCTCGCCGCCAGTTCTTGCCGCCCCACCTAAATGATCATGTTTGGTGGGTATCCCCTTGCGTCAACAGGCCCGCAGGCATGGTGACGCACGAGAGAACCCACCAAACATGATCATTTGGTGAGGGGCATTTGGGGCGGGTCAGCTGGTGTGGCCGGAGCCGTAGGAAGGGTCGACTTCTTGCGGCTCGGTGCCGAACATCTCCGCGACCTGTTCGGCGACGACGTCCCGGAGGAGTTCCCGGGTCTGGTCGTGATTCTTGGTCCGGGTCTCGATGGGCCGGCGGAACACCACGATCCGAGCCGGCAGCGCGCCGGTGGCGGCAAACGCCCGGGCCAGCGGCACCCAGTTGTGTGTCCAATCGTCCAGAGTCGGGACGTCCTCGACGGCGAACTCCACCTTGCTGAGCTGGTCGCGCCAACGCTGATCAAGCCGGTCGATGGTTTCGATGACGAGGTCGTCGAAACGCTGCGCGCGGGAGCGGCTGAGCGGGCTGTCCGGGGGAGCCACGGAGGTCCGGAGCCCATGCCCATGACGGTCACGCCGGATCCGTGGCAGACCCATCGGGCCGGTACCGCCGTCGGGAATGCTCACATCGGCAGACTAGCAACTTGGCCGCCATGACGGCGTGCGGGAACGTGATGACGGGCTCCTCAATGGCGTGCCGCACCTGGCACGGGCGTCCAAGGGGGATAACCTTGGGCATTGTGAGCCCAACCCGTCGCTGTTCCCGTTCGGCCTGTTCTCAGGTCGCGGTCGCGACGCTGACGTACGTCTATGCTGACTCCACCGCGGTTCTCGGGCCGCTCGCCACCTACGCCGAGCCCCACACCTACGACCTCTGCTCCGAGCACGCCGAGCGCCTCGTGGCGCCGCGCGGGTGGGAAGTCATCCGGCTGGCGCCGGATCCCGACGCCATGGGCCCGAGCAGCGATGACCTGCTCGCACTGGCCGACGCCGTCCGGGAAGCGGCCCGGCCGCCGGAACCGGATCCCGAGCCGGTCGGCGAGCCGACCCGGCGCGGTCATCTCCGGGTGCTTCGCAACCCCGACATGTAAGCCTCTCAGCGGCCCGCAGCACGGCTCGTGTCAGGAAGACAGCGCCGGATTCCAGTGGCCGGTGACGACGGCTGACGTCACCGCCAGAGCGACGATCGCGATCGAGCAGATCAGCAGCGCCGCGTCGGCGCCGGTGAACCGGATCTCACGGGCACACGTGCGCGGCCCCCGTGCGTCGAAGCCCCGGGCGTCCATCGCTACCGCCATCTGCGTACCTCGACGAACCGCCCCGACGAGCAGCGCGAACAGCTTCCCGCTGAACAGCCGGACAGCCACCAGCGGGTTGCGGCCGGCTTCCAGGCCACGGGCCCTTCGCGCCCGGCCCAGGATCTCCCACTCAGCGGCCATGAGCGGCGCCAGCCGCAGCGCTGCCAATGAGCCGTAGGCGAATCGAGGCGGAATACGCAGCTGACGTACCAGCGAGTCGGCCAGATCGACGGGGTCGATAGTCAGCACGGCCAGGACGCCCGGCAACACGATGGCCGCGAAGCGCAATCCGGTGGTGGCGCCCACCGCCACGCTTTCGGTGGTGATCAGCAGCGGGCCGGCATCGAGCAGTATCGAGCCGCCTTTTCGCCCGGTGAAGAGCATGTTGCCGATCGCGATAGAACCTACGGCCAGTGCCAGCGGCCATGCCCGTCGCGCCACGTCACGCCAGGTCAATCCCCACGCGGGCACACTCAGCAGCGCAACCGCGGCCACTATGCCGGACGAGATCGGGTCTACCCCGGCCATCAGGACCACGGCGGGTACGAAGGCCGCGCCCAGTTTGGCCACCGGATTGCGCCTGCCGAGCACACTCGTCGTTCCGCGCGGCGCGGACAGGCCGGTGACGATCACGAGGTACTCCTTCGGGGGACCGGCATGTCGTCGGCAACGTGGCCGTCACCCGGCGGGCTGGTGGGCACCACGTCGAAGACGGACGCCGTGGGACCGGCTGGGGCGCTGCGGCCGGCGTCGGCCAGGCTGACCGTGCCGTCACGAACCGTGATTCGCTGATCGGCCAGGACGTCGGCGAACGGCTCGTCGTGCGTGACACTGAGGATCGTCGTCCCGTTGTCCCGGAGTTCGGCGCACAAGCTGATCAGCTCCTGCCAGGTCTGTGCGTCCTGCCCGAACGTCGGCTCGTCGAGCACCAACACGTCCGGCGCCGTGGCCAGCGCCGTCGAGACCGACAGCCGGCGTTTCTCGCCGCCGGACAGGGTATACGGGTTGGCGCCGGCCAGCCGGTCGAGGCGGAGCCGGCTGAGCAACTCGGCGCATCGCCGCTGCGCCGCCGCGGTCGGCATCCCGGCTCGGCGCGGGCCGATCATCAGCTCTTCCTGCACGGTTGGGGCCAGAAACTGATGCTCGGGATCCTGGAAGACGGTGCCCACCCGGCGGCACAGCTGCTGGGCGCGCCAGCGGTGCAGCGGCCGGTCCGGCACGTCGGCCAGGTAGGAGCCGCCGGTGTCCGGGCGCACCAGGCCGGCCAGGATCGTCGCGAGTGTCGACTTCCCACTGCCGTTCGGCCCGACGACGCAGGTGGCCTGCCCTTCGGCCAGTTCGACGCTAGACGGTTCGAGGGCCATCCGGGCGGCGTTGGGATAGCTCCGGCTGACCCGGTCGGCGCGCAGCCGGGTCGCGCCACCCGGACCGCGTCGTCGAACCGGCGACGGCGGTGCCCACGGAGCCGGTACCCACACCCCGGCGGCCGCGAGTGCGGCGCCGCGACGCCCGAAGACCTCCTGTGGCCGGCCGTCCTCGAGGACACCGCCACCGGGTTCGAGCACGACGACGCGGTCGACGAGCTCAACGGCCAGATCGACGCGATGCTCGACTATCACCAGCGTGGCGCCACTCGCCCCCCGCTCGCGTTGATCATGGGCAAAGGCATCTATCCGAGCCTTTGTTGGCTGCTTTTGCCCATGATCAACGGGGATGAGGGGAGCGCCGATGACACCGCGTACGGCGTCCAGCACCAGCCTGGTGCCCGCTGGATCGAGATTGGCCGTTGGTTCGTCCAGCAGCAGTATCGACGGCCGGCGGACGAGCGCGCCGGCGAGTGCAAGGCGTTGCTGCTCTCCGCCGGACAACGCGGCCGTGGGCCGCTCCCGGCCGTATTCGAAGCCGACGTGCTGGAGGGCGTGGTCCACCCGCGGCCAGATCTCATCCCGCGCGACGCCGGCGTTCTCGAGCCCGAACGCGACGTCGTCGCCCGCACGAGACATGACGAGAGCGGCTTCCGGGTCTTGCAGCAGCATTCCGATCCGGCCGCGGGCCTGCGCCGCCGGCTGGCCGTCGATGAGAACGTGCCCTTCCTGCTCTGCCGCCGTATCCGGATCGAGCAGCCCGGCAGCGGCGCGCAGCAGCGTCGATTTGCCTGCTCCTGAGCTGCCGACGAGCAACACCCGCTCACCGGCCTCGATATCAAGGTCTATACCGCGGCACGCCCAATGCCGCCGGCCGGCGTATCGCCAGCCCCATCCCCGGATCTGGATGTGTCCGCCCATTTCGGCGCCCATGCCGTCAGATCTCGTGCTGGGCGCGGCCCGAGGCGAATGGGGCGAGCGCGCCGGTCCGCGCCAGAGCACGGGCCAGCATCCAGCTCAGGATGCCCGCTACCAGCCCCGCGGCCACTGCCGAGGCCACGTAGACAGCCTTCCAGTCCAGACTGAACTCAGGCACGGAGACGATGGCCTGGTTGATGCCCATCGCCAGCCCCGCGCCCGCCCCGGCGAACAGCGCGGCGCCCGCACCCCAGCGGCGGTAGGCCAGCAGCGCGAAGATCAGCTCCGCGCCCAGCCCTTGCCAGAGTCCGGACATGAAGACCGCCATTCCCCAGGCGGACCCGAACAGCATCGAGGTGGTGGCGGCGACGATCTCCGTGTACAGCGCGGCGCCCGGCCGCCGGATCACCAGAGCGCCGAGGACGGCCGGCATCAGCCAGATGGCACCTATCGCCGGGCTGAATGGCGTGCTGGTGAGCGGTGCGCTGACGGTGGGGTAGACGAAGTTGTTCCACGCGGCGAAAAGCACGCCGAAGGCGACGCCGAGCACCGAGGCCACGATGATGTCGACGGTTCGCCATCTGCGCCGGCCGGGCGTTTCCGGGGCCGGGGCGTTCGCGGGTGGAACGTTCTGGGTCGGGCTCACGTTGCTCCTAACGTCTTCGACCAGGTCAGAGGTCGTGTGACCGTGCTGACGAAGAGCTCCGCCGGAGCAGCCATGCTGGACCACAAAAAGCGCGCTGGCGGGAGGTACCCGTGAGCGCGCCGCTGGCTGATCTGCATGATGACTTCCTTCGCCGGCATGACCCGGATCAGGTTCGAGGGTCTGCGGGTCTCTCCCGCACTCTCAGCGCTGCAGCGCTCCCCTGTCGTGGGTATGAAGTTGTTTTCCCCGGGACGGTGGCAGCCGGTCGGAACGATCCTCCCGGTGTCACACGTTGACCCGTGTGTGCTGGAGGCTACCCGGCTCAACCTGATTCGTCACCTTTGCGTCCAGGGGTCGAACAATCCGCTTTCCACAGAGGCGACGATGCAGGGTGAAGCGAGGTACACTCCGTCACTGCGGGCTGCGCGTCTGCTGCGTTCAGGTTCTAACCGGCAGCGATCAGGCCGCTTGCCCTTGTCACCGATTCGATAGCGCGGAGAGGTCCAGGTCCGATGCAGCTGGCTTATTGCCGGAGGATGGGCTTGGCCCTGATCGCCGTGGTGACCATCGCGATGACGAGTTGTAGTTCCGAGCCGGATACCCCCACCGCTGCGCCGATGGCGCAGATCGCCTCGAACTCCGAGACCGCCCCGGCCGAGAACGGCATCGACCAGCTTCCCCCTGAGGAGGCACTCGGCACCGTGATCGCCAATCTCGACGACGCCGGCACGTACCGGGTCAGCGGCACCACGTCGGCGGGCAGCACCATCGACATCACGTTCAAGACCGGTGAAGGCTCCGTAGGCACGGTGATCACAGACAGCGAAGTGGAGCTGGTCGCGCACGACGGCGTGGTCTACATCACGAGTGACGCCGCGACCATCGCCGACATCGTGGGCGCGGACGTGGACGACACGATCGCCGACAAATGGTTGTTGATCTCACCGGAGTCGAGCTCGAGCTTCAGCATCTTCGCTGAAGGAAGTGATTTCGCGGAAGCCGTGCTGGGGTCACAGGTTCAGGGTGAGCTGACGTCTGTGCAGGAGGTCAACGGAGTCCCAGCTGTGGGTCTCATGTTCGCCGAGACAGGCGGCACGCTGTGGATCACCGCCACGGGCGAGCCGCTGCCGCTGCGGTTCGAGGAGAAGGGCGCCTCGGGTGGTTCAGGCATATTGACCTTCAGTGACTTCGGCGAAGACGTCGACGTCGAGGTTCCCGACGAGGACGACGTCGTCGATCCGTCGACACTGCCCAGCGAGGACGACGAGGACGACGACGCTGAGGCCGACGAGTCGAGCGAAGACTGACTGGTCCGCGAGTTCAGTACTAATGTCCCGTTTGATGGGCTCTGATAGGCACCCGGGATAATAGGGCCGTGGAACTAGTAGGAGCAGTAGCGGTCGGTCTGACCAGATTGTTCGGGCGCGTCGAGCCTGATGGCCTCGAGAATCTGCCGTTGACTGGACCTGCGATCGTTGCCGTCAATCACACGACTATCGCTGACGTCCCGCCGGTGCTGTCCACGTTGTACCGGACCGGACTTCGTCCGAGCGTCCCG
This sequence comes from Phytoactinopolyspora mesophila, assembly GCF_010122465.1. Lineage (NCBI taxonomy): Bacteria > Bacillati > Actinomycetota > Actinomycetes > Jiangellales > Jiangellaceae > Phytoactinopolyspora > Phytoactinopolyspora mesophila. The sequence continues at coordinate 16,259 of NZ_WLZY01000003.1, read as the reverse complement.
TGTCACCAGGACGGCTGTGGGACCGAACACGGCCATGTCCGGTTCATTGCCTCATCCATGGTGTTCAAGAACCCCTTCATCGGTCCGCTGGCCCGGCAGGCGGGCATGGTGGAGGTCGGGCGGCAGGCCGGGACGGTGGCGCTGAAAGCGGCGAAGGATTCCCTGGCCCGAGGCGAGGTTGTCGGCATCTACCCGGAGGGCGACGTCGCCGCGACGGCAGACGGTTCCCCTCGGCGCTTCCGGTTCGGCGTGGCTCGGCTGGCGCTGGACGCGCGAGCTCCGGTCATTCCGGTGGCACATCACGATGCTCGGCTCATCGGGTCCGGATCCGTCGCCCGGAGCCTCGGCGGTGCGCTGACGTCCATCGTGCGGCGTCCGACGGTGCGGCTCAGAGTGGGCCGGCCCGTCATGCCGGAGGAGTTCGCGGGCCTGGCCGTCCGTGACGTCGTCGATCTCGTACAGAAACGGGTGACCGACGTCTGGCGATCACTGGCCCACAGCGAGTCCGTGCCGCGCGAGGAAACGGCCTGACCCGAGCCGGGGTCGTCGAGCCCGATAAAAGGCCTGCTCAGGACGGTTGTGGGAATCAGCCGCGGGTGGCTGGCCGGAAATTTCCTTGAGCTGGCGGAGGACTCAGTGCAGGCTGAGGTCCAGATGCGCCGACTGTTTCATTAGAATTCGCCCATACAAGCAGATCCGGAAGCCGGATTCTGGGGAAGATACCGGACGTGAGGAGTGACGACGCCGAGATGAGGCAACACACGTGGGCCGTACGTGCCGTCGCTTTGCGGCCGGCCCGAGCCGACTTTGAGGCGCGCCACGAACATTTGAGGTAAAGGAGCGGCCGATGTCACGGAAGGGGACGGACGGGTGCAGACGCTGGTGCTGAATGCTTCGTACGAACCACTGGCCGTCGTGTCTGTTCGTCGGGCCATCGTTCTCGTGTTGACCGAAAAGGCTGTGACAGAACACGCCGACTCCGACCGGATCATCCGATCGGCCACTCAAGAGTTCCCCGCGCCGCTGGTCGTGCGGCTGCTACGTTTCGTCCGGGTGCCATATCGCCGGAAACTACCCTGGTCGCGCAGTGGCGTGCTCGAGCGCGACTCACGGCGGTGCGGCTATTGCGGGGCACGCGCGGAGTCCATCGACCACATCGTGCCCACGTCGCGAGGCGGCGCACAGCGCAGCTGGCTCAATACGGTGGCTGCCTGTGTCATGTGCAACCAGCGTAAAGCTGACCGCACACCGGAGGAAGCAGGGATGAGCCTGCTCCTGGACCCGTTCGAGCCGAAGGTGCAGCGTGCGTTGGTGCTTGCCATGGGTGTTCGCCAAGCCGAGCATCTTCCGGAATGGCTGGTGGCGTCGTTCGCTTGACCTCTGCGCGATAGTCGCCGGCCGCAGCCCGCGCCCAAGACGTCGTGCCGGCCGGGATGACGGCTGGATCGTGTATTTGCGGTGGGATAATGCAACCATTGGGTATCAGGAGCTGCGCGCTCGGGTTGCTGAATGAGGAGGATCCGCATGGTGAGCCCGGTGCCAGGGTTGCCGACCGGCATGGTTGTCGGCACGTACGACCAGTACGAGCAGGCACAGCAAGCAGTTGACTACCTGTCTGACCACAAATTCCCGGTCGAACATCTCGCCATCGTCGGCACCGATCTACGCCAGGTGGAGCGAGTCACCGGCCGCATGACGTGGGGCAAGGCCATCGCGGGTGGATTGGCCACTGGGGCGTGGCTGGGCCTGTTCGTCGGGTTGTTGCTGAGCCTGTTCACCGACGAAGGCTGGGGCACCATCATCATCATGAGTATGGCCTGGGGTGCCGTGTTCATGATGATCTTCGGAGCGGTGGGTTACGCGTTCACCGGTGGCCGCCGGGACTTCACCTCCAAGAGCGTGATCGTCGCCAGCAAGTACGAGATCTACTGCCAGCACCAGCATGCCGAAGACGCACGCAATCATCTAGCGAGGCTTTCGCTGCGTACCGGCTGACAACGGGTGAGTATGCGGCTTAGCGGGAGCGACGACCGGCGGCCGGAGCTCGTGCCCCGCGCACAAGAACCCGCGCGGGTTCAAAGCCGGAAACGCTTGACGGGAACGGTCAAACGGGAGAACGTCATCGGGTGAGAGGCGAGCAAATCTGTCCGCGCTGCGGTGATCAGCCTCGGCCGCCCGGTCCATGGGCGAACCGGTGGACTTGCCGCCGGCACGGAGCTGTCTTCCCGCTCGCACCGCTTGCGGTGCCCAGTGCGCGGCTTGTGCGCCAGATCAGCCAGCGCTCGGCCGTACCTCTGTGGATCCCCTGGCCGCTCATGCAGGGCTGGGTCGTCGGCGCCGTCGCACACGCCGGGGACGACGCCTCGGGCGTGCGTGGCACCGCCGTGGCACTCAGCGGCCCTAACCCGTTCGGCGGCGCGGCTGACCTTGTGCTGGTCGCGGAAGAGCAGGGTGTGGGTCTCGGTGCTGGATACGCCGGCGTGAAGTCCGTCGATCCAGGCGAGGCCGTCCAGGCCGAGCCGCATGCGCGCGTTGACGTCAACGGCCGGCACGCACCGCTGTGGTGTGTGGACGGACATCCGGATCGTGCGGTTTATGCTGGCCAGTCCGCCGGGCACTGGCTGTGGATGATCCTCTACCCACAGACCGCCGGGGCGCTCCTGCTCGAGGACCTCGTGCTGGAAGACCTTCGTGATCTTGGGCACGAGGCCGACCTACTGCCCTATGGCACCCCGCCGCCGTGGTTGCATCCCGGCTAGTCCCCACGCAGGGCGCTAGGATCACCGGTGCAGGGGACTAGTGCACCAAAGAGGGCGCGCTGTCTTCCACGGACGTAAGGCGTAGAAAGATGGGGAACTGGCAGCTTGCTCATTGACCTGCATACCCACAGCAACGTTTCCGACGGCACCGACCTGCCCGGTGATTTGGTTCGGCGAGCGCACAGCAGGGGACTGGACGTGGTTGCGCTGACCGATCACGACACCTTCGACGGCTGGGCCGCTGCCCGGGACGCGGCAGCCGAATGTGGTATCGAGCTGGTCCCGGGTGTCGAGGTCTCGACACAGCATCGCGGGTACGGCGTCCATCTGCTCGCATACCACGTCAACCCTGATTATCGGCCCCTGGCGCGTGAACTCGCCCGTATCCGCATCGACCGGCGCGACAGGTTGCAGCGGATCTCCACCCGGCTGACCCAGGCCGGCATGCCGGTCGAGCTCTCCGAGATTCTCGCCCTGGCCAAGGGCGCGTCCACGGTCGGCCGCCCCCACGTGGCCGACGTGATGGTCTCAAAGGGGTACGTGAAGAACCGCGACGAGGCCTTTGCCGAATGGTTGTCCTATGGATGTCTCGGATACGTCGACAAGTACGCCCCGGACTTGATCGACACGATCGGCAAGGTGCACGCCGCCGACGGTGTGGCCGTGCTGGCGCATCCTTGGGGCCGCGGGTCGCGCGGGCTGTTCGATCGCACCACGTTGGAGCTGCTGGCCGAGGCTGGTCTCGACGGCATCGAGGTGGACCATCAAGATCACAGCACCGTAGAGCGGGAAGAACTGCGTGCTCTCGCCTCCGACCTGGGCCTGGTCGCCACCGGCGCCAGCGACTACCACGGCCGTGGCAAGAACGATCACGAGCTCGGCGTCAACACCACGGCTCCGGAGGAGTGGGAGCGCCTGCAGGAGCGGGTGAATGCGCGGGGCAGAGCTGAACGTGACGCAGGGATCACATGAACTACCAACCGGCACTCGAGGGAATGCCTGGGCGCCTCTACGCTGCCACCCCCACCCGCTTGGCCACGTGGTCCGATTGCCCTCGTCGTTACCGGTTCACCTACCTTGAACGGCCACCGCCGGCCAAGGGGCCGCCTTGGGCCCACAACACGATGGGCGCGGTCGTGCACAACGCGCTTGCGCAGTGGTGGCGGTTGCCGCTGAGCGCCCGGTCCGTCGAGCGGGCGGGTGCGTTGGTCGGCAGATACTGGGCCAGCGAGGGATTCCGTGACACAGAGCAAGCCGAGCAGTGGCAAACGGCAGCCAAGGCGATGGTCGAACGCTATGTGGCTCTGCTCGATCCGGAAGATGAGCCGCACGGCGTCGAGCGCACGGTAGGGCTGGTGCACGGCGGGGTCTCGCTGTCAGGGCGCGTCGACCGGATCGACAATCGGGCTGGCGAACTCGTGATCGTCGATTACAAGACCGGTCGGCACGTGCTGACCACCGACGACGCACGGTCCTCGCTTGCGCTCGCGGTCTACGCCGCCGCGACGGCCCGCACGATGCGTTTGCCGTGCCGCCGGGTAGAGCTGCACCACCTACCGTCGGGGGAAACAGCGATCTGGGAGCACGACGAAATCTCGCTGGGCCGGCACCTCGCACGCGCCGACGGCATCGCCGCCGAGTGTGCCGACGCCGATGAGGCATTTCGGGTCGGCGAGTCCGGCGATGACATCTTCCCGCCTCGCCCGTCCGGACGATGCGGCTGGTGTGACTATCGGTCGCACTGCCCTGAGGGCAAGTCGGCCGCACCGAGCCGGCCCTCATGGTCCGGCCTCGCCGATATCTAGCCGGCCGGACTGTATCGGCTGATCAGAGACACTCAGGATCAAACAGGCATCGTGCCGAGGGTTAGGCGCCGGCGCTGTCGATCTGAGAGAATCCGGTGATGTGGCATACGCCGCCGCGGAGCCGTGGCACATCTCACGCGAAGTTGCTGGACAAATCGGAACAGTTCGGTGCTTGTCGTGCGTTTGAAGTCAGGAACTGCCGGGCAATGTCATAGGGTTGTTGTGATCTTGAACTTCGGTCGGCATCGTCCGGCTCGACGAGGAGGGTGAATGCCCGGTCGTTACGGGAAACCAGCTCGAACCAACCGGCACGGTTCGCAGGCCAAGGCGCGTCCGTCGCTACGGTTCAGGTTTCTCGGCCTGGCGGCCGGTGCCGCCTGTGTAGCTTCGGGTGTCGTGGCCCTGACCAGCACGGCCGACGAAACCGACCGGCCCGCTCTCAGCTCGCCCGAGTCGACCATTGACGGTACATCGCAGGTGGTTCGCGACTCAGGTCAGATCTCGCGGTCCGGTTCCCGCGAGCCGGGCCGGCAGTTCGACACACTCGACAAGCCGGCAATCCAGGACGAGCCCGAAGACGCGGCTGAGGACACCGAATCCGACGAAGATGAGCCCGAGCAGCCCGACGAGACCGAAGATTCGCCCACGCCGGAACCCGACGAGGCCGAGGTGGACCCGGACACCAAACCCGAGGCCACCGCTGACCTCCCAGCCGACAGCGGCGACGGCCGGCGAATTGTTTTCGACATCACCGGGCAGCAGGTCTGGCTGGTCGAGGGTGACGGCTCGGTCGAGCGCACGTACATGGTGTCCGGCAGCCGCTATGACCAGCTGCCAGAAGGCACCTACGAGGTCTTCTCCAAGTCGGAAGAGGCGGTCAGCTGGACGCTCGAGGAGACCATGCAGTACATGGTCCGCTTCCACCGAGGTGAGAACTCCAATATCGGGTTCCACGACATCCCGGTCTACAAGGAGAGCGGTGAGGAAGCGCAGACGCTGTCCGAACTCGGAACGCCCCTGTCCGACGGATGTATCCGCCAGGACCACGAAGATGCCAAAGCACTGTGGGAGTTCGCCCCGGTAGGAACCAAAGTCGTCGTCGTCCGCACGTGACCTGTGCGGGCGGGTTACGGCACCGGGCTGCGCCCGTTCAACCGGGACGTGGCAGCGATTGCGCGGGCATGCTCATCCGGCTGATGGCGCCGGCGCCGTGAGGTGATAGGTGCAACGTGCTGGCACGCTGCACCTTTAGAACCCGCGCGAATAGGGAGTCGCCAGGGGCGAGGCCGCTTCTTACTCGGACGCCTGCTGGTCGATCGGCTGACCGGCGCGTGTGCGCCGCCTATTCCGTTTGCGTGGCCGCTTGTCGGAAGCCTCGTCAGCACTGTTGCCGTTGGTGCTCTCTCCACGCGGGGCCTGGCTGCGGCCCCTGCCGCGTTGCGCGCCTTGAGAGTTACGTGTGCTGGAGCCGCGCCTGGTCCGGCGGCGTTGGCTAGAGTCGCCCTGGCCCTCGCCGTCGTCCTCGACTTGTTCGGCGTTGAGTCCGGCCCGGGTGCGCTCGTCGCGTGGCAGTTTGCCCTTGGTGCCGGGCGGGATGCCGAGATCGCGGAAGAAGTGCTCACTGCTGGAGTAGGTCTCCGGCGGATCCGCGAACGGCAGATCGAGCGCTTCGTTGATCATCTTCCAGCGGGCGAGGTCATTCCAGTCGACCAGCGTCACCGCGATACCCGTGGCGCCGGCCCGGCCGGTGCGGCCGATGCGGTGCAGGTATGTCTTCTCGTCCTCCGGACAGCTGAGGTTCACCACATGGGTGACCGCCTCGATGTCGATGCCTCGAGCGGCGACGTCGGTGGCCACCAGTACGTCGACCTTGCCGGCCCGGAAAGCACGGAGCGCGCGCTCGCGCACAGGCTGCCCCAGGTCGCCGTGGACGGCGGCGACAGCGAAGCCCCGGCCGGTGAGATCGTCGGCCAGTTGCTGTGCCGCGCGCTTGGTGGAGCTGAAGACGATGGTCAGGCCACGGCCCTCGGCCCGCAAGAGCCGCGCCACCATCTCTTCCTTGTCGAGGCTGTGCGCACGATAGACGAACTGGGCCGTGAGCGGCACCGTTTGCTGGTCGTCGCCGGTCTCGGCGCGGATGTTGAGCGGGTGGCGCATGTACCGGCGGGCAAGGCCGACGATGGCGGCCGGCATGGTCGCCGAGAAGAGCATGGTCTGGCGCAGTTCAGGTGTTCGCCCGACGATCTTCTCGACGTCGGGCAAGAACCCGAGGTCGAGCATCTTGTCGGCTTCGTCGAGCACAAGCACCTTGACGTGAGCGAGGTCGAGGTGTCCCTGGTTGGCGAGGTCGAGCAGCCGTCCAGGGGTGCCGACGACGACGTCGATACCGGACTTGAGCGCTTTCAGCTGCGGCTCGTATGCGCGCCCGCCGTAAACGGTGAGCATGCGGATGCGCCGTACGGTGGCAGCGGACTCGAGGTCGCCGGTGACCTGCACGGCGAGTTCGCGAGTGGGGACGATCACGAGTGCCTGTGGTTTGCCGGGTTCGGTGGCCTCGGCGTAGTCACGGTCATCCGGAGCGACGACCCGCTGCAGCAGCGGCAACCCGAACGCGAACGTCTTGCCGGTTCCGGTGCGGGCTTGCCCGATCAGATCGCTGCCGGTCAGGGCGGCCGGGATGGCCATCTCCTGGATCGGGAACGGTTCGTTGATGCCGACGCGCTCGAGGGCGTCGGCGATGGAGGGGAGTACCCCTAGGTCTCTGAAGGTTGTCAGAGTTTTCGCCTCATTAGCTCGGTGGGTCGCCCGAGCACGGTGTTCGTTCGTCCTCTAGGCGGCGGGGCCGCTCACTCGCGAGACGATGCCTCACGATGGCGCCTCACGCAGCGCAACAGACGTCGATCCGTCCTCGAGAGCGCCCGTTCGGACCGGGCGCCGTCATTACCAGCGTCCATTTTACGGCATGACGCTCGCAGTTTACGGCATTGCGGCGGTGCGGCCTAACCAGGGTGTCGGAAAGCAGCCGGGCGCCGTCGTCGGCACCGGCCCGCGGGAGCGTTGGCCTCGTTGATTACTGGAGTCTCGGGCTATCGTTACGAGCGTGGAGAACCATGTGGAGGACCCGGAGTATCGTGCCGGCATCATCGACCTGCTCGGGGCGCTCGGTCTAGGTGAGCTCTCGGCCTTCCAACGGCTGGCGGCCGACGCCGAGCTCGCGCCCACGCTGGCGGATCAGGCAGCGCTGGCCGGGATGGCGGCGGCGGAGTACCGGCATTTCGAACGAATCCGCGATCGGCTGGCCGAGCTGGGTGTGTCCGTCGATGAAGCCATGGGGCCCTTCCGGGAGCCGTACGCCGTGTTCCACGCTAAGACCGCACCGTCCACGTGGCTCGAAGGTTTGGTCAAGGCGTACGTGGGAGATCAGATCGGGACCGACTTCTATCGCGAGATCGCCTCGGCGGTGGACGAAGACACCCGGGCTTTGGTGCTCGAGGTGATGGCCGACGCCGGCCATGCCGACTTCGCGGTCGACCGCGTTCGTGCGGCCATTGAAGAAGACCCGAGTGTGGCGGGCCGCCTTGCCCTGTGGGGGCGTCGGCTTGTGGGCGAGGCTCTCGCACAGGCTCAGCGGGTAGCCGCCGACCGAGATGCCCTGACATCGATCATCGTGGGAAGCGCCGGGCGGCCGGGCATGGATCTGGCCGAACTCGGTCGCGTGTTCGCCAGACTCACCGAGAATCACGCTAAGCGAATGGCCAAGCTCGGCTTGGCCTCGTAACTCGCTTTGGTACGTGACCGGCGCCTTCCACGTCGATTTCGTGTTGGATCGTCAGAGGGCGCCGAAGCCGACGCGCCTTTCCATCGGCTCGCCGATCTCGACATAGGCAAGGTGCTCGGCGCGGACAAGTACCCGCCGGCCGCGTTCGTCGACCAGGTCGAGGACGCCGTCGTTCGAGATAGCCGTCCGAACCGCCGCGTCGACCTCTTCAGGTGATTGGCTGCTCTCAATCACCAATTCACGCGGGGCGTTGTGCACACCGATCTTGACCTCCACGGTCACCCTCTCCTGAAGTTTGGTACCCGGCATATCCGGATGTTCGCCAGTCTCAACTGCCAGGTTAGCCGAGGTGATTCCCTCCGGACCCGCCTGTCCGCCGCAAGCGATCGGCCGCGGGCCGAAGACCGGCTCCCGACGCTCGCGTGGAGTTAGGTGATCTGGTCGTCGGGATGCTCCCTGCGGGGAAAACCGCGAATCCCGCGCCAACCCAACGTGGCGACCAGTTCGGCCGCGGTGGTGCGTGGAATGGACCCGTCGGCCGAGAGCCAGTAGCGAGCCGTGACCTGGGCTATTCCGATCAAACCGACGGCCAGTAGAGCGGATTCCTCATGGGAGAGCCCGGTGTCCTCGGAGATGATCGCGCTGATCTCGGTCGAGGACGCTTCCGTCAGGCGATCCAGGCGGTCCCGGACCGCTGGGTCATTGGCGAGGTCCGATTCGAACAGCAGCCGATAGAGCCCGGATTGGTCGTCGACGAACTCGAAGTAGGCGTTCACCGCCGCGATGACGCGCTGTTTGTTGTCGTCGGTGGCAGCCAGAGCGCGATGCACCCTGGCCTGGAGCTCGTCGGTGGCGGTGTCGATCAGGGCGAGGTAGAGCTCGAGCTTGCCGGGAAAATGCTGGTACAACACCGGCTTGCTGACGCCGGCCCGGACGGCGATCTCGTCCATCGCGGCCGCGTGGTAGCCGTGCTGGACGAACACCTCTTGCGCGGCACGCAACAGGTGGATTCGCCGCTTCCCGCGGGGCATGCGCACACCGCGAGGCGGGACGTCGGGCACCGCGGTCACTCGAAACCTCCCAGTTGATTTCGATAGGCGAAATGGTAGTCGATGTCTATCGATAGTCGTCTTCGTCGAAGTCGACGATACGCGTCTGTTCGTAGGCGTCGGCCGGGTCAGCGTCGCTCGGCAGCTCCTGGGGCAGCTCTTGCGGTGGCAGTTCAGGCTCTTCAGGATCGACCCGGGTTTCGGAGTCTGCGCTGCTCGGTCTCACGGGCCGGCGCTGTTCGTCAGCGTCGGCATCAGGCGCCTCTAGGGGCTTGGCTGGGATCTCGTTGTCGGCCATCGAATGCTCCTTGGTTGTGCTTGGTGCGCAGCTCGGTTCAGCACACACCGTTCTCTTCGTTGAAGCTACCCGCAAATCGGGGCAGCTAGCGCCCGATCGGCTGTGGAACCCGATGTGATCCGGGCAACGAATCCCGCGCGTCGAGGCGGCCGGACGCCGGGGCGGTCGTGCGAATACCATCGGAGTGTGGCTGTGATCAGCAAGTGGCCAGGCCGTGAAGTAATCCTCCCGAGCGGGCGCCGCATCAATGTCCGTCACGCCGCCCCCGAAGAGCCCGACCAGCCGCCGGCGGTCATGATCCACGGCCTCGGAGGCGCGTCCACCAACTGGACGGCGTTGATGCGTGAGCTCCGTGGCGATCTCGATCAATGGAGTCCGGACCTGCCCGGATTCGGTGAATCGCCGCCTTCGGGCGAACATACCGTCTCAGCGTACGTCGCTGATGTCATCGCGTACCTCGAGCGCTTCGACGGCCCCGTTCATCTGATCGGCAACTCCATGGGGGGCATGATCTGTGTTCTGGTCGCCTCGGCGCGGCCGGACCTGGTTCGGACGCTGGTGCTGCTCTCACCCGCGATGCCGCAGTATCGGCTACCACGAGGCGCTCAGGCGATGGCGCTCGTGGCTCTGCCGAAACTGGGCGAGTGGATTCTCGGGCGGGTCAACGGGAAACCCACTCAGGAGCAGATCGAGCGACTGGCGCCGATGCTCTACGGAAACCCGGAGGGCGTTGACCCGGATGAGTTCGCCTTCGCGATCGAGGAGCGGATGCGCTGGGTCAGCCAGGCGCACGCGCGTGACGTGTTGCTCACGGCGCTGCGCTCACTCGTCGGTCAGTACCTGCCGCCCCGGCGGCGCTCCACATGGTGGGCTGCGCAGAAGGTGCTGTGCCCGGCGATGGTCATCGTGTGTGAAAAGGACGCGCTGGTGGGGGCTTGGTCGGCGCGTCGCTGGCAGCGGGCGCTGCCGCGAGCGCGGGTGGTGAAGCTCGAGCACTCAGGGCACGTGTCGATGATGGAGTATCCGTCGGCGGTGGCCCATTTGGTGCGGACGTTCTTGCGCGACGTGTCCAGTTCCTGAGACGATAAGTCCGAGGTGTGGACACCGTCGCGGGAATGCGCGGGCCCATGGCACTGTTTTGCTGAAGACAACGCCAAATTTGCCCCGGTGATCACCGAGACGAATACCTATGGAGCCGATCGTGTCTTTGCCCCCAGTCGTAGAGCCGGCCGCTGAGCTCACCGTCGACGAGGTGCGACGCTACTCACGGCATCTGATCATCCCCGATGTCGGGATGGACGGTCAGAAGCGGCTGAAGAACGCCAAAGTATTGGTCGTGGGCGCGGGCGGGCTCGGTTCGCCTGCGCTGCTCTACCTTGCTGCCGCCGGAGTCGGAACGCTGGGCGTCGTCGAGTTCGACGAGGTCGACGAGTCCAACCTGCAGCGCCAGATCATTCACGGCCAGTCTGACATCGGCCGGTCCAAAGCCCAGTCCGCGCGTGACTCGGTCAAAGAGGTCAACCCCTACGTCAACGTCATCCTGCACGAGACGCGCCTGGACAACGACAACGTCCTGGACATCTTCTCGGGCTATGACCTCATCGTCGACGGCACGGACAATTTCGCAACGCGTTACCTCGTCAACGATGCCGCCGTTCTGCTGGGCAAGCCATATGTCTGGGGCTCTATCTACCGGTTCGAGGGCCAGGTCAGTGTCTTCTGGGAGAAGCACGGGCCGCAGTACCGCGACCTCTACCCCGAGCCCCCGCCGCCCGGCATGGTGCCGTCGTGCGCCGAAGGTGGCGTGCTCGGGGTGCTCTGCGCATCCATCGGGTCGATCATGGTCAATGAGGCGATCAAGCTGATCACCGGCATCGGCGAGCCGCTGCTCGGCCGCCTGATGGTCTACGACGCGCTTGAGATGAGCTACACGACGCTGAAGATCCGCAAGGATCCCAACGCCGAACCGATCACCGAGCTTATCGACTACGAGGCATTCTGCGGCGCGGTCAGCGACGAAGCCGCCGAGGCCGCGGTCGGCTCCACCATCTCGGTCAAGCAGCTCAAGGACTGGATCGACGAGCGTGACCAGGGCGAGCGCGACTTCATGCTCGTCGACGTCCGCGAGCCCAACGAATACGAGATCAACCGGATCCCGGGCGCGGTGCTCATCCCCAAGGGCGAGTTCCTCACCGGCGAAGCGCTGGAGAAGCTTCCCCAGGACAAACAAGTGGTGCTGCACTGCAAGTCAGGAGTGCGCTCCGCCGAGGCGCTGGCCGTGGTCAAAGGCGCGGGCATGGGCGACGCGGTCCACGTCGGCGGCGGCGTCGTCGCGTGGGTCAACCAGATCGACCCGTCGCAACCGGCTTACTGATCTGTGCCGCGGGCGCGGAGGGGAGGCGGTGTGTTCACCTCCCTGGCCGCCGGCGGCGGCGTTCGTGCATACGCACTCACGCCCGCGCCTCCGGACGGTCGGTGAACACACCGCCTCCCCTCCGCCTATGCGCACCCGCTCGAGGCGGCGACGCTGCGGGTGGATCTGGTTGGACCCGCAACGGCGCCGCCCACGTGGGTTCGCACGAGCAATGTGGGTCAGAGGAGGCCGCGGCGCTGCATCTGGGTCCACAGGATCCAGCCGGGGATGATCGGCAACCAGAACGACACGATGCGGAAGACGAGTACGGCGGGAACCGCGAACGTGGTGCTCACTCCGATGGTCGTGACACCCGCGGTCAGTGCGGCTTCCACGGCTCCCAGTCCACCCGGAGTCGGAACGGCCATACCCACCGTGTTGCCGACCATCTGGACGACGGCCAGCGCCGCGATGTCCGCGGTGCCGCCCACCGCCCGCAGGCAGGCATAGAAACACAACACCAGCGACGCCGCCTGCAGGACGATCCCGCCGATGGCGACGGCCAGTTTCCGGGGGTTGCTCAGCACGTCGAGCAGCCGGGGTAGCCCTCGTTCGGCGAAGTCGGCCCACAGCGACCGCAGCCGGGTCCGGATCGGCGGGATCAGGATGAGCAGGGCGGCCGCCACGAGAACTCCGGCGACGATCATCAACGTTGATTGCGACGGCTCGAGGCCGGCCGCGGCGGAACTGCCTGACACCACACCGAGGATGGCGATGAGGGGCAGCGTGATGGCGACGTTGCCCACCTGATTCGCCGCGACGCTGGCGGTAGCCAGCGGCCCGGTCACGCCGGCCTTGGTGAGCAACCGGATGTTGATCGCGACGTTGCTGACCGTCGACGGCGCGACGAGCCGCAGGAAACTCAGGCAGATCTGCGCGCCGAGAGTGCGCAAGAACGGCACTTTTTCCGGCACGAAGCCGAGGATCGCGAAGGCGGCGCCGACGAAGTTGAGGAACATGAATGCCACGGCGGGCACCAGCCACGCCAGGTTGGTCTGTGCCCAGAGTTCGGCGAACGAGATGTCGACGAGCTGCGTACCGACGAGGTAGACGGCAGCCACGGCTCCCACGCCGGTGACGAGAGACAGCGGCTTGAACCTCTCGAGCCGAACCGGCTCGGTGTCGGTGCCGATCCGGCTGATCAGGCCGTCACGCAGTTCGGACAGCAGTTCCCGGCGTCCGCGAAGCTCGCGGCGCACGGTTCGAGGCAGGGCGATCTGCTGAAGCAACGGCACCGCGCCACTCAGGGCCCGCGGGCCCAGGACGTCCATGGCGGTGTTGATGGTGCGCTCGGCGCCCACCACCAGGGTGACCGCCACCAACGCCTGGGCGAGGTCGGCGCGGATGGCGAGGTCGGGGGCGGCGACCTCGCCGCCGGAAGGGTCGAGGATCCAGACCTTCCCGGAATCCGAAATCAGGATCGTGCGGCCGGACAGCCGACGATGGGCTACCTGGTTGCGCCGCAGCCGTCTGAGCTGGCGCCACAGGTCCCGCAGCATGTCGTCGCTGATGTCGCCGCCATTCAGGTTCGACAGCGCGGTACCGGGGACGTGGTCGAAGACGAGCGCGGTCGCCTCGCTGTTGACCTTCAGGACCTTGCGTAGCTTTGGGGTGCGGACGCCGGCGCGGGATACGGCCAGCGACTGCAGGGTGATCTGATTGACCGCGGTGCGCATGGTCACGGCCTGGCGCGGCCGTACCTCTTCCCGGGTGCGGATCTGGTCGATGGTCCGGGCCAGCGCGCCGGCGCCCTCGGTGTCGCGATCGAGTACGAGCACCCCCAGTGGTCCTTGCTCGGTTTCGGCGACGTATCTGCGGTATTGCTCCACGGAATCCGCGCGCAGTGATTGCAGTTCGAAGCCGTTGGACTCGAGGACGGAAGCAACCTTGTGCCCGGTGGGTGCCACCGACGGCTGGCCGCTGACCAGGCGGACAAGCAGGCCGACGATGCGGCCGATGCTCAGCGCCGCAAGAATCCCGGCCACGGTGACCTCGCCACCGAGCAGGCCGACGGCGAAACTCGCGGCGATGGCGAACAACGCCACCTGGCGGATGCGTTTGAGGTTCAGGCGGGCGACGACGGTGACGACGGCGACCAGCACCGCCGGAAAGGTCGGTACCGGCGTGCCAGTGGTGCCCGGGAGCGTGGGGACAAATGAGTCGTGCAGCCGTTCCGGTGCGGCGGTCAGCAGCCACTCGGATACCAGCGCTGCCGCCACGGCGGCGAGCAGAGCAGCGATCAGCAGTTCAGCTGTGGTGCGTAACCGGCCACGGATCATGAGGATGACGACAAGCACGGGCGGCAACGCCTGCGCCGCGAGGCCGGAGGCGAAAGCCACCAGGTTGACCGGTCCGCTGGGGATGACCTGGTCGAGTTCGGCAAGATCACCGGTCAGCGCGGTCAGTGTGCTCTCGGCCACCACTGCTAGTGTCACCAGAGCCGTCATGCCGATGATGGCGAACAGCAGCCGGAAACCGTCGAGCGGGCGGCGGGTGCGCCGGGGAAGAGGCGGCTCTTTGACGAGAACCTGCTGGCTGGCGGCTTGCTCGGTGGATGGCGCGGCATCCTCACGTACGCCACGTGGAGGCTGCTCCATCTCCGAGCCCTCCCGCACGCGTATCGTCTTGGTTGTATCCGCCATCTCAGTCTCATCGTCGCATGTCAAGGCTTTGGGGGTTGGCGGCGACCCGCTTTTTCGGTGGAGAGACCTGAAGAGGGATGGACGACGAGTACATCGAAGCCGTATTGAGTCTGGTCGAACGGATTCCGCCGGGGCGAGCGATGGCCTACGGAGCGGTTGCCGAGGAGGTCGGTGCCAGGCTCGAACGTGGTGGGCCGCGCATCGTCGGCGCCGTGATGGCCGCGTTCGGCGGCGCGGTTCCCTGGTGGCGCGTCGTCACCGCGACGGGCCGTCTTCCTCCAGGCCATGAGGTAACGGCGTTGCGTGAGTTGGCCGCGGAGGGTACTCCGCTGACGTCCGACGGCTCGCGGATCGATATGCGCCGCGCTGCCTGGCGCCCGTAGGCCGGGCGCCACTACCTCTTCCACACCCGTGCTCCACCCGACTCCTAGATGATCATGTTTGGTGGGTTTTCTCGGGCCATACCATGCCTGCAGGCCCGTTGACGCCCGAGAAAACCCACCAAACATGATCATCTAGGGCTCTTGTGACCTTTCCGTGGGTGAGTTCATGGGAGGCCGCTGGTGGCGGGTTGTTCCCCCCGGGGGGTGGGGCGTTCGGCAGGGTCCAGTTGTGGTGTGTCGCGTTCGTGGAGTGGTTGCCGCTGGTTGTGAAGATCGTCGTGTGAACCACGACGGGTCGGAGGGGCGGTATTCGGGGTCGTGGAGATCGTCGTGCCAGCCAATGCCGCCATGCACCGTCAGGACTCACACGACTAGGCACACACCAGTCGTGAAGATCGTCGTGTGAACCGCGACCGGCCGCGGGCGCCCGGCGGCTTGAGCAGTTCAGTGGGCCCGGTGGTTTCGAGCAGTCACGCCACCCGAACCCAAAGGGCTCGGACACGCCACAGCCCCCAAACCCGCCCACGGGCACACCACGCGCCAAGGCGC
The DNA here is from genome assembly GCF_010122465.1 of Phytoactinopolyspora mesophila. Taxonomy (NCBI): domain Bacteria; kingdom Bacillati; phylum Actinomycetota; class Actinomycetes; order Jiangellales; family Jiangellaceae; genus Phytoactinopolyspora; species Phytoactinopolyspora mesophila. The sequence continues at coordinate 583 of NZ_WLZY01000003.1, read as the reverse complement.
AATGGGGTGCTCCCTACTTTCCGGACTGCGGAGCCCATAGGGTTCTGTTTGGAGAGGAGAGGATTTCGTGGCTAGAAAGAACGGGAAGTTCACGCCTGAGTTCCGTGAGGAAGCGGCCCGGCTGGTGGTCGAGAATGACCGGAGAATAGTCGATGTGGCTCGCGAAATTGGGGTGGGTGAGACCACCCTGGGTAATTGGTGTAAGGCTTATCGACAGGCGCATGCTGGTGATGAGCCGGCGTTGGAGGTGTCCGAGCGGGCTCGTTTACGAGAGCTTGAGCGGAAGAACCGTGAATTGGAGATGGAGAACAACTTCCTAAAACGAGCGGCAGCATACTTCGCGCAGGAGCAACGGTGAGCGAGAAGTACGAGTTCATCGCTGATTGTGCTGCCACCGCCGCCGACGGCGATTCGGCCGATGCTCCGAGCATTCAGAAGATGTGCACCTGGTTGAAAGTGTCGAAGTCCGGGTTTTATGACTGGCGCGGCCGGCCGATGAGCGCGACCGCGCGGCGGCGCGAGGAGCTTGCGGTCAAGATCCAGGCGTTGTTTGACTACAACGACGGCGTCTACGGATACCGGC